>NZ_JACYUI010000006.1:0-338763 GCF_014841665.1 Pseudomonas sp. CFBP 8772 | reverse complement strand
GCCACCGACCGTTTACGAACGGACGGTGGCCTTGAAACAACCTATCGAGGTGTCCGGAATTAGTTGACCACTACAGACACCCTCAATTTCGCGGCATGACACCTGACGCCTTCCCGGCTAAAGCCAGTCCTACGATGCGCCTGCGATGTGTAGGACCGGCTTCAGCCGGGAAGAGGCCTGCGCAGACACCCTCAATTTCGCGGCGTGACACCCGACGCCTTCCCGGCTAAAACCAGTCCTACTATGCGCCTGCGATGTGTAGGACCGGCTTCAGCCGGGAAGAGGCCTGCGCGGACACCCTCAATTTTGCGGCGTGACGCCTGACGCCTTCCTGGCTAAAGCCGGTCCCACTAAGTGCACACGGTCAGTCAGTGGGACCGCGATGTTCAGTAGGACCGGCTTCAGCCGGGAAGAGGCCTGCGCGGACAGCCTCAACTTCGCGGCGTGGCGCCTGACGCCTTCCCGGCTAAAGCCAGTCCTACGATGCGCCCGCGATGTAGTAGGACCGGCTTCAGCCGGGAAGAGGCCTGCGCAGACAACCTCACTTTTGCGGTGTAACACCTGACGCCTTCCCGGCTAAAGCCGGTCCCACAAAGTGCACACGGTCAGTCAGTGGGACCGCGATATTCAGTAGGACCGGCTTCAGCCGGGAAGAGGCCTGCGCGAACACCCTCAATTTTGCCGCATGACACCCGACGCCTTCCCGGCTAAAGCCGGTCCCACAAAGTACACACGGTCAGTCAGTGGGGCCGCGATGTTCAGTAGGACCGGCTTCAGCCGGGAAGAGGCCTGCGCGGACACCCTCAATTTCGCGGCGTGACGCCTGACGCCTTCCCGGCTAAAGCCAGTCCTACGATGCGCCTGCGATGTGTAGGACCGGCTTCAGCCGGGAAGAGGCCTGCGCAGACACCATCAATTTTGCGGCGTGACACCTGACGCCTTCCCGGCTAAAGCCAGTCCTACAAGCGCCCCGCGGGGGATCAGCCGTAACGCTTCTTGGCTTCGATCGCCAGCCCGCTGCCGATGCTGCCGAAGATGTTGCCCTCGACGTGCCGGGCCTTGGGCAGCATGGCGGCGACGCTGTTGCGCAGGGCCGGGATGCCGCTGGAGCCGCCGGTGAAGAACACGGTGTCGACATCGGTCACACCCACGCCTGCGTCATTCAACAGATTCGTCACACTGCCGCGCACGCGTTCGAGCAAGGCGTCAATTGACGATTCGAACAACTGCCGCGTGAGGTCCACGCTCAGGCCGGGCTCGACGCGGTCCATCGGCACCAGGCGATTTTCCGAGTGGGTCAGCTGGATCTTGGTTTCTTCGACTTCCATCGCCAGCCAGTGACCGGCGCGTTGATCGATCAGTCTGAACAGCCGATCAATGCCCTGGGTGTCTTCGATGTCATAGCGCATGCTGCCCAGCGCCAGTTGCGACTTTTGCGAATACACCGAGTTGATCGTGTGCCAGGTCGCCAGGTTCATGTGTGTGCTGGTTGGCATGTAGGCGCCGCTTTTCATCCGGCTGCCATAACCAAACAGCGGCATCACGCCCTGCAGGCTCAGCTGCTTGTCGAAGTCGGTACCGCCGATGTGCACGCCGCCCGTGGCGAGGATGTCGGTGTGACGGTCATCAATCAGGCGACGCTCCGGCGACAGGCGCACCAGCGAGAAGTCCGACGTACCGCCGCCGATGTCGACGATCAGCACCAGCTCTTCACGGTTCAGCGTTGACTCGTAGTCGAAGGCCGCTGCGATGGGCTCGAACTGGAAGGAAACCTCCCTGAAGCCGATCTTGCGCGCCACATCGGCCAGCGTGTCTTCTGCCTCCTGGTCGGCGGCAGCGTCGTCATCGACGAAATGCACGGGACGGCCCAGCACGACGTGCTCAAAGGAATGACCGGCAGCAGCTTCAGCACGCTTTTTAAGTTCGCCGATGAACAGCCCGAGCAGGTCCTTGAACGGCATCGCTGTCCCGAGCACGCTGGTGTCGTGCTTGATCAACTTGGAACCCAGCAGGCTCTTGAGCGAGCGCATCAGGCGGCCTTCGTAGCCCTCGAGGTACTCGTGAAGCGCAAGACGACCGTAGACCGGGCGGCGCTCTTCGATGTTGAAAAAGACCACCGAGGGCAGCGTGATCTTGCCGTCCTCCAGTGCGATCAGCGTTTCCACTCCAGGGCGTAGCCAGCCGACCGTGGAGTTGGACGTGCCAAAATCGATGCCAAGGGCACGGGCCGGGGATGGAGTGCTCATCTGCTTTGCATACCAGTCAAAAAACGGCCGCGCAGTGTATGCGAGTGCGCGCCGGATGCGTAGCGCGAAACGTCGGTTTATCGCCCGTCCGGCATCTATTTCCGGCCCTTGGCTTGAACTGTGGCACCGAGCCCCAATCTAGCAGGCAACTCTTAATGCATTTGGCCGGTCTGGACAGCGTTTCAATTCGCGGGACGGCGTGCCGATAACATTGCAACGTTCAACGCAGCCAGCGTTCACATGTGGAACACGCTGCGGACTGGGCTGGATATTCCAGAATTGGGTGATCGTCAGATGGACTTCAAAGACTATTACAAGATCCTTGGCGTAGAGCCGACGGCGGACGAGAAGACGATCAAGACCGCCTATCGCAAGCTCGCGCGCAAGTATCACCCCGACGTCAGCAAAGAGCCTGGCGCGGAAGACAAATTCAAAGAAGCCTCCGAAGCGTATGAAGCGCTCAGCGACCCTGAAAAGCGCGCCGAATATGACGAGATTCGCAAATACGGCAGTCAGGGCCGGTTCCAGCCACCGCCTGGCTGGCAGGGCCGCGGCGGCGCGGGCGCGGGCGCGGGTCAGGGCTTTGGTGGCGGCGGCTTCGAAAACGGCGATTTCTCCGACTTTTTCAGTTCCATTTTCGGTAATCGCGGTGGTCAGCAAGGCGGTCGGGCGCAGAGCCCGGGGCGTCGAGGGCAGGACGTGGAGATGGAACTGGCGGTGTTTCTGGAGGAGACCCTCTCCACCGAGTCCAAGCAGATCAGCTTCAAGGTGCCGCAACACAGCGCCAGCGGTCAGCGCATGGCCGACATCACCAAGACGTTGAATGTGAAGATCCCCGCGGGCGTCACCGATGGGGAGCGCATCCGCCTCAAGGGGCAGGGCGCGCCGGGCGTTGCCGGTGGGGAGAAGGGCGATCTGTACCTGATCATCCGCCTGGCGCCGCACCCGATGTTCGACGTCGAGGGGCATGACCTGATTATCACGGTGCCGATCGCGCCGTGGGAAGCAGCCCTCGGCACCAAGGTGGCGGTGCCGACGTTGACCGGCAAGATCAACCTGACCATCCGCCCGGACAGTCAGAACGGTCAGCGGCTGCGGGTCAAAGGCAATGGTCTGCTGAACAAGCAGGGCCAGCGCGGCGATCTGTACGCGCAACTGAAAATCGTCATGCCCAAATCCACCGATGAGGCGACCAAAGCGCTGTGGGAGAAGCTGGCCCAGCAGGCCGCGTTCGATCCGAGGGCTCAATGGAGTAACTGATCATGAGCAATACCCTGGTCATAGACATGCAGGAGTTCTGTGAGGTGGTCGACCTGCCGGCCGCCTTCGTCATCGAGATTGTCGAGCACGGCATTCTCGAACCCCAGGGAATGCAGCCGGATGAGTGGCTGTTCGACAGTGCCGCGTTGTCGATCGGCAGGCGTGCGGTCAAATTGCATCGCGAATTGCAGCTGGAATGGGACGGCGTCGCTTTGGCGCTGGACCTTCTGCAAGAGCTCGAACACGTCAGGGCGGAAAACCGCATGCTCAGGCAGCGGCTGGGGCGGTTTGTGGATTGAAGCGCTGGACTGAAGCTCACTCCCCACACGGGTTGTGCTCGCTGCTCAACGCTTATTAACCTTTCTTCGGCAATTCCACGTTAAACGTCGTGCCGTCTCCGACGTTGGACACAACTGTGATGCTGCCGTTATGGGCATTCACCACCTCTTTCACGATGAACAACCCCAGGCCCAGGCTGGTGGAAGGGTTGTGGATGCCGGTTTTTTCGTTGGCCGAGCGGACCAGCGGGTCGAAGATGCTGCCGATGGCTTCCTCCGCGATAGGCTCCCCGCCGTTATGCACCGAGAGGCTCACATGGTTTTCGCTGCCGGTGAGCTTCACGGTGACCTGCCGCGTCGCCGCGCCATGCTGCAAGGCATTGCCAATCAGGTTTTGCAGCAACTGCGCGATGCGTGCCCGATCCCACTCGCCCCGGGTGTCACCGGTGCTGGTGAACACTGCGTTGCAATCAGGCTGTCCTGCCGTGGCGGCGTCGATGGCCTCGCGGCAGGCCAGGGTCATCTCCATGGGCTTGCGCTCGACCGGCAGCGTGACGCCGAGACGGCTGCGAACAAACTCCAGCAAGTCGCTGATCATTGTCCCCATCAACAAACTGCTGCTTTTGATGCGTTTGATGTACCCAAGCTCGGCGTCTGCCAGCGTAGTCTTGCGCATCAGCACTTCGGACGACATGCCGATGGCCTGCAAGGGCGCGCGCAGGTCATGACCGAGAATGGCAAGAAAGATGTCACGGGAACGTGTCACGCGATCGGCGTAGGCCGCCGTCGACTCGGCCAGGGCTTCATCGATGGCTTCGTTGAAGCGGATCATGTCGGTGATGTGACTGACCTGTGGATCTATCTGGTTTTCTGCCCAGAAGCGCACGACCGTGGCCCGAAGGTGGCGGAACTCTGAAGTCATCTGCACCAGGTCAAACCCGACGATATGGCGCAATTCACCATGACTGGAGGCGGCCTGATCGAGTGTCGGGGTTTTGCCGATGTCTTCGCCCTGCGCCTTGGCGATGCGTTCGGCTTTGGTCTGAGCGGTGTTCATGTCACGCGCCGCCGCGAGCAGGATCGCCTCGGCATGGTCGCGCAGCTCGGCTGAACTCATCTGGGCGGCGGCGGGCGTCAGCGTGGCCGCAAACCGTTCCCACTCATCGACGATGCGATCCACATTCTGAACGATGAAGTCCGAAAGACGCATGGGGAACTACCTTGCTGCCGGGGCGCTGAATGAGAGCGCGCATAGTACCGCCATGTTGTTGCAGGAAGCATCACGGATTTGCACGCTTTCATTGTAGGAGCGTGGCTTGTCCCGCGATCGGCGACAAAGTCGTCGTGAAAAGCGGCGATCACGGAATAGCTGGATCTTCGCATTCATGGATTTCACTGGCGCTGCGCACCAGATCGCGGGACAAGCCACGCTCCTACAAAAACGGACTAATACCCTTAGAACAGAAAATACCGCTGCGCCATCGGCAGCACGTCCGCCGGCTCGCACCACAACAGCACGCCGTCGGCCTTGACCTGGTAGGTCTGCGGGTCGACGTCGATCTTTGGCAGGTAGTCGTTGTGGATGAGGTCCGCCTTCGTGACGCTGCGGCAGCCCTTGACCACGCCGATCTGTTTCTTCAGGCCCAGCTGCTCCGGGACCCCGGCGTCAAAGGCCGCCTGGCTGATGAACGTCAGGCTGCTGGCGTGTAACGAGCTGCCGTAGCTGGCAAACATCGGGCGGTAGTGAACCGGTTGCGGGGTCGGGATCGAAGCGTTGGCGTCGCCCATCAGGCTGGCGGCAATCGAGCCGCCCTTGAGGATCAGCGTCGGTTTCACCCCGAAGAAGGCCGGCCGCCAGAGCACCAGGTCCGCCCATTTACCCACCTCAATGGAGCCCACTTCATGGCTGATGCCGTGGGTGATGGCCGGATTGATGGTGTATTTGGCGATGTAGCGTTTGGCGCGGAAGTTATCGTTGCCTTCGCCGTCCCCCGGCAGCGGGCCGCGCTGGCGTTTCATTTTGTCGGCGGTCTGCCAGGTGCGCATGATCACTTCGCCCACGCGGCCCATGGCCTGGCTGTCGGAGCTGAGCATCGAGAACGCGCCCAGATCGTGAAGGATGTCCTCGGCGGCAATGGTTTCGCGGCGGATGCGGCTCTCGGCGAACGCGACGTCTTCGGCGATGCTCGGGTCCAGGTGATGGCAGACCATCAGCATGTCCAGGTGCTCGTCGATGGTGTTGCGGGTGAACGGCCGGGTCGGGTTGGTCGAGCTCGGCAGCACGTTAGGGAAGCCGCAGGCCTTGATGATGTCCGGTGCATGACCGCCGCCGGCGCCTTCGGTGTGGTAGGTGTGAATGGTGCGGTTCTTGAACGCCCCCAGTGTGGTTTCGACGAAGCCGGACTCGTTCAGCGTGTCGGTGTGGATCGCGACCTGCACGTCGTACTGATCGGCGACGCTCAGGCAGTTATCGATGGCCGCAGGCGTGGTGCCCCAGTCTTCGTGCAGCTTGAGGCCGATGGCGCCGGCCTTGACCTGTTCGATCAGCGGCTCGGGCAGGCTGACGTTGCCTTTGCCGGTAAAGCCGATGTTCATGGGGAACGCTTCGGCAGCCTGCAACATGCGCATCATGTGCCACTTGCCGGGCGTGACCGTGGTTGCGTTGGTGCCCGTCGCCGGGCCGGTGCCGCCGCCGATCATGGTGGTGACGCCGCTCATCAGCGCTTCTTCGATCTGCTGCGGGCAGATGAAATGGATGTGCGTGTCGACGCCGCCGGCGGTGAGGATCATGCCTTCGCCAGCGATAACTTCGGTGGCGGCGCCGATGGCGATGGTCACGCCGGGCTGAATGTCCGGATTGCCGGCTTTGCCGATGGCCGCGATGCGCCCGTCCTTGAGGCCAACGTCGGCTTTGACGATGCCCCAGTGATCGATGATCAGCGCGTTGGTGATCAGCGTGTCGACGACTTCGGCAGCCACGCCCTGGCCCTGGCCCATGCCGTCACGAATGACCTTGCCGCCGCCGAACTTCACTTCCTCGCCATAGACGGTGAAATCCTGCTCGACCTCGATCCACAGCTCGGTGTCGGCCAGACGCACACGGTCGCCGACAGTGGGGCCGAACATGTCGGCGTAGGCTTGTCGGCTGATCTTCATACTTCGTTCCTCGAATCAAAGCGGCAAGCCTCAAGCGGCAAGCGGCAAGTAAAAGCGAATGTTGTGTACGCCGCGGACTGCTGTGCTTGGCGCTTGTGGCTTGTGGCTTGGCGCTTGCAGCTTGACCTGGCTGGAAAGTGAACGCGTTTTACAGTTCACCCATAACTCTTCCCGCAAACCCGAAAACCCGCCTCAACCCGGCCAGGTCCACCAGTTCCACTTCCCGCGCCTGTCCCGGCTCGAAGCGCACGGCGGTGCCGGCGGGGATGTTCAGGCGCATGCCCCGGCTGGCGGCGCGGTCGAAGGTCAGGGCGTCGTTGGTTTCGAAAAAATGAAAGTGCGAGCCGACCTGAATTGGCCGGTCTCCGCTGTTGGCGACGCTAAGGATGATGGTCCGGCGACCGGCGTTGAGCTCGATGTCGCCGGGCTGGATCTGGTATTCACCAGGAATCATGCGCTCTTCCTCGACAGTAACTTGTAGTAAATGGCCGTGGCCTTGTACTCGCCGTCGGGGTTGCAGGCGTAGTCCGGCAGCAGGCCAGACAGCTCATACCCCGACGCGCGATAGAAATCTTCGGCATCGGAACCGGCCAGTGTGTCCAGAAACAAAAGCCCGCGCTGTTGCTGCTGCGCTGCCTGTTCCACGGCGGTCATCAACTGCGTCGCCAGCCCGCGCCGGCGTGCCTGACTGAGCACCAGCAATTTCTGTACCTCCGCGCGGTTCAGGCCATTGGCCTTCTGGCACAGCGCCAGTTGCACCGTCGCCAGCACCTGGTCTTCCTCTGCCACCACCCAGAGCAGCACGTCACCCTGCTCAACCTCGGCCTTGACCCCGTCCCACCACGTGGCCGCCTCTTCAGCGCCGAGATCGGCCATGAAGCCGACCGAGGCCCCGTGGCGGACGGCGTCCAGCAACAGCGCCACCAGGCCTGAGCGGTAATGCGCGAAGCTTTCAGACGTGACACGGCGTAAGTGGGCGGCATTCATGGGCGAAATCCTTTCAGAATGAACATTCAGGCGACAGGCGTGAGGCCGGGCGCTTGCGAAGGTGGGGCAGAGGCGCCGGGCGACAGGTCCAGCTGCATGAAGGTCAGGTCCAGCCAGCGACCGAACTTGGTGCCCACCTGGGGCATTTGCCCGGTGGTGATAAACCCTTGGCGCTCGTGCAGGTGAATCGACGCCGCATTACCGCTTTCGATGGCCGCGACCATCATGTGCTTGTCGCAGGCGCGGGCGCGTTCGATCAGCGCTTTCATCAGCAGCGGACCCAGGCCGTTGCCCCGTTGATCGGCGCGCACGTAAACCGAGTGCTCGACGGTGTGACGAAACCCCTCGAAGGGTCGCCAGTCGCCGAACGACGAATAGCCCAGCACCTGATCCTCGTCGTCGACGGCGACCAGAATCGGGTACGCCTGTGCCTGGCGCGCAGCAAACCAGGTTTCGCGGTTGGCAAGGTCCACCGGCTGCTCGTTCCAGATCGCCGTGGTATTGAGCACGGCGTCGTTGTAGATCGCCAGCACGGCAGGCATGTCAGTCAGCAAAGCGTCACGGATCGAATAGGTCATGTTCGTTTCCACGGGTTCCTGTGTGGCTGTTTCAACGGGCTTCTCAGGTTCAATGGGCCGTTCAGGCAATCGGCTGATGCACGGTGACCAGTTTGGTGCCATCCGGGAAGGTCGCCTCGACCTGGATCTCCGGGATCATTTCCGGGATGCCTTCCATCACCTGTTCACGGGTCAGCAGGGTGGTGCCGTAGTGCATCAGGTCGGCGACGGTCTGGCCGTCACGCGCACCTTCCAGCAGGGCGGCGGAGATGAAGGCCATCGCTTCCGGGTAATTAAGCTTCACACCGCGTGCCAGCCGTCGCTCGGCGACCAGGCCTGCGGTGAAGATCAGCATCTTGTCTTTTTCGCGTGGGGTCAGATCCATGGGTTTTGTCCGTCTTAAATAGCTGAATAAGTCAGCGCTGCAATGTACTTGTAGGAGTGAGCTTGCTCGCGATTGCGGTGTGTCAGAGGCATATTCCTATCTGACGGATCGCTATCGTCCGGATGCGGCCCAGACCAAGCTCACTCCTACAGGATGTCTATGCGTGTTCCCGAGGGAGCGGATCGGGGAACGCGCTCCATCAAGTACTCCAAATCCTCGGCGCGACTGCTTCGCGGCCCAACAGGGCAGGGCGCAGCAGCTTCCATAATTCAATCAGCCAGGCCCGCGCGTGCAGGGCTTCGTCTGCCAGGCAGCGGGCGATGATCAACCCTGGCAACTGGCTGAGGTCGCCGCGTACGGCTGAATGTGCGGCCAGCTCGCGGCAGCGCTCCATCAATTCTGCGTCGATTTCCCCGGTCACGATCAGCGTCGCGAACACTGGCTTGCCGGCCAGGCCGATAGGCGAATCCAGCAAGCCGTCATTGCCGACGATGCGCTGGCGCTCGTGCCACAACAGCTTGCCGTCACGCCGGATATCCAGATGCGCCTGAAAGTGGCCCTGATCGAAACGCTCCCCACTGGCCGGCCGGCCCAGCGCAACCACGTCCCAGTAGAACAGCCGGGCGTCGCCTTCCAGATCGATCCGCGTGGTCAGTTCAGCCTTCGCCTCGCTGAACACGATGGATTCCTGCGGCAGCCACTCCAGCGTGCCGCCTGCAGCGACTTTTAGGTCCAGTTGCTGATAGGCCGGACCCGCTGCGCGGTACCACTTCGCTGCGCCGGGGCTGGTCAGTTGTGCCCAGGCGTTGGCGCCGACGCTGGCGCTGATGTCCAGCCGATCGCCGCCGGCAATGCCGCCCGGCGGGTGAACGATGATGTGCTGGCAGACCTGCGGGCCTTCGGCGTACAGATGCTTTTGCACCCGCAACGGACCTTTGTGGCGTCGCTGGGTCGGGCGCGTACTGTCGCCGAAACGCCCATACGCCAGCTCCAGCTCGGCATGCCAGCTGGGGGTGAACAGGGCGGTGTGGGCAGGAAGATTCATAAGTCGATTATCGTTTTATCGAAGGTCAGTACCTTAGCTGATCGGCGCATTAATTAAATGGTGACCAGACCCCGAACGCCTTCGGCCTCCATGTTTTCGCCGCGCCCCTGCTGCACGATCTCGCCGCGGGACATGACGATGTACTGGTCCGCCAGCTCGGCGGCAAAGTCGTAGAACTGCTCGACCAGCAGGATCGCCATGTCACCGCGGGCGGCGAGCTTTTTGATCACCGCGCCGATTTCTTTGATCACCGAGGGCTGAATGCCTTCGGTGGGTTCGTCGAGAATCAGCAGGCGAGGGCGACTGGCGAGGGCGCGACCGATCGCCAGTTGCTGTTGTTGACCGCCGGACAGGTCGCCACCGCGCCGGTGCTTCATCTGCAGCAACACCGGGAACAGCTCGTAGATGAACGCCGGGACTTCCTTCGCCTCCGATCCCGGAAAGCGTGACAGGCCCATGAGCAGGTTTTCCTCAACGGTCAGCCGCCCGAAAATCTCCCGGCCCTGGGGCACGTAGGCGATGCCGGAATGCACGCGCTGGTGGGGCTTGAAACCGGTGATCGGCTTGCCTTCCCACTGCACCACGCCTTCTTTGGCGGGCAGCAGCCCCATCAGCACTTTCAACAGCGTGGTCTTGCCCACGCCGTTACGACCGAGCAGGCACGTGACCTCACCGATTTTTACGTCAAACGACAGGCCGCGGAGGATGTGGCTGCCGCCGTAGAATTGATGCAGCTGACTGACGGTTAACAATTTGATTTCCTCGGATTCATCAGCTGCAAGCTGCAAGCTGCAAGAAAAAGCGGGTCATGCGTTTGGCTTCAGCTCGCCGCTTGCAGCTAAAAGCTTGCCGCTGGGCGGTTTACCGCCCCAAATACACTTCGATAACTCTGTCATCCGCCTGCACGTCTTCCAGCGATCCTTCCGCCAGCACACTCCCTTGGTGCAGGACGGTGACGTGGTCGGCGATGGTGCCGACGAAGCCCATGTCGTGCTCGACCACCATCAGCGAGTGCTTGCCGGCCAGGCTTTTGAACAGCTCGGCGGTGAATTCGGTTTCGGCGTCGGTCATGCCGGCGACAGGCTCGTCGAGCAGCAGCAGTTGCGGGTCCTGGACCAGCAACATGCCGATCTCCAGAAACTGCTTCTGACCGTGGGACAACAGCCCGGCGGGGCGCGACATCGACGCGGTCAGGCGAATGGTCTCCAGCACCTCGTCGATGCGGTCGCGCTGTTCGCCATTGAGCTTTGCCCGCAGGCTGGCCCACACCGATTTGTCGGTCTTCTGCGCCAGCTCCAGGTTTTCGAACACGCTCAGCGCTTCAAACACCGTCGGTTTCTGAAACTTGCGGCCGATGCCGGCCTGGGCGATCTGCACTTCGCTCATCTTGGTCAGGTCCAGGGTTTCGCCGAACCAGGCCTTGCCGTGACTGGGGCGGGTCTTGCCGGTGATCACGTCCATCAGCGTGGTCTTGCCCGCGCCGTTGGGGCCGATGATGCAGCGCAGCTCGCCGACGCGGATGTACAGATTCAGATCGTTGAGGGCCTTGAAGCCGTCGAAGCTGACGCTGATGTCTTCCAGCGTCAGGATGGTGCCGTGCAGCGTGTTCAGGCCCTTGCCGGCAGCCTGGCCGAGACCGATGGCGTCGCGGCTGGTACCGGCGTCGCTGTTTGGATCAAGCACTGGGTCGAATGCGGGCGTGGGAGTCACTTTCATTGCTCGCCCCTTTTCTTGATCAGGCCGATCACGCCTTTGGGCAGGTACAGCGTCACCACGATGAACAGCGCGCCGAGGAAGAACAGCCAGTATTCAGGGAAGGCCACGGTGAACCAGCTCTTCATGCCATTGACCAGACCGGCGCCGAGCAGTGGGCCGATCAGCGTGCCGCGACCGCCCAGCGCGACCCAGACGGCCGCTTCAATGGAGTTGGTCGGCGACATTTCGCTCGGGTTGATGATGCCCACCTGCGGCACGTACAACGCCCCGGCCAGCCCGCACAGCACGGCGCTCAACACCCAGACAAACAGCTTGAAACCGCGCGGATCGTAGCCGCAGAACATCAAACGGTTCTCCGCATCGCGCACGGCGGTCAACACACGACCGAACTTGCTGCGGGCCAGACGCCAGCCGACAAACAGGCTGCCCGCCAGCAGCGCCACCGTCAGCAGAAACAACATCGCGCGAGTGCCCTGGGAGGTGATGCTGAACCCCAGAATGCTGCGGAAGTTGGTGAAACCGTTGTTGCCGCCAAAGCCGGTTTCGTTGCGGAAGAACAGCAGCATTCCGGCGAAGGTCAGGGCCTGGGTCATGATCGAGAAGTACACGCCCTTGATCCGCGAGCGGAAGGCGAAGAAACCGAACACCAGCGCCAGCAATCCCGGTGCCAGGACCACCAGGCACATGGCCCAGAGGAAATGCTGGGTGCCGACCCAGTACCACGGCAGTTCGGTCCACGACAGAAAGGTCATGAACGCCGGCAGACCGTCGCCCGACGCCTCGCGCATCAGGTACATGCCCATCGCATAACCGCCCAGCGCGAAGAACAGTCCGTGGCCGAGGGACAGCAGGCCGGCGTAGCCCCAGACCAGGTCCAGTGCCAGAGCGACGATCGCGTAGCAGAGGATTTTGCCCACCAGCGTCAGGGTGTAGGCCGAGACTTGCAGGCTGTTGCTCTCGGGTAGCAGGGACAGCAACGGCAGGGCGATCAGCAAGGCAAGAATCACCACGCCGACCGCGATCGTGACTTGGGTGCCGGCGCGTTGCGCGGCAGTGACCATCAATGGCTGATTCATCAGTCGATCACCCGTCCTTTGAGTGCGAAGAGGCCTTGCGGACGTTTCTGAATGAACAGAATGATCAGCGCCAGGATCAGGATCTTGCCCAGTACCGCGCCGATCTGCGGTTCGAGAATCTTGTTGGCGATGCCCAGCCCGAAGGCCGCCGTGACGCTGCCGGCCAGTTGACCGACGCCGCCGAGCACGACCACGAGGAAGGAGTCGATGATGTAGCTCTGGCCCAGGTCAGGACCGACGTTGCCAATTTGGCTGAGTGCCACGCCGCCCAGGCCGGCAATGCCGGAGCCGAGCCCGAAGGCCATCATGTCGATGCGCCCGGTGGGCACGCCGCAGCAGGCGGCCATGTTGCGGTTCTGGGTGACGGCACGCACGTTCAGGCCCAGGCGGGTTTTGTTCAGCAGCAGCCAGGTCAGCACGACGACAAACAGCGCGAAGGCGATGATGACGATGCGGTTCCAGGGCAGCACGAGATTGGGCAGCACCTGAATGCCGCCCGACAGCCATTCCGGGTTCGCCACTTCGACGTTCTGCGCGCCGAACACCACGCGAATCAGTTGGATCAGCATCAGGCTGATGCCCCACGTCGCCAGCAGTGTTTCCAGCGGGCGACCGTACAAGTGGCGGATGACCGTACGTTCCAGGGCCATGCCGATGCACGCGGTGACGAAAAACGCGATCGGCAGCGCCACCAGCGGATAAAACTCAAGGGCGCCGGGGGCGTAGCGCTGAAACATCATCTGCACGACGTAGGTGGCGTAGGCGCCGAGCATCAGCATCTCGCCGTGGGCCATGTTGATCACGCCGAGCAGGCCGAAGGTGATCGCCAGCCCCAGCGCCGCCAGCAGCAGAATCGACCCCAGCGACAGGCCGGCGAAGGCTTGCCCGAGGATCTCGCCGATCATCAATTTGCGTTTGACCTGAGCCAGGCTTGTCTCCGCCGCCAGACGCACGGTGGGGTCGGTTTCAACGTTGGGTTCGAGCAGGGTTTCCAGCCGGGTGCGGGCCAGCGGGTCACCGGTCTCACCGAGCAGGCGCACCGCGGCGAGCCGCACGGTAGGGCTCACGTCCACCAGCTGCAGGTTGGCCAGCGCCAGATTAAGGGCCGAATGGACGCTGTCGTCCTGTTCGCTCGCCACTTGTTGCACCAGCAACGGCAATTGCGCCGGACGGGCGCTTTTCTGCAGGATTTGCGCGGCGGCCAGGCGAACCTTGGGATCGGCAGCGAGCAATTGATGGCTGGCCAGCGCGGTGTTGATCAGGCCGCGAAGGCGGTTATTCAGGCTAATGGCCTGTGGCGTGTCGGGGTTTGGCGCATCGGCCAGCGCGGGAGCGGCAGGGTCGACGGCGATGAAGCTGTCGCCGTTCTGGATGAACGCCCGGTTGCTGCTGTCGGCGGCGACGCGGCCGTCCTGCAGGGCAACCAGCAACTCGACGCGCGCCGGGTCAGGCCTGGCGGCCCAGGTTTCCAGCAGTTGGGCGCGCTCGGAGGATTGGGCCGCGACAAAGTCGCCGGCATCGCTGGCGTGGGCGGCGAAGGGCAGCCACAGGCACAGCGCGAGAATGAGGTGGTGGAAGTATCTGGGCATATCGAGTCCTGGGAGCACCCGCATGACGCAATGTCATGCAGGGAACCTGTAGGCGTGAGCTTGCTCGCGATCACGTGATGTCAGACGACATCTGCGATCTCGGTGAGATCGCATTCGCGAGCAAGCTCGCTCCCACAGGGAAAGGTTCAGCCGGAACATTTCAACCGGCCGTTTACCCTGTTTTCCTTAGTTGCTCTTCACTGCGTAGTCAGGCTTTTTGTCGTTGCCCGGAATGAACGGACTCCAAGGCTGGGCGCGAATCGGCTCTTTGGTCTGCCACACCACGTTGAACTGACCGTCAGCCTTGATCTCGCCGATCATCACCGGTTTGTGCAAGTGGTGGTTGGTCTTGTCCATCGTCAGGGTGAAGCCCGACGGCGCGGCGAAGGTCTGGCCAGCCATGGCTTCGCGGACTTTATCCACGTCGGTGGATTTGGCTTTCTCGACCGCTTGCGCCCACATGTGGATACCCACGTACGTGGCTTCCATCGGGTCGTTGGTCACGGCCTTGTCGGCGTTCGGCAGGTTGTGCGCCTTGGCGTAGGCCTTCCAGTCGGCGACGAACTTGGTGTTGACGGGGTTCTTGACCGATTCGAAGTAGTTCCACGCCGCCAGGTTGCCCACCAGCGGCTTGGTGTCGACGCCGCGCAGTTCTTCTTCGCCGACCGAGAAGGCTACAACCGGTACGTCGGTGGCCTTCAGCCCCTGATTGCCCAGCTCTTTGTAGAACGGCACGTTGGAGTCACCGTTGACCGTTGAGATCACCGCCGTCTTGCCGCCCGCCGCGAACTTTTTGATGTTCGACACGATGGTCTGGTAATCGCTGTGACCGAACGGGGTGTAGACCTCTTCGATGTCCTTGTCCGCGACACCTTTGGAGTGCAGGAACGAGCGCAGAATCTTGTTGGTGGTGCGCGGGTAAACGTAGTCGGTGCCCAGCAGGAAGAAGCGCTTGGCCGCGCCACCGTCTTCGCTCATCAGGTATTCAACCGCAGGAATCGCTTGCTGGTTGGGCGCGGCCCCGGTGTAGAACACGTTCGGCGACATCTCTTCGCCTTCGTACTGCACCGGGTAAAACAGCAAGCCGTTCAGCTCTTCGAAGACCGGCAACACCGACTTGCGCGACACCGAGGTCCAGCAGCCAAACACCACGGCGACCTTGTCCTGGGTCAGCAACTGGCGGCCCTTCTCGGCAAACAACGGCCAATTCGACGCGGGGTCGACCACCACAGGCTCAAGCATCTTGCCGTTGACGCCGCCCTTGGCGTTGATTTCATCAATGGTCATCAGCGCCATGTCCTTGAGCGAGGTCTCGGAGATGGCCATGGTGCCGGACAAAGAATGCAGAATGCCGACCTTGATGGTCTCGGCCGCCTGAGCGGTCCAGGTCAAACCCATCGCTGCGATCGATGCAGACAAAGTGAACGCTTTCAGCAAACTACGACGCTTCATTGGCTAGCTCCATTCTCTGATTTTTTTAGATGACGGCTGTTGGCGGTGCACAGTTGCGTCTGCTTAGGCTTTAGCAAACGCTGGGCCAAGGCTGCGCTCGTCGCAAAATGGAATCAAAACTTCGCGTGAACCCGGCGCCGCGCACCAATGTGGATCGGTGCGGGGCGGGTGGTGCGTCAAGCGCGCTCAACTGGTGCGATACCGTCCGGCGCCCCTCGTTTGACTGGCCTGGCGCACTCGGCAAGGGCTGCTACCTCACGAAAAGCTCACGCTCCCCCGTAAACAGATCAAAGGTTTCGTAGACGATGTTGTCCGGCGCGGTGAAATAGGCGAACGCCTGTCCGTTCACCTCTTGAAACGCTCTGAGCTGAACGCGGGTGCCGGGCGGGATAGCGACGTGGTCGGCAAGAAAATCCGAGAACATGTTCTTCTTCGGTACCGACGGCGCAAAGATCAGAAACACCGGGTGCGTATTACTTGATGCCTGGTCCGTCACGAACCTGTCCAGGCTCCAGCGCACGGCATTCCCTCGGCTGATCGACGCCGATTGCACCCCCGAGTCCACAAACACCGCGCCGAGCTCACGTCGCAGTTGCTGCAGACCCTCGTTCGTAACGCGCGCTGCACGGAACGCATCGCCTTTCCATGACCGCAAGCGGTAGAACTGGTTGAGAAACGCTTGGGTCCGGGGCGTCCGCGCTCCGCTTCTCAGGAGTTGATTGATCTCTGCGGAACCGCCTTCGATGTAGTCGAGCAGCTCGGGGTACAGCTCCGCTCTCGCGCGTTCGGCCAGGGCCAGGAACCGGGGTTCATCAAGGGACGGTTCAGCGATGCTAATACCCTCGGACGGGAACGGCCATCCGGTGAGCAGCAGGCTCAGGTCATGCCGGGCCTGTCGACTCGCGCTCGGTGCCAGGCGCACCACTGGCTGCGAGACCTTGCGCCAGCCCCCGGTCCTTGTCCGCACAACGTATTCGTCCTCATGGATCAGCAGCGCGGGGTCTCGGTAATAGGTGCGGTACAGGCGGCACCGCCCGAACAGGTTGAACCGTCGAGCCACGTAGGCCTTTTCAGAGTCGAGGGTGATCTCGGTAAATTTCTTCGGGTCAAGCCGCGTGATCATGCCCGACTCGGTAAAGTAGGGCGCTCCAGCGGGTGACAGCAGATAGCCGATCTGCACCTGTCCATGCCGTCCGATGCGGCGAACCAGGTGCGGGCGTTTTATCGCCGCCAGTTGACGGCCCTTGAAGGCTGCGCCACCTGCTCGCGAGACACCGGCAGTCAGCAGATAACCGGCCGCGTCCATAAACTCCTGTGCAGCACCGTCCCAGTCGTTTTCATCGACTTTCTGAAAGCCGCTCCAGGCGTTGGCCAGGCCCATTCCAAGCGCGAGGGGGATCATGACCGGCGGGGGCAACAGCAGCAGCGCCACGCTCACGACCATGTCGAAGGTTTGCCATCGGGACTCGCCGGTGTCGGGCTGGATCAGCAGCGATTTCGCCTCCTCTTTCAACTGGCGGATCCTGACCCCGAAATAGTCGTCGAACAGATCGCCGGTCTGCGTCACAAACACCACTGGATGCGTAAAGTGGGACGGGATGGGAACCGGGTTCGGCAGCGACGCCAGTACATCCGGGAGACGCCAGTGCTTGAGCGACTCCTCGTAATCAAGCATCAGTCGAGCCTGCCCCCTATCGGCCAGCGGCAGCAGCCTCGCCATGTAGGATTTGTACGTGTCGCGTTCCAGAAACGCCTGCGTGAGGTGGAACATGCTGTCGAATGCGCGGAACACTACGTTATCCGGGGCGTTGAGCGTGCAAAGGACAAGAGGCCCCTTGCTGAATTTGCCGACCGGGGCAATCAACATGACGTCCGGGATCATGACCCCGCTGATGTGCAGCATTCGTACCTCGATACTGAACTCGTCCACCTCTGTACGCTGCTGCGAATCCGGGCCGTCCAGTACCGCTTTGATCCAGCGCAGACGGTTTTCGGGAAATCCGTTGAGCTGACTCTCCGCATACGCCATGCCCAGTCTCGCCAGCAGCAACTCGCGGTGGTGGTGCTTCAGCTGGGCAGCGTACTCGGAGTGATCAAGGTGCTCGGCAAGGTAGTCGTCCAGCCGCTTTGGAATCTGGATTCGCGCCAGCAGCTCTTTCACGAAAACGCCGGAAAGCCCCGGTATCGCTGCACCGTGTTCGTCTGCAGCCCGTATATCGCTGGCGTACTGGATGGTCGTCCGTAGGGCGTCTTTGTGGGCCACTGCGTGCAACGAGTGGGTCTGCGACCGGGTTGTCGTTTCTGTCGGGGTAAGAGGGTAAAACAGGGACGCGTTGAGATGCGGGAACGTCGCAATGACCTGAATCTGTCGAGGCGCCAGTTGAATGTTTTTCTCTGCCAGTGCGGCGGTGACCGTGGCATCGACGTAGGCCGTCAGGACGTGGGCGCCGTCAGCTTGCGGCGTGTTGAAGTGCTCCAGACTGATGCGGCGGATGGCCCGGATAGACTGCGCGTAAGCCGTGGCATCGCGGGTCCATTCGGCCCGCTGTTCTTCACTCATTTTGTCCCACCAGTCAGGCATCTGCTCGCGGACCACATCGCAATCCAGCTGCCGCTCGATGCGGTGGTTGTCGAACAGCTGATCCGAGGCCATCAACTCGAGAATGAGGCGCTGAAACGACGGCTGATTGAGGTTCAGGGATTGAGCGATGTTCACTGCGTGGTCGAAGTCAGCCTTCTGTTTGATGATCTGCGACGTCAGCAGCAGGCTCATGAAATTATTGCCCAGCTTCTGCAGGCCCCAGCGTACAGGGGGCTGCTCAACGTCAGCGTTGGGCAGCGCCATTGTGATGACATCGTTGAGCCTGAGATGGCCCAGTAACTGGCGGCGTTGCGTCTCGTCGGCAAGGCGGCGGGTGAGGGTGGCGGTGAGCTGATTCACTGAATCGAATCGTTCCAGACTGCTGGCAGGGGTGTAAAGGACGACCTCTCCGACTGACTCGTCGTCGGTAGCCGGAACCTGATCGCTGCGTTGCTCGGTGATCACAAACGCCCCGGTCAGGGGAAACAGTGCGGTGGAGTGTGTTCCCAGCCACAGGTTGAACACGTCGTGTTTCTGCAGCGGGTCTGCCGAGGTGTCCATGCCGTAATCCAGCGTGGCATCGAGCATGCTGTACAGATGCGGCCGAAATTCACCTTTTGCGACCCGCATCTGGCCCTCCAGCCTGAGCAATTTGACCCGGTCGGCGAGGAAGTCCTCACGCCGCGTTTTGCCGGAGGGCTGAACCTCTGCCCAATGATCCGAGAGTGTCTGTTTGTAGCGGTCGGGCAGGGCCTGCGCGACGGCTGCATACAGAGCGATCAGTGCGTCGCGGTCCAGCCCGCCGATGGAGGGCGTGTCAGACAAAGGAAACTCGGTGGCGTAGAGCCCGGCAGACTCGACGTTCTGCCACTGAAAAAGCCCGGTGAAATGGGCTGTCAGGCTGGCAATCAGCGGGTAGCTGCTGGTGACTTCGGTTGCGCCGGGTTCGATGCTTCGCTCCTGGCAGACCAGCCGGGCACGGGCGTAATCGAACGCCAGCCCGCGATGGCTCAGGCGAAGGCAGTCAGTGAGCGTCTGTTCAAGGGCCTGGGTGAAATCGGGGAGTGTGTAAATCGTCAAGGCAGAGCTGTCGACGTCGAGCATGGATGGAGCGGTAACGTTCGTGGAATTCATGGCGCCTGTTCGTATGCATGAGGGATGACTCGCAGAACCGACGGGTTCGGCGACTCGTTTCATGGAGTCAGGGCGTGAGGCGTACGTCTGTAGGCGGAACCAGGTCTGGAGGTAAAGGAAAAGCGACCAGACGGGTAGGAGTTTTCGCGGAGGAGGTGGGGCATTCGACGAGCAAAAAAACAGGTGCGAAGCCTGAAACCCGAAATGAGGAGGAATTCATCACTAAACCACCCAAAAGAGGTTCCAGGCTCCGCGAGACGCAATCTAAGCTGTTGTCGCCGTTTTGGCAAAGCGCGAACGCACTATTCGATCGAGCATCCATACCGCCATCATCGAAACCCCTACCAGCGGAAACGCCACGCCCAGCGCGACCATCACCACGGTCGCAGTTTTCCAGCGCGGCAGGTCATGACGCAACGGCGGAACGCCGAAACCGTTCTGCGGGCGACGCTTCCACCAGATCACGATTCCGCTCACCGAACTCAGCAGCACCATCAGGCAGATGAACAGAATCAGCAGCTGGTTTACCCAGCCGTACATCTTGCCTTCGTGCAGCATCACGCCCAGTTCAGTGGCCTTGGACACGGTGCTGTAATCGCTGTAACGCACGTCCGCCAGCACCTTGCCGCTGTACTGATCGACATGCAGCGTGGCGTCATTGCGCGGGTCGTCGGCGAACACGGAGACGGTGAACACGCCATCGGCGGTTTTCGGTTGGGTGATGCTGTAGCCCGGTTCGATAGTGCGCGCCTTGGCGATGTCCACTACCTGCTGCAGGGAGATGCCCGGCGCTGCGGGAGCGCTGGACATGTGCGCGTGATTCATGTGCTCGGCGTGATCCCCGGACGACACCGGCATCGGCGTGTTTTCCATGGCCCACGGCACGGTCTGCACACTGGCGCTGTTCAAGGCGCCCGCCTGCTTGTCCGACTTGGGCACGTCATTCCACATCGCCGCCGGAAACGTGTTCCAGACATCGGCATACACCTTCCCCCACATGCCGGTCCAGGTCATGCCGCTCAGCAACATGAACAGCAGCGCCACCGACCCCCAGAATCCGGTCACCGCGTGCAGGTCGCGCCAGAGAATGCGGCCTCGGGCGGAGAGACGAGGCCAGAGCACGCCGGCGGGTGATCGACCGCGTGGCCACCACAGGTACACGCCCGAAACCACCAGCACGATGCCCCAGCCGGCGGCCAGTTCCACCAGCCGATCGCCGACGGTGCCGATCATCAGTTCGCCGTGCAGTTCGCGCGCGATGGCTTGCAGGTTTTGCTTTGCGTCCTGGGTGCCAAGCACCGTGCCGCTGTAGGGATCGATGAACACGTTCATGTCGCGGCCGGCGTTTTTGACCACGAACTGCGCGCTGCCCTCGGCATTCAGCGGCGGCAGGTATTTGCTCACCTGAGCCTGTGGAAAGGCCGTCAGCACACGCTTTTGCAGGTCATCGGCACTGAGTGAGTGGTGCGCGGGTTTAACCGTCAGCAGGTCGCTGTACATCAGCGCGTCGAGCTGAGGTTTGAACAGGTAAATGATCCCGGTGACCGCCAGCAGAATCATGAACGGCGCGACGAACAGGCCGGCATAGAAATGCCATCGCCACGCCAGGTTGTAGAAAGACACATTAGGTTTGGACATGGTGCAACGCTCCCGTCAGGGAAAACACGGCGCAACCCGCTGGCAGCCAGAGAAGCCGTCAGCGGGTGCGAGTCAATTTGTGGCGTTCAGGCGACTGACGAGAGGGGCGGCGCGCGACTGCGGGCGTTGGGGAAGACGTTGCGCTGGGCGTGGCCGAGTTGCGTGGCCTCGTTGTAGAAGTCAGCGGGTCTGGGCGGGACGGGGGCCAGGACGGCGACGGTTTTGGTGAGCGCCGGGCAACTGAACAGCAGTGTGCAATAGCCGCATTTGGCCCAGATGACGTGATCGACGCCGGCGTCCAGTTCGGCCTTGGCGTGGCCGCTGTGTTCGCCCGCGCCCATCTCCATGGCCATGTCCATCGAGGCCGACATGTCCATTTCGCCATGCATCGACATCGACATCGAAGTCGGCGCAGGTATTGCCATACTGCTGTGATGCTCCATGGGCATCGACTGCGAGATCAGCGGGCCGATGAAGATCATCAGCATGGCGAACAGGCTCAGCCACGCACCCTGCGAGTGACGAGGGGCGTGGGCTGATCGGGCGCGGTTCGCGGGCGGACGGTTCAAGGGGGCGGCGTCGGGATTCGGCGGGTCAGTGGGCGTGGGCCGGGGCGGCAGCATCGGGTGGCTGTTTCAATACCATGACGTCAACGGTCAGGTCGCCCGCTTTCTCAAAGTGCAGTGTGAGGGGGAAGCTCTGCCCGTCGATCAGTCGGGCGCGGTCTTTCAGATCCAGCAGCATGACGTGATAGGCCATGGGGGCGAATGTCGCGGTGCCGCCGCCGGGGATATCCACCGTCTCGACGTGCTGCATTTTCATCAGGCCGTCCTGGCTGACGTGCTCATGCAGCTGAGCGGCACCGGCGATGGGGCTGTCGACCGCTTTCAGCTTATCGTTCTCCGCGCCTCCGTTGGTGATCACAAAATAGGCAGCGACGGTGGGCGCGTTGGGCGGCAACGCCATGGACCATGGCTGCGCGACGACCAATTGGCCCTTGGTGTAATCCTGGGCTTCAACGAAAGCCGCTGGCAGCGCAAGGGCGATCAGCAGGAGGATTTTGTTCAGCATCAACGCAGGTCTCCGGTTCATTCAGGTGCGCCAAGGCAAGGTCGACTCATCAGACCCGGGGCGATGCGTGCGGATTGCGCTCAGGCCAGTGCTGACGGAGCGGCGCACGCAGCACCAATACCGCAACAGGGAAACGTACCGGTTCGACCAGGGCGAACAATCCAAAACCGATGAGGGTCGGCACTGCAACCAGTGGCGTGGCGTTTGTGCAGCAGGCGCAGTGCTGCACGAACGCGATGTCGGGGTGATAGGACGATTGTTTATCGATGACTTCAACGGGCGTCATGGCCAGGCGTGATGCGGCGTCTGTGCAGACGCTTCCCCAGACCAGCCGCTCACCCTCGGGGCGCGGCATGGTCGGCGTCATCGGCATCGCCAGCACGCCGAACAACAGTGCGAAACAGGCCACCCAGGCGAACGCCCGGCGCCGCTTCTGCGTGATGATTTGATCTTGTTGTTTTCTCATGCCGGCCATTTAGCCTGATCAGCCGCCAGATGTAAAAAGCCCGCCCGCGACGTTATGTCGCGGGGCGGGTTTGGTTCAGGAAGGGTTCAGCAGGGGGCCAGACGGATGCCACACAGCTAGCTGGCATCTTCAGCATTCTGCAACGCAGCCAACACCTCGCCCACACTCCAAAAGGCCCGATCCACCTCCGGCAGCATCGGCCGTTTCAACACCAGCACCGGCACCCCGCGCTCCCGCGCCACCTCCAGCTTCGGCTCGGTGGCCGTGCTGCCGCTGTTCTTGCTGATAAGGACGTCGATGTTGCGAGTCTCGAACAACTCGCGCTCATCCTCCAGCCGGAAAGGGCCGCGCGCGCCGATCACTTCACAGCGTTCGTTGCCGGGGTAGATGTCCAGGGCCCGCAGCGTCCAGAACTGATGGGCGGGAATCTCGTGCAGGTGCTGCAAAGGTTCGCGGCCCAAGGTGAACAGGGGGCGTTGAAAGGGGGTGAGGGCGGCGATCAATTCTGCCCAGTCCGCAACTTCGCGCCAGTCATCGTCCGGCCCCGCCTGCCACGCGGGTCGACGCAATGCCCAGCAGGGAACACCGGTCAGCTTTGCCGCCGTGACAGCGTTCTGGCTCATCTGCGCAGCGTAAGGGTGCGTCGCGTCCAGGATTAGATCGATGCCTGTTTGCTGTACGAAGTTTGCCAGCCCTTCAGCGCCGCCGAACCCGCCCACACGGACTTCGCAGCGCAGGTCGGTGGGCACGCGACCCACGCCCGCCAGGCTGTAAACGTGCTGAGGCCCCAGCGTACGGGCGATCGCCAGTGCGTCGGTGACGCCGCCGAGCAACAGTACGCATTTCAGGGTGTGTGAGTTCAATCAAAACCTCCCGCGTGGCCGACGATCCCGCCCTGCCGGTCGATGGCGAAGACCTCGACCTCAACCTGCGCCGGCACCACGCTGCGGGCGAAATCCAGCGCGTGCTGACAGACCGCATCACCCAGCGCGATGCCGACGGCGGAGGCCATGGCCAGCGCTTGCTGACTGGTGTTGGCCTGGCGAATGTTCTGTTGCAGCTCGGCGTCCGCGCCCACATCGGCAGCCCAGCGCGCGAGCTGAACCAGATCGATACTGGAGTGGCGACTGTGCAGGTCCATATGGCCCGCCGCCAGCTTGCTGATCTTGCCGAAACCGCCGCAGACACTGAGCCGCTCTACCGGGGTTTTGCGCAGGTGCTTGAGCACAGCGCCGACAAAATCCCCCATCTCGATCAGTGCGATGTCTGGGATCTGATACACGCGACGCATCGTGTCTTCGCTGGCGTTGCCGGTGCAGGCAGCGATGTGCTGGTAACCGTTGGTGCGCGCGACGTCGATGCCCTGGTGGATCGACGCGATGTACGCCGCGCAGGAGAAGGGACGAACGATCCCGCTGGTGCCCAGAATCGACAGGCCGCCGAGAATCCCCAACCGCGGGTTCATGGTTTTCAAAGCCAGCGCGCTGCCGTTTTCGACGCAGACCGTCACTTCAAACCCGCCGCCATAGCTCACCTCTTGGGCCAGATGCGTCAGGTGTTCGGCCATCATCCTGCGCGGCACCGGATTGATCGCCGGCTCGCCGACACCCAGCACCAAACCTGGGCGGGTGACGGTACCCACGCCTTCGCCCGCGACAAATCGCACGCCGGGCTCAGGGACCAGCCTGACTTGGGCAGACACCAGCGCGCCGTGGGTAACGTCCGGATCGTCACCGGCATCCTTGAGCGTGCCGGCCTCGGCGCCGCCCGCAATCAGACGGCAGAATTCCAGGCGCATCTGCACGCACTTGCCTTTGGGCAGCGTGATTTCGATGGCATCGTTGGTCTCGCCGGCCAGCAACAGGCGCGCGGCGGCGAGGGACGTCGCCGTGGCGCAGCTGCCAGTGGTCAAGCCGCTGCGTAATGGCGCAGGCTGTTCGGCGGTTTCTTCGCGCATCAGGGTTTGATCGCTTCGAGCAAGGTGATCGGCAGCGCCTGACGCCAGGTGTCGAACTCGCCCAGTGGTTTGGCGTGGGCCAGGTGAATGCGGGTCAGTTCGCCGCCGTATTGCTCGCGCCAGTTAACCAGCATCGCTTCGCTTTGCAGCGTGACGGCATTGGCGACCAGTCGACCGCCCGAACGCAGGCTCTGCCAGCATGCAGGCAGCACACCCTCGCGCGTTACGCCGCCGCCGATGAAGATCGCGTCCGGTTGTTCAAGGCCTTCCAGCGCATCGGGCGCACGTCCGCGAATCAGTTGCAGGCCTGGCACACCCAGCGCATCGCGGTTGAATTCGATCAGTGGTTGCCGTCCCTCATCCGCCTCGACGGCGATGGCGCGGCAGGTCGGGTGCGCGCGCATCCACTCGATGCCGATGGAGCCGCAGCCTGCGCCCACGTCCCACAGCAGTTCACCGGGAACAGGGGCGAGCCTTGCCAGGGTGATGGCCCGCACGTCGCGCTTGGTGAGCTGACCGTCATGCCGAAATGCCTCGTCCGGCAGACCGCCCAGTGGCGAAAGACGCAATGCATCAGGCTGGGCGCGGCATTCGATGGCGACCAGGTTCAGCGCCGCGATGTCCGTGGCGTTCCACTCACCGGCGGTGCCTTCGATCTGTCGCTCGGCGCTGCCGCCTAAGTGTTCGAGCACGATCATGGGGCTCGGGCCAAACCCGCGTTCGCGAAGCTGCGCCGCGATGGCCGCCGGGCTGGAGCCGTCGTTGCTCAGCACCAGCAGGCGCAGGCCGTGTTGCAGGTGAGCATTCAAGGCCGCGACCGGGCGGGCGACGACCGACAGCGTCACCACGTCCTGCAACGCCCAACCCAGACGGGCCGCCGCCAGCGAATAAGAAGACGGCGCGGGAATCACCCGCATCTCATCGATGGAGACCTGTTTCGACAGGCTCGCGCCGACGCCGAACAACATGGGGTCGCCGCTGGCCAGCACGCAGATCGGGTAGCCACGCTGCTCCAGCACCGGGCTCAGGGAAAACGGGCTCGGCCACTGGCGCTGCTCGGCCTGAATGCACGGCGGCAGCAAGGCCAGCTGCCGCGGGCCGCCGAACACCTGCCGCGCCTGCAGCAGCGCGTGCCGAGCGTTTCGGCCCAGACCTTTATAGCCGTCCTCACCGATTCCCACGACTGTCAGCCACGGTGACATGAATTGCCCTCAACCCGATTGCGTGCAACAGGCCCGCCTGCTCGGCCTGTGAAAGTGGCCGGCATGATACCGCGCCGACGGGGCCGGTTCGTATGGCTTTGTGAATCCGACAGAGCGTCTTTTCATGGCAGCGGCCAAAGCAGGCATAATACGGCCCCTGTAACTTTTCGTTTCTCTTTGCGTCCGCCCATTCGCACCAGGTGATCCATTGACCGAGCCGTTGTCCGCTCGCCCCTCCGCTACGCCCATTCGCCCCTCGGCTTGCCCGGGGTTGCTGCGTATCGTCCCGGCGCTGGATGGCGGCATCTGCCGGATCAAGCTGCCGGGCGGGGTGCTTTCAGCGGATCAGGCGCTGGCCGTGGCGGATGCTGCCGAGGGGTTCGCCGGCGGTGTGATCGAGGCGACCAATCGCGGCAATCTGCAGATTCGCGGTATAGGCGCCAACCATGACGGGCTGATCGCCTGCCTGCTCGATGCCGGTCTGGGGCCAAGCAATCCGGCCAGTGACGACGTACGCAATCTGATGCTCAGCCCGACCGCAGGCATCGATCCGCAGCAACTGCTGGACGTGCGTCCGCTGGCCGGGCAGATCCTGCATACCCTTGAGCACCACCCGCGTTTCCATGAGCTGTCGCCCAAATTTGCCTTGTCGCTGGACGGCGGCGAGGGGTTGGCGATGCTCGAGCATCCCCATGACGTCTGGCTGTCAGCGTTGCAGGTCGATGGCCGGACGCTGCTGGGTTTCGGGCTGGCGGGCTGTCCGGCGACCGACTCACCGGTGGCTGCAGTGGCGCCGGAAGCAGCGCACGCATGGGTGGTCGCGGTGCTGGAAACCTTTCTGGATCTCGCTCGGCCCGATCAGGCGCGCATGCGCGATCTGCTGAAAGAAACGCCCGTGCACCGATTCCTCGAACACGTCGCCGCGCGTTTGCCGCAGCCATTCGTGGTTGATCAAAAAGTAACCAGCTGGCGGCGCGAACCGATCCGCTCTTTTGCGCACATCGGCACGTACGCCCAGGCAACAGCCGGCGTGGTGGCCGTGGGCGCAGGCGTGCCGTTGGGGCGTCTGCGGCCGTCCATGTTGCGTGAAGCCGCCCGATTGGCGACTGCGTTTGGCGACGGCCAGTTGTGCATGACGCCGTGGCAAAGCCTGACGCTGCGCAATGTCCCGGCGGAAAAGTCAGCGCTCGCAGTGGATGGCTTGGGTCGGGCGGGCCTGCTCGTCGATGCCGCTCAAGCACTGTCGAAAATCGTCGCCTGCACCGGCTCCGCTGCCTGCGCTAAAGGGCTGGCTGACACCAAGGCCGACGGGCTGCGTCTGGCCGCATTGCTGCAAGAAAACGCCATCAGCCGCGCGGTGCACCTATCCGGCTGCGCGCGTTCGTGTGCTGCTGCCCATGTGGCACCGGTGACCCTGCTGGCAGCGTCGCCCGGTCGTTACGACCTTTATTTTCGTCATGCAGAAAAGGCCGGGTTCGGCGATCTGCATGCACGTGACCTCACTATTGAAGCAGTCGGCGCGTTGTTGACCGCCGACTCACGGAGCAACACCGATGATTGATTACATCCGCGACGGCCAGGAGATCTACCGTAACTCCTTCGCGATCATTCGTGCCGAAGCCCGGCTCGATTCCATCCCGGCCGACCTGGAAAAACTCGCCGTACGGGTGATTCATGCCTGCGGCATGGTCGATGCGGTCGAAGGCCTGCGCTTCTCGCCGGGCGCGGGCACGGCAGGTCGCCGCGCGCTGGCCGCCGGTGCGCCGATTCTGTGTGACGCACACATGGTCGCCGAAGGCGTCACGCGCACTCGCCTGCCCGCCAACAACCCAGTGATCTGCACCCTGAAGAACGAACGCGTGCCCGAGATGGCGCGGGAGCTGGGCAACACTCGCTCGGCCGCTGCGCTGGAGCTGTGGCGCCCGCATCTGGAAGGCGCGGTTGTGGTGATCGGCAACGCGCCGACCGCGCTGTTCTATCTGCTGGAAATGCTCGACGCCGGCGCGCCGAAACCCGCGTTGATCCTGGGTTTCCCGGTGGGCTTCGTCGGCGCCGCTGAATCCAAGGACATGCTGGCTGCCGACAGTCGCGGCGTGCCTTACGTGATCATGCAGGGCCGTCGCGGCGGCAGTGCCATGGCGGCGGCGGCGGTCAACTCACTCGCCACGGAGATCGAATGATGGCACCCCGCGGTCGTCTGATTGGCCTGGGCGTGGGGCCGGGTGATCCGGAACTCATTACCGTCAAGGCGCTGCGCCTGCTGCGCGAGTCGCCGGTGGTCGCGTACTTTGTCGCCAAGGGCAAGAAAGGCAACGCGTTCGGCATCATCGAAGGCCATCTGCAGCAGGCTCAGACGCTGATGCCGCTGGTGTACCCGGTGACCACCGAGGCTTTGCCCGTTCACCTGTCTTACGAGCAAGTGATCAGCGAGTTCTACGACCGCAGCAGCGCCGATGTGGCGGCGCATCTGGACGCCGGACGCGACGTGGCGGTGATCTGCGAAGGCGACCCGATGTTCTACGGGTCTTACATGTACCTCCACGATCGTCTGTCCGATCGCTACGAAGCCGAAGTGATTCCCGGTGTCTGCTCGATGCTCGGCGGCGCGTCGGTGCTGGGTGCGCCGCTGGTGTACCGCAATCAAAGCCTGTCTGTGCTGTCTGGCGTGTTGTCCGCCGAGGAACTCAAACGCAAGCTTCAGGATGCCGACGCTGCGGTGATCATGAAGCTGGGGCGCAACCTGCCGAAAGTGCGTCAGGTGCTGGTGGAAACCGGCTTGGCGGAGCGCGCGCTGTACGTTGAGCGCGCGACCATGGCCAATCAGAAGATCGTGCCGCTGGCCGAGGTTGACCCGATGTCGTCGCCGTATTTCTCGCTGATCATTGTCCCCGGCGAACGGTGGCAAGGCTGATGGTCACGACCAGCATCAAGGCTCCGGCGATTGTCATCCTGGGCAAAGGCGCGCTGGCGACGGCGCGACGTATCCAGCAGCTGTACCCCCAATCGCTGATTTACGGGCTGGCCGGGCGCGTCGAAGAGGCCGACCGCAGCTACTCGGAGTTTGGCGCGACACTGCGTCAGCTGTATCAGCAAGACACGCCGATCATCGCGCTGTGCGCAGCGGGCATCGTCATTCGCACGTTGGCGCCGGTGTTGCTGGAGAAGGGCGTCGAGCCGCCGGTGCTCGCCGTTGCCGAGGATGGCAGCGCAGTAGTGCCGCTGCTGGGCGGACTGGGTGGCGTCAACGTCATGGCCCGGGAAGTGGCCGCCGCGCTGAACACCGCAGCAGCTATCACCACCAGTGGCGAGTTGCGCTTCGGCACCTGCCTGCTTAACCCTCCAGCCGGTTACGCGCTCGGCGACCTGGAGCTGGGCAAGCGCTTCGTCAGCGACTTGCTGTCGGGCGAAAGCGTGCGTGTCGAGGGCGCGGCGCCCTGGTTGGCCCAGGCGCAGTTGCCTGAGGATGATCAGGCGCAGCTGGCGATCCATGTGGGTTACGCCGAGCGCGAGCCCAGCGATCACGAGCTGCTGATCTATCCGCGCAATGTGCTGGTGGCGCTGAGCGGTGATCTGGCCGATCCCGCCGAGGCGGTAAAAAACGCGCTCCACGATTCGCGCATTGCCGTGCAGGCGCTGGGTTGTTTACTGGCCAGCAAGGCCGAGATGGCCAGTCCGGCGCTGCACGCGGCTGCCGAATCACTGGGCGTACCGTTGCGTTTCACCGCCGCCGGTACCCCTGCGGAAATGACCCAGCAGGTATTGCCACAACTGTTGCCACCGCTCACCCCGGCGGCGGGCATTGCCATTGCTGTCGCGCCGCAGCCGCTGGAGGTTCAGCAGATTGGCTGTGCACGGGGGCGGCTGGCGGTGATCGGCCTCGGCCCGGGCGCTACCGACTTCATGATTCCCGCCGTTAAAGCCGAGCTGGCGCGCGCCAACGATGTGCTGGGCTACGAAACTTATGTGCGCATGGCCGGGCCGTTCCGCGCCGACCAGGTGCTGCACTGCACCGACAACCGCGAAGAAATGCTGCGCGCCCGGCACGCATTCGAGCTGGCCGCTGAAGGGCGCTCGGTGGTAGTGGTTTCTTCGGGTGATCCCGGCGTCTTCGCCATGGCGGCGGCGGTGCTGGAAGCGCTGCATGAGTCGGACAATCCCGACTGGCACCGGGTGGATCTGCACATCCTGCCGGGCGTGTCGGCTTCGCTGGCAACCGCCGCGCTGGCGGGTGCCCCGTTGGGCCACGACTTCTGCGTCATGTCCCTGTCGGACAACCTCAAGCCGTGGGAGATCATCGAGAAGCGGCTGGACCTTGCCTGCCAGGCCGATCTGGCGCTGGCGTTCTACAACCCGATCTCGCGCTCCCGGCCCTGGCAGTTGGGGCGCGCCCTGGAAATCGTCCGCCAGCATCGAGGCCCTGACACCCCGGTGACCCTGGGACGCGACATCGGCCGGCCCGCCCAGACGTTACGGGTCATCACCCTCGGCGAGCTGACGCCGGAGCAAGTCGACATGCGCACAATGGTGCTGGTGGGGTCGTCGCTGACCTGCGTATTCCCTCGCGCCAATGGCCAGCCGTGGGTCTACACGCCGCGCTGGTATGGTGCCAAGCCGGCGTGAGTGACTGTTCGGTTCGTGCTGTGGGATTTGTCTCATAGCTGACGCAGACCTATCAGCCGGTCGATGGCGAAACCTATCCAGCCGCCTGTAGAAACGCCAGCCGGTGGACGACTGGGCGCGTCGTCCACTGCCGTTGCCCTGCGCTAAGCGCCCGCCAACCGCTTGCTTTGCTTGATGTTTAGCTCTCCCCATGGCCAGCAGCGGTGCCGTCGCTTTGTAGGAATAGGTGCCTGAATGTACCGAACCCGGCTACCAACCCTTGGGTGGCGCGGCGGGCAATGTTCGTTAATCTCGGAGGTGTCCACGACGGACTTACCTGCCAGTTAAAGGATTAACGAATGAAACATGAAACAAGCATGACCGACGCCGAACGCAGTGCTTTCATCGACCAGTGCCAGATGGCCAACTGCACCCACTCGTTGATCGAGCACTTCTCCGCAATGGATAACGCTGTTCCGGATCTCCCGGACGACCCAAGCCAAGGTGCCGTTGCGGCGGGCAACCTGCTGGCCTTCGCCGAAGGCGTTTCCCGGCAGAACAAAGACGACGTCATTGACTCCCTTCTGTTCGCCACGCTCGTCGCCAACAAAGCGTTCAACCCGGAGAAGCAGAGCGAGCAGTGGTACCAGCAATACAACAAGGTGTTGACGACGCTGGGCTGGTTTTCCACCAACTGGAGGTACAGCCGCTATTACTCGACGCACCGTCGATTCAGCATGGAGCAAGCAGGGCTGGAGATCATCTCTTCCGCTATCGCCGCCGCCGCACTGCCCGGGCCTGCGTCCGTCGCCATGCTGAAGGTCGCCGGTGATGCCGTCGCCGCGCTGAAAGCCCAGGAAAAACCGCTGCGAATTTTCGAGCGTCAGACCAAGACCCACCGTGGCGCGAATTTCCGCATCGGCGCTTGTACTGAATCCAGCGACGGCACTGTCAACCTGGCGATGGGTGCGGTGAATTTCTCCACCGATTCGGCTGTCACCAACGTCCTCTTTTGGGAATGGAACAGTGCTGAAGTGCAAGCTTTCCGGGGTGAGAACCATCTGGTGTTGAACACACGCGTCTATGCGGCACTGCGTACACAGATCCAGCAGCGTTTGAACAAGAGCGCCTCAGCCGCCATCGAGGAATTCCAGATCTAATCAGATAGGGGGAGGCGCCCGTCGCCTCCTTCTCAAGGAGATGTGCCCATGCATCAGGGAATGATCGAAACGCAGGTCAGCGCAGGGTGCCTGCTGTTCACGCACAGTGCCTGTACTGACTTACAGAAAAGTGACGCCGCCGATTGCGTGCTGTACACGCAGCTTGCGGCGACCAAGAAACACGCTCGCTTTACCTCCACCTCTGCCTGGAACGACACATGGCTCGCTGCTTTCATCCGTTTCGGCTGGGCGCTGAACACCCATGAGACGTTGAGTTGCCCGGCGCTGGAACTCGGGCCCGGCTCGGTGTGGGGATGGTTGAAGAGCAAGTGGCCGATTTTCATGCCCAACGACATGCTGTCTGACAGTGAGTCGGCCCTCTGGCGTTCTGCTTCCAGCCGACCCAATCAGCCAGCAGTCGACCTGTTGGCCCGCCAGGCGCTCGGGCCGTTAGTGCCGAGGGATACAAACGACGTGCAAAAAGGCCAGAAGGTGGTGCTGCAGTTCGGCTTTCTGAACCTGAACGCAGGGCTGTCCGTTGCGCTCGTGAGCTTCACGCACCGAACTGCGCTGAAAGACGACTTTGTGTTCGAGACGCTGCAGCCCCACGATATCGTCGGCAATATCGATCTGCGCTTCTATTCCCTGCGACTCATGGACCTGGTCTACACGCCCCTGCGCAAAAACGTCAGCCAGGCGCTGGAGGGTCGTCGCCCCAGCCTGGTGTGCGCGTTGGCGGGAGCTGACGCATGAGCGCGACAGGCGCGGTAGTCGGCAATGGTCTGGTCTCACTGTCTGCCGGTATCAAGAGGCAGGACCGCGAGGACCTGTTCGACTGCCTGCTGCGAGCCGAGCGAGTGGCGGGTAAGGTCAGTCGGGATGAACATTTCACCTACTGGGCATACCGGTATGGCACGGCACTGGAGCAACGAAGTTTCAGGAAACTGAGCCCGATCATTCATGAACCAATGGTGATCGGGAGCGCGTCGGAACTGGAGGAAATCAGCTTCAGTGTTATCGAATCACGCGGCTCCGCTCGGTTGGCGCGACAGGCGAAGGCGTCGCTTCAGTCCATGCGCATCCATCGTTATGCGACGCATTTTTTTGAGAGCATCAACGCCAACAGCGTCATCGCCGGCTTTCAGGTCATTCCGTGCGCGACGGACTCTGCGGGCAATGTGATGGTGCTGCTGTGCGGCATCCAGATGACCGGCAACGTCGAGACGAGGGATTTCGACTTCTGGTCTGAATCACGCAGTGAGCTGACATTGCGCATCACCGGAGGGGTCTACCGTTTTGACCGCACCGACTACGCCAGACACCGAGATGCCGTTGCCAGGGAGCTGGACGGCCATGGCGCACGGGCGATTCAGACCTTTGCGATCTGAGCGCCCATCAGGTCAGCAGGTAGCCCTTGATGCCCGTGAAAATGATCTGGGCGGCGAGCGCGCACACAAACAACCCCATCAGGCGGCTGACAATCTGCAGGCCTTGATCGCCGAGAATCCGCTCGATGCTGTTGGACAGATAAAGGATGACGCCGACGGTCAAGCTGGCCAGCGCGATGCTGACGATGGCCGTGAGTTTGTCATCCCAGTGCGGCTGGCTGATGCCCATTACAAGCAGTGCGCCGATGGTGCCGGGGCCGACGGTGATGGGGATGGTCAGCGGCACAATCGCAACGTCCTGCTGGACGTTGTCGGTCTGCACGCCGGATTTGCCCTGCGCCATGGCCAGCGCGGAGATGAACAGCACGCTGCCGGCACCAATACGGAAGGCGTCGGCGGTAATGCCGAACACCCCGAAAATCACCCGCCCGAACAAGTACAGCAAGACGCTGGACACCAGCGTCGCGAAGGCGATCTTCCACGCCAGGCGTCGGCGTTCCTTGCGCGAATAACCGCGACTCAGGGAGATGAAACAGGACAGGACGAAGAACGGGCTATAAAGCACCAGCATCTTCAGGTAAACGCTGAACAGCACGTGAAGCATGGTTTGAGCTCATGGCGGCAGACTGGGACGGCGCCAAGTCTATCAGCCCGTAACGGCCACCTGGCGGTCAGTTTTGCTCGTAACGGTCTTCGCCGCGGGTGGCGCGGGTTGCGTCATCCCGGGCACGTTGCTCCACCCAGTATTCGACCAGATCGCGTAACTGCGACATCTCTACCGGCTTGGACATGTGCCCGTCCATGCCGGACTGTCGGGCGCGATCCTTGTGCTCCGCCAGAATGTGCGCGGTCAATGCCACCACAGGGGTGCGAATGCGCTGGTTTCCGGTTTCCCAGGCGCGGAACTGCTGCGTCGCCGAGAACCCGTCGAGGATCGGCATTTCGCAGTCCATCAGCACCAGGTCATAGCGCCGGGTCTTCATCGCCAGCAGCGCCTCTTCGCCATTGCTGGCCGTGTCCGGCTGCAGGTTGAGCTTGCCGAGCATGCCACGAATGACCTTGGTGGAAATGCTGTTGTCTTCGGCAACCAGAATGCGGAAGTCGCTGGGCACGTCGATATCGCCGATCGCCCCGGGGACTGCAGAAAAGGGCGCATTGCCTATGTTGCGCTGATTGAGCTCGTCCGCCAGCGTGGTCTTCAGCGTGTACCCGGCGACCGGTTTGGCGAGGATGCGTTTAACCCCGGCATTGCGCGCGATGATCTTGCTCGGCGCGTTGCTGATGCCGGTGAGCATGATCAACAGAATGTCGTGGTTCAGGCTCGGGTCTTCCTTGATCTTGGCGGCCAGTTGCATGCCGGTCATGCCGGGCATGTTCTGGTCGAGCAGGACGATATCGAAATAGTCGCGCAGGTGAGCCTTGGTGCGCAGCAGCGCCAGCGCCTCTTTGCCCGATGGCACGGCGCTGACGTTGAGCCCCCACGCGCTGCACTGCTGGACCAGCACCTTGCGGCAGGTATCGTTGTCGTCGACCACCAGAACCCGCGCGCCTTTTGGCGGGCTGTCCAGATCGGCGGGGGGCTGCTCCAGTCGTTGTGCATCAAGGGGCAGACTCAGCCACAGCGTGCTGCCCTGATTGGTGCCGCTCTGAATGCCGAACTCGCCGCTCATCAACAGAATGAGCTGCCGGGCGATGACCAGCCCCAGGTGACCGCCCACCTTGCTGGCCGCCAGGAAATTCTTGCTGTGCAATTCGGCGTGCAGCAGCGCGTCGCGCTCGTTGGGCGTCAGCGGCGTGCCGCTGTCCTGAACGGCGATGCGCAGTCGTGGCTTGCCGCCGCGGGAGTCGAGGGCGACGACCAACAGGATCTCGCCCTCGTCGGTCTTCTTTAAGGCGTTCTCCAGCAAGCTGAGCAGCGTCTGCCGCAGGCGTGTCGGGTCACCGCTGATGACGCGCGGCACCTGGGGCTGAATGAAGCTGATCAGCTCGACACTTTGCTGTTCGGCCTTGGCGCGGAAGATGCTCAGGCAGTCCTCGATCATCGCATTGAGATCGAACTGTACGTCGTCCAGCTCGATCTGACCGGACTCCAGCTTGGTGATATCGAGGATCTCGTTGATCAGGGTCAGCAGTTCGTTGCCGGCACTGTGGATGGTCTGCACGTAATCGCGCTGCTTGACCGACAGCGGCGTGCCCAGCAGCAGCTCGGTCATCCCCAGAACGCCGTTCATGGGGGTGCGGATCTCGTGGCTGATCTTCGCCAGAAACTCGGCCTTGGCGTTGATCTCCGCTGTGCTGGCGGCGAGTTCGCGGCTGATGCTGAAGTTGTCTTCAGTGATGCTGCGATGACGCTCGCTGAGGGCGATGCTCATCAGCAGGCCGCACAGGCAAAACACCGCCAACACCCCGATGATCAGCGTCTGCGCGGGAATACTCGTCAGCCAGAGCATGGCCGGCAGTACCACGAGGTTGCCGAGATTGAACGCGATCATGGCGATCACGAACGGCCGGGCAGGGGAGTAGCCCTTCTGCAGGTGGTATATCGACACGAGGGTGATGCTGACCGTGGTCAATGCCACCAGCAGGAACGTCATGATGTTCAGCGGCAGGGTGTCAACGAACAGCACCAGGAGCGCACCAAAGCCCACCACCAGCAGCACGCCCATCAGCAGCCGATTGAGCATCTCGACGCCGCGCTGAACGAAGAAACAGTAGGTGTACATCAGCCCGGTCGCGGCGGCGAGGAGCAGGGCGAGGTGAGCGCTCGGCGTCTGCGCCAGATGCCAGCGCGGCAGCCACGGCGCCTGAAGGTTGAGCAGCAACAGCGCACTCAGCCCCAGAAACGCCTCGCACGCTGCCAGCCACAAGCTGCTGATCGAGCGGGACTGGGCGAAGCGCGTGAGGTTCTGCACGATCAGCATGGCCAGCGAGCCGAAGAACAGGCCGAGCAGCAGGGGGCGGCGCTCGTCGGCGGCGCTGGTGACGGCGGACTGCAGCGTGATGTTAGGGCGCAGCTCCTGCTCGGACTTGAGGCGCAAATACAGGTCGAGCGGCTTGTCGCTGTGGGGCACCGGCAGCAGGAAGTCCAGTGACGGCAGGGGTTGGGCTTCGCGCGGCACCCGGTTACCGGAGCGCGAATGATCGATCAGGCTGTCGCCGTCGAGCACGTACATGTCGACCGTCGCCAGGTCGGGCGCGAAGATCCGCACCAGTTGTTCATGGGTGGCCGGGGGCAGGCGGTAGTGCAGCCACAGCGCGGCGTCGCGATTGGTCGCGCGCACCTTGTCGAGTTCGACCGGGCTGAATTGGGATTCGTAATGGGGGGAGCGAATGTCGCTGAGGTTAAGGTTTGACTGATCGTCGACAAGGGTTGACCAGCCTGCACCGACCTCGGCGGCCGCCGAAGTTATACAGAGCAGGGTCAGCAATGTGACGGTCAAACGAGTGGCAATCCTGAGCCAGCGCACGGCGAAATCCCTTCGTGAATGAAGCCTGTTTAACTCTGGGGCACCGGATGCCCGATCAGCGACTCAACGAGGAATCGCCGATCGGGCCGAGGCTCACGCCAGATCTTCGCCGCGTTCCCGGGCAATGGCGCGATAGCCGATGTCCGTGCGGTAGAAACAACCTTTCCAGTCAATCTTTGCAGCCAGCTCGTACGCTTGTTTCTGCGCATCGCCAACGCTGTCGCCCAGCGCTGTCGCGCACAGCACGCGACCGCCGGAGGTCACGATACGGCCATCCTGCAGCGCAGTGCCAGCGTGGAACACTTTGCCCGGCAACGCGGCCGCAGCGTCCAGCCCGTGAATCTCGTCGCCCTTGGCGTAGTCGGCCGGATAGCCGCCGGCTGCCAGCACGATTCCCAGACTCGGACGCGGGTCCCAATGAGCATCCACCGTATCCAGCGTTTGCGCCAGAGCGGCTTCAACCAGGGTCACCAGGCTCGACTGCAGGCGCAGCATGACAGGCTGGGTTTCCGGATCGCCAAAACGGCAGTTGAATTCGATGACTTTCGGATTGCCAGCCTTGTCGATAATAAGACCAGCATAGAGGAAACCGGTGTAAATGTTCCCCTCGGCGGCCATGCCCCGGACGGTCGGCCATATGACTTGATCCATCACGCGCTGGTGAACCTCGGCGGTGACCACCGGGGCCGGGGAATACGCACCCATGCCGCCGGTGTTCGGGCCGCTGTCGCCATCGCCGACGCGTTTGTGGTCTTGACTGGTGGCCATGGGCAGTACGTTCTTGCCGTCGACCATGACGATGAAGCTGGCTTCTTCGCCGTCGAGGAATTCCTCGATCACCACGCGCGAACCGGCGTCGCCGAAAGCATTGCCGGCCAGCATGTCGCGCACGGCGTCTTCTGCTTCTGCGAGGGTCATCGCGACGATCACGCCTTTGCCCGCCGCCAGGCCGTCGGCCTTGATGACGATCGGTGCACCTTTCTCTTGCAGGTACGCCAGCGCCGGTTCGATTTCAGTGAAGTTCTGGTAGTCGGCAGAGGGAATGTTGTGGCGCGCGAGGAAGTCCTTGGTGAATGCCTTGGAGCCTTCCAGCTGTGCGGCGTCCTTGGTCGGGCCGAAGCACTTCAGGCCACGGGCGCGGAACAGGTCGACAACACCGGCGACCAACGGCACTTCCGGGCCGACGATGGTCAGCGCGACGTTCTTCTCGGCGAAGTCAGCCAGTTGCTCCAGCGCCAGCACGTCGATGGCGACGTTTTCACACTTGGCTTCAGTGGCGGTGCCGGCATTGCCGGGAGCGACGAAGACTTTCTCGACACGAGCGTCCTGCGCGACTTTCCAGGCCAGAGCGTGTTCACGGCCACCGCTGCCAATGATCAAAACATTCATTTCCAAAACCTCTATATCGACGACGCGTAAAAATCCGAACGCAAACAGTGTGGGACGGCGAACGCAGACTGTGGGACCGGCTTTAGCCGGGAAGAAGGCAGTACATCCGACACATATGTCGGGTCAGTCATTCCGCTTTCCCGGCTGAAGCCGGTCCTACAATAGCCAGCAGCGTAAACCGTATCAGTGACGGAAATGGCGCATGCCGGTGAATACCATCGCGATACCCGCTTCGTCCGCTGCTGCAATCACTTCGGCGTCACGCATCGAGCCGCCTGGCTGGATCACTGCCGTGATGCCAACCTTGGCCGCGTTGTCGATGCCGTCCCTGAACGGGAAGAACGCATCGGAGGCCATGACAGCGCCCTGCACCTGCAAACCGGCGTGTTCGGCCTTGATCGCCGCGATGCGGGCAGAGTTCACCCGGCTCATCTGGCCTGCGCCGACGCCGATGGTCTGCCGGTTCTTGGCGTAAACGATGGCGTTGGACTTGACGTACTTGGCGACCTTCCAGGCGAAGATCAGGTCGTGAACTTCCTGCTCGGTCGGCGCGCGTTGGGTGACCACTTTCAAGTCGTCTGCGCCGATCATGCCGATGTCGCGGCTCTGCACCAGCAAGCCGCCGTTGACTCGCTTGTAATCCCAGGCCGGCGCGCGCTCTGCGTCCCACTGGCCGCTGGTCAACAAGCGCACGTTGGCCTTGCTGGCGATGATGGCCTGGGCTTCAGCGCTGACGCTCGGGGCGATGATCACTTCGACGAACTGGCGCTCGACGATAGCCTTGGCCGTCTCGGCATCCAGCTCACGGTTGAAGGCGATGATGCCGCCGAACGCCGATTCGCTATCGGTGGCATAGGCCAGCTCGTAGGCCTGACGAATGCCGCCTTCTGTATCCAGGCTTACTGCAACGCCGCACGGGTTGGCGTGCTTGACGATCACGCAGGCAGGCTTGACGAAGCTCTTCACGCACTCAAGCGCCGCGTCGGTATCGGCGACGTTGTTGTAGGAAAGCTCTTTGCCTTGCAGTTGGGTGGCGGTCGCAATACCGACTTCGGCAGGCTTGGCTTCAACGTAGAACGCCGCGCTCTGGTGCGGGTTCTCGCCGTAGCGCATTTCCTGCGCTTTGATGAACTGGCTGTTGAAGGTGCGCGGGAATGCGCTGCGGCCTTCGGTGCTCAGGGTGTCAGCGGACTGGTCAACGCTGCCCAGGTAGTTGGCGATCATGCCGTCGTAGGCCGCAGTGTGCTCGAAAGCCTTGAGCATCAGGTCGAAGCGCTGCGCGTAAGTCAGGCCGCCGGCCTTGAGGCTTTCCAGCACGTTCGTGTAATCGCTGGCGTTGACGACGATGGCGACGTCTTTATGGTTTTTAGCGGCGGAGCGAACCATGGTCGGGCCGCCGATATCGATGTTCTCGATGGCGGTCGGCAGGTCGCAGCCCGGCTTGGAAACGGTGGCTTCGAACGGATAGAGATTCACGGCGACCAGGTCGATCGGCTTGATGCCATGTTCGCTCATGATGGCGTCGTCGATGCCGCGACGACCCAGGATGCCGCCGTGGATTTTCGGGTGCAGTGTCTTGACCCGGCCATCCATCATTTCAGCGAAGCCGGTGTAGTCGGCGACTTCTACCGCTGCAACGCCGTTGTCCTTGAGCAGCTTGAACGTACCACCGGTGGAGAGGATCTCGACACCGAGGGCTTGGAGTTCACGCGCAAATTCAAGGATACCGGTCTTGTCGGATACGCTGATCAAGGCGCGGCGGATCGGCAGGCGGGTCGTCTGGTCGGTCATCTCAACTTCCATCAAAAGCAAAAGAATTTTGCAAAAAAAACGACCGCATTGAGGTGAGGTCGCTTGTTTTTCGGATGCTTACAGCAGGTCGTACTGCTTGAGTTTCTTGCGCAGGGTGCCGCGATTCAGCCCCAGCATCTCGGAGGCCTTGGTCTGGTTGCCCTTGACGTAGTTCATCACGCACTCGAGCAACGGCGCCTCGACTTCCGAGAGCACCAGGTTGTAGACATCAGTGACGGCCGCACCTTCCAGATGAGCGAAGTAGTTGTGCAACGCCTTCTCGACGCTTCCGCGCAGGGTCTGACCCTCTTCGCTCGGCGTATTGAGGTGTTGTTTCAAATTGACGTTGTCGCTCACGGGTGTTGTTCCACTCACTAAAGTCTCAGTCATCATCGTCATGCGGCCACCTCTTCTTCGTTCCCTGCTGGGAGGGATTTATCGCGCTGGGAAAAGAACTCCCGAACGTTGGCGCACTGTGCTTCTGTATCTTCCAAACGGTTGAAAAGGGCGCGAAACTCCTTGGCGCCCGGCAACGTTGCGAGGTACCAGCCGACGTGTTTACGGGCGATTCGCACGCCCATCACGTCGCCATAGAAGGTGTGAAGCGCAGCCAGATGCTCTAGCAGAATGCGTTCCACTTCACTGACGGGCAGGCCTGGAAGTTTTTCCCCGGTCTGCAGGTAGTGTTCTATCTCGCGAAAAATCCATGGGCGCCCCTGGGCGGCCCGGCCAATCAACAGCCCGTCGGCGCCGGTTGCGTCGAGGACGTAGCGGGCCTTTTCCGGTGAATCGATGTCGCCGTTGGCAAACACCGGGATGGACACCGCCTGCTTGATGGCGGCGATGGTGTCGTACTCGGCTTCACCGGTGTAGAGGTCGGCACGGGTTCGCCCGTGCACCGCCAGCGCCTGAATGCCGGCTTGTTCGGCAATTCTGGCGACGGTCAGACCATTCTTGTTCGCCCGGTCCCAGCCGGTGCGAATCTTCAGCGTGACCGGTACCTCGACTGCCGCGACCACCGCGTGCAGGATTTCAGTCACTAACTGTTCATCTTTCAACAGCGCTGAGCCAGCGGCTTTGTTGCAGACCTTTTTTGCCGGGCAACCCATGTTGATGTCGATGATCTGCGCGCCGAGTTCGACGTTGGCGCGTGCTGCGTCCGCAAGCATCTGCGGGTCCCCGCCAGCGATCTGTACCGAGCGTGGCTCGGGATCGCCTTCGTGAATCATGCGCAACCGCGACTTGCGGCTGTTCCAGAGGCTCATGTCGCTGGTGACCATTTCCGAGACCACCAGGCCTGCGCCGAGCTGGCGACAGAGTTGTCGGAATGGCTGGTCAGTGACACCCGCCATCGGGGCGAGAATCAAGCCGTTTCGCAATGTGTAAGGGCCGATGCGTACCGCCGACATAGGGTGACCTGTTGTGGGGCCGAATCACGAGGTCTGGTCCGAAAAGTGCTTCAGCGCCAATTCAGACGGGACCCAGAGTATGAAAAAGGGTGGGCATGATACCCGCTCTCGATGACTGGATAAAGGCTGAATTGGATAAAATCTGAACAGTTCCGTTCTTAACGCGAACGGTTAGGTTTAGGCCGGTATTGTCATAAAAGTGTCGTCGGATTTCGGGCATCCCGTCCCTTGCAAGGTGCTGCATTTCGGTGCGGACAAACCCGCCGCGCCCGGGTTTTCACTCCGGCGAACGGAAGCTCAGGCTGTAGTTCGCCGCCTTGGGGCCCGGGTCGAGGACGTCCAGTGCGATGTGAATCGGCGTCTGGGGTGGCATTTCGTCCTTGCCCGCCAGCTCGCCGCTCAGGTACTCGCCCGGTTTGAATCGACGGCTGGCGATGAGTTGACCCGTCGCATCGGCAAAGCGTAGTTCGAGCAGCGGGAACGGCTGGGAGAATGACGCACGGTTATAGATGATCGCGTCGACGACCAGCGCGCCCTGAAACTCGGGGTGGCTGCGCACGACAAGGTTGCTGCTCTTGAGCAGTTTGATATCAACCTTGGACGGGACCTTGCAGCCGAGGGACGGGCACAGCTCCATAAAAATGGGGCGGTATTGATCCTGTCGCGCCAGCTCTTCGAAGTGGTACGCAATGTATTGGCCGGCCAGTGCGCCCAGCCCAACCAGGATCAATAGCATCCACAGCAGACGCCGTCCCCAGCGTGGCTTGGGTTTCTGCCAGGACAACTGCAGCGGGTCATCCGTCAGGTCGACCAGCGCCCTGTCCCGCAGGCCCGGTTCGTTGCGGCCGCCACGCTTGTCGGCAGCGGCGTGCGGAGGCTCATCGTCGCCATCATCATCGTCACGGGCGCTGAGGCGATCCTGATGCTCGTGGGTGTCCAGAGCGGAGAAGCGTTCCGAGGACGGCTCATCGTCGGGGTCGGCGTGAGGCTTGAGCGAGTGGGGGTGATCGGGTTCGTCGCCCAGATCGTCCGGGCTCAGCGAGAATGAAGGCTCGGTGCGATGGCGTTCCTGCTGATTGATGGGCTCGTCCAGCGGGCCTTCGTCTATCGAGTGGTCGGTATGCGCTTCGCGTTCCTCGACGACTTCGGCGCGCAGCTCGGGCAATCGGTCGACATCCTCGTGACTCATGCCGTGGGCCCACGACTCCTGCGCGACGTCAGGCTCATCGCGTCGGGCGCTGAAGGACTCGACTTCGTCGTGATCGCGCGCCTTGCTGACACGCCCGAAAGACTCGGGCAGCTGAATCTCGCGCTGTTCGAGACGGGCCAGCTCGACATCGAGATCGTCCAGATCAAGGCTGTCCAGGTCCACCTCACGCTCTTCACGCTTGACCGGCAACGGCGCTGGCTGTGTCACGACGAGGGATTGTGGCGCGAGGATTTCCGGCGTCTTCTCCACGCTTTCGATGTTCGGCGCGGAAGGCGACGGCGTTTCCGGCGTTGCATCGGCGCGTTGTTCCAGCAGTTGCTTCGCGGCGTTGAACACCTGCAGGCATGAGCCACAGCGCACCATGCCTCGGGCCACGCTCAACTGGGCGTGACTGACGCGGAAACTGGTCTGGCAATGCGGGCACTGAGTGACGAAGCTGTCGGTCATGCGGGTATCCGGGGTTAAAGAGCGCCTGATGGTTGGATCTTAGGGCAACTGGCTGTCAGCGGCGACGACCAGTGATCCGTACCCAGCCCTCGCGGTTGGCGATCGGGTCCAGCTCGAAGGTGTCAGCGTACGCGGCAGCGACTTCATCGCCTTGCTCGGCAAGGATACCGGACAGCGCCAGACGGCCACCGGGTTTGACCAGGCTCGCCAGCTGCGGCGCCAGAGCAACCAGCGGGCCCGCGAGGATGTTTGCCACCAGCACATCGGCCGGCACCTGGGGCAGGTCTTCAGGCAAATACAGCGGGAATTTCTCGGCCGGGACATTGTTGCGGCCGGCATTGTCGCGCGACGCTTCCAGGGCCTGGACGTCGATGTCGGTGCCGACGGCTTGTTCAGCGCCCAGCAGCAGTGCGGCGATGGCGAGAATGCCGGAGCCGCAGCCGAAGTCCAGCACGTTGCAGCCGGCGAGGTCCTGGCCGTCGAGCCACTCGAGGCACAGCGCGGTGGTCGGATGAGTACCCGTGCCGAATGCGAGGCCCGGGTCGAGCAACAGATTGACGGCGTCCGGCTCCGGTGCGGCGTGCCAGCTCGGCACGATCCACAACCGCTGGCCGAAGCGCATCGGGTTGAAGTTGTCCATCCAGCTGCGTTCCCAGTCCTGATCTTCGATCACTTCATGGGTGTGTTCCGGCAGCTCGGCGTCGGTGAGCAATCTCAGGTGAGCGAGGACGTGATCGGCATCGGTGTCGGCTTCGAACAGCGCCAGCAGGTGCGTGTGCGACCACAGCGGCGTGGTGTTCAGCTCTGGCTCGAAGATCGGCTGGTCTTCAGCGTCCATGAACGTCACCGATACGGCGCCGACTTCGAGCAGGGCGTCTTCGTAGGTTTCGGCTTGTTCGGGGCTAATGGCGAGACGGACTTGCAGCCAAGGCATGGCGGGTGACCTTCGAGTTGAAAAATTGAAATGCGGCCGACGGCCACGAAAGACCGGCAAGTTTACGGGGTTCGTGGGGAAACAACAAAGTGGGTGTCGCGATCTGTGGCGTCCGTGTTCACACCGCAACCCTGATGGCGATCGGACCGGCCTCTTCCCGGCTAAAGCCGGTCCCACTGAATGCCGCACCCCACAACCAGATCGCACGCCCCGAAAACAACAAAGCCGCTCGAGAGCGGCTTTGTTGGTCTGTAGCACTTACTGGCAGATCAATGCTTGTCAGCGGCCAGTTTGTGTTCCAGGTAGTGGATGTTGACGCCGCCTTCGCAGAAGCCTTCATCACGGGTCAAATCACGGTGCAGCGGGATGTTGGTCTTGATCCCGTCAACCACGATTTCATCCAGGGCGTTACGCATGCGCACCATGGCTTCTTCGCGGGTCGCGCCCCAGGTGATCAGCTTGCCGATCAACGAGTCGTAGTTGGACGGAACCTTGTAGCCGCTGTACAGGTGCGAATCCACACGCACGCCATTACCGCCTGGCGCGTGGAAATGCTTGACCAGGCCCGGACTCGGGACAAAAGTCTTCGGATCCTCTGCGTTGATCCGGCACTCCAGCGAATGCCCGGTAATGACCACGTCATCCTGGGTGTACGACAGTTTGTTGCCGGCGGCGATGCTGAGCATCTCCTTGACGATGTCGATACCGGTGACCATTTCCGAAACCGGGTGCTCCACCTGAACACGGGTGTTCATTTCGATGAAGTAGAAACGGCCGTTCTCGTACAGGAACTCGAACGTGCCAGCACCACGGTAGCCGATGTCGATGCACGCTTTGACACAGGCCGCGAACACGTCCTTGCGGGCTTGCTCGTCGATGAACGGTGCAGGCGCTTCTTCCAGAACCTTCTGGTGACGACGCTGCAGCGAACAGTCGCGGTCGCCCAGATGGATCGCCTGGCCCTGACCGTCGGAAATGACCTGGACTTCCACGTGACGTGGGTTGGTCAGGTACTTCTCGAGATAGACCATCGGGTTGCTGAACCAGGCAGCCGCTTCAGCACGGGTCTGCTTGGCGGCTTCGATCAGGTCTTCTTCCTTGTGCACCACGCGCATGCCGCGACCACCACCGCCGCCAGCGGCCTTGATGATCACTGGGTAGCCGACTTCACGGCCAATGCGCAGCGCGATCTCTTCGTCTTCCGGCAGCGGGCCGTCTGAACCGGGAACGGTTGGCACGTTGGCAAGCTTCATGGCGTCTTTGGCGGAAACCTTGTCGCCCATCAGGCGAATGGTTTCGGCTTTAGGGCCGATGAACGCGAAGCCGGATTTCTCGACCTGTTCGGCAAAGTCTGCGTTTTCCGCGAGGAAACCGTAGCCCGGGTGAATCGCCGTGGCGCCGGTCAGCTCTGCAGCCGAAATAATGGCCGGAATGTTCAGGTACGACAGGTTGGCTGGCGCCGGGCCGATACAGACAGTTTCGTCTGCCAGGCCAAGGTGCATCAGCTCACGGTCTGCCGTGGAATGGACCGCGACGGTCTTGATGCCCAGTTCTTTACAGGCACGCAAGATGCGCAAGGCGATTTCGCCGCGGTTGGCGATCAGGACTTTTTCCAACATCGCAGGCTCTCCCCGGTTCAAACGATGGTGAACAGCGGCTGGTCATACTCAACCGGCTGACCGTTTTCTACCAGGATGGATTCGATCGTGCCGCTGACTTCAGCTTCGATGTGGTTCATCATTTTCATCGCTTCAACGATGCAGATGGTGTCGCCTTTCTTGACGGTCTTGCCGACTTCAACGAACGCTGGCGAGCCAGGCGCCGGAGTGCGGTAGAAGGTGCCGACCATTGGCGATTTGACGACAGTGCCGTTGAGCTTCGGAGCAGAGGGTGCTTCGGCGGCTGCGGCCACTGGGGCTGCAGCCGGGGCAGGTGCCGGAGCGGCAACCGGGGCAGGCGCGTAGTACTGCTGTGCTGGAGTCTTGCTGTGACGGCTGATCCGTACGGATTCTTCGCCTTCACGGATCTCCAGTTCGTCGATGCCGGACTCTTCCAGCAGTTCGATCAGTTTCTTGACTTTACGGATATCCATTAATCATCAACTCCCAAGGGACGGTCAGGGGGATTTGGTAGCCGGTTCCGGCGGTCTGGCTCAGTACGGGACTGTGCCGTTCACGCCTCCGAACGCTTGGCCAATTGTTCCAGGGCGGCCTCCAGGGCCAGTCGGTAACCGCTGGCGCCAAGGCCGCAGATCACGCCTACAGCAACATCTGAAAAGTAGGAGTGATGGCGGAAAGGTTCGCGCTTGTGCACGTTTGACAGGTGCACTTCGATGAATGGGATGCTCACTCCCAGCAGCGCGTCACGTATCGCGACGCTTGTGTGCGTAAAAGCAGCCGGATTGATCAGAATGAAGTCCACGCCTTCATCGCGTGCAGCGTGGATGCGATCGATCAACTCGTATTCAGCGTTGCTCTGCAGGTACATCAGGTGGTGACCGGCTTCGCGCGCACGCTGTTCCAGATCCTGGTTGATATCGGCCAACGTGATCGAGCCATAGATCCCCGGTTCACGGGTCCCCAGCAGGTTCAGGTTAGGTCCGTGAAGAACCAGAAAGGTCGCCATCGAGTGTTCCTTGTTGTTCGCGTTTTCGACGCTCACGTACAGAGTGAGCCGCTGATGGGCAGCGACTATGCCGGAAAGTACGATGGACTGTCCAGTTACCCACAATATTCAGCACGATGCCCGATGTTCGCGCGAAGTTTGTGACCATGGCGCTAGATTTGGTCATTTGCTCTAGAAAGCCGCTCTGAGAACGCTTCGACGTCGATTTCGCCGACGACGCGTGCGTTTTCCAGCTCGTTGCCGTTTTTTCCGAAAAACAGCAGCGCGGGAGGGCCAAACAGTTTGTAGCGATCGAGCAATGCGCGTTGCTCGGCATTACTGTCCGTCATGTCAAAGCGGATCAGCTTGAAGGCCCCCAGTTGGCTGACGACTTTTGGATCTGGCAGTACCTCGTGCTCGATAACCTTGCAGCTGATGCACCAGTCGGCGTACCAGTCGACCAGCACGGGTTGGCCGGCGCTTTTGGACGCTTCAAGGATCCGGTCCAGCTCGCTGGCCTGGGTCACGGTCTGCCAGCGGCTTTCCGTGGCCGGTTGGGCAGGGCCCGAATCGAGCCGGGATTGACCCAGCGGACGCAGCGGATCGGTCTGCCCGCTGAAAGCGCCGTACCAGCAGGCAAGGGCGTAAACCAGCAAGAACAAGCCAAGCAATTGAGCGAGGCGGCCCCGCGTGGTCTTTTCGCCGAACTCCAGCGCACCCATAAAGATCGCGACGCCGGCCCACAGCAGCCCGATCAACAGCAACGTGGCTTGCCCCGGAATCACCCGGCTCAGCAAGCCGATGGCCAGGGCCAGCAACAGCACGCCGATGGCATTTTTGACCGCCACCAGCCACGGCCCGCTTTTAGGCAGCCACGCCGCCCCGCCCGTCGCCACCAGCACCAGCGGCGCGCCCATGCCCAGGCCCAGAGCCAACAGCTTCAAGGCCCCGCCCAGGGCATCGCCGCTGGCGCTTATATAAAGCAGCGCGCCGGCCAGTGGTGCCGAGACACAGGGCGAGACCAGCAGGCTTGAAACCACGCCCAGAACCGCCGCGCCCCACAAAGACCCGACCTGGGTATTGCCGGCGATGCGGTCCAGTCGGTCATTGAGCGCGCGGGGCAGGCGCAGCTCGAACGCACCGAACATGGCCACGGCGAACAGCGCGAAAAAACCGGCGAACGGCACGAGCACCCACGCCGATTGCAATCGCGCCTGCAGATTGAGGCTGGCGCCGAACATGCCCATCACTGCGCCAAGGATCGCGAAGCAGAGCGCCATCGGCAGCACGTAGGCCAAGGCCAAAGAGAACCCGCGCAACCCGCCGATCTGCCCGCGCAGGACCACGCCGGAGAGGATCGGCAGCATCGGCAATACGCACGGCGTGAACGTCAGGCCGACGCCGGCGAGGAAAAACAGCGCCAGTTGTTTCCAGCTGAACTCGGCGTGGGTGACATTCCCGGCAAGGGGGGTATCGGACGCTGCAGGGCCAGCGCCGCCGATGCTCAGTCGCTCGGTTTCCGGAGGGTAGCAAAGGCCCTTGTCCGCGCAGCCCTGATAGGTGACAACAAGGGTGAAGGGCCGCGTGTCTCCGGTTTTGCGCGGCAGGGTGACGTCGAGGATGCCGTGATAGACCTCAACGTCGCCAAAGTACTCATCGTGCTTCTTTTCGCCGTCTGGCAGTTGCGCGGCGCCGAGGCCGATGTCGGCGGGCTCGGTGCGGAACTGAAAGCGATGGCGATAGAGGTAATAGCCTTCAGTGGCGACGAACTGCAGCTTGACGGACTCTGGGCTGGTGTCGCTCAGGTTCAACTGAAACGCCTGACGCACCGGCAGAAAATCCTTGCTGTTGTCGACAGCTGCGCCGCCCAGTGTGGTGCTCGATCTGTTCTCCAGAAAGCTCGCGCCGACGGCGGGCAGGGCACAGATCAGCAGTAACAGACAAAGCAGGCGGCGCATGGCGGTCTCGCATCACAGAAGTCCGCGCATGATAGCGGAGTGGCTGCGGGCGTGCAGGGAGGGCTAGAGTTCTTCGGTCTGAACTTCGGTCTGAAAATGATGCAGGACGCAACCTGTCAAACGATGTCCGGCTGGGTGTGTTTGCTGTGGGGCGACACTGCTGCATGTACTTCTAGCCCGTGCACTTGGTTGCGGCCTGCCTTTTTTGCGCGGTACAGCGCTTCGTCTGCTTGCGAGGCCATCATCAGCGCGTCGTCGTCCTCGGTGATCTCTACCACCCCGGCGCTGAAGGTGCAGAACAGGTCCACAGGCTCCGCGGGGTAATGGATTTCGGCGAAGCGCTGGCGAATTTCGTCTAGCACGCCGTGGGCCGCTGCGAGATCAGTGTCCGGCATGACCACGGCGAACTCCTCACCGCCATAGCGACCGATGTAGTCGGTCTTGCGCAGTCTTTGCTTGAGGAACAGCGCCAGGCTTTTGATCACGCGGTCGCCCATGGGGTGGCCGTGGCTGTCGTTGACCTTCTTGAAATGGTCGATGTCCAGCATCGCGAAGCTCAGCGGCTTGTTCTCTCGTCGCGAGCGGAAGCTGCAATCTTCGAGCAATTGCAGGATGTGCGTGTGGTTATACAGGCCGGTCAGGCTGTCGCGGATCATGCGCGCCTTGAGGTTGCGCGCCCGTGCCGCGCGATTGCGCACGGTGGTGATCAGGTGGCGAGGCTTGATGGGTTTGGTGAGAAAGTCATCGCCGCCTTCGCTCATCGCGTCCAGCTGTTTATCCAGATCGTCTTCAGCCGAGAGGTAGATGATCGGGACGCTGACGTAGCGATCATTGTGGCGGATCACTTTGGCCAGCTCGGTGCCGGTGCAGCCGGGCATGTACATGTCGAGGATGATCAGGTCAGGCTGAAATTCGGCCAGCTCAGCCATGGTCTTGATGGGGTCGAGCAGGGTACGGGTGACGATTCCGGCCCCGTTCAGCAAGCGTTCGGTGTGCTTCGCCTGTGCGCGCGAATCGTCGATGATCAGCACCTTGTAGGGTTCGTACTGTGCAACTCGTGTCAGGATTTCGATCTTCTCCAGCAAGCTTGACGCTTCGAGCGTGCCGGTCAGGAATTCCTCTCCACCGGCGCGCACGGCGGCGAGGCGCGTGGGCGTGTCCGTCTCGTGATGGCTGAAAAACAGCAGCGGGAGTTTTTGCTCGAGTCCTTCCTGCATCTGGGTGGCGAGCTTCAGGCCCTGGCCTGCGCCACCGAAGTCGACGTCCATGACGACAGCGGCAGGCAAGCGTTCGGCCATCGTCATGTGGAAGGTGTCGACGCTTGCGAGGGACTGCGCGCTCAGACCGAAGAACTCCAGTTGCTTGGCCAGACGCTCGCCGCGTTCATGGTCCTCCAGCACAATGTAAATCGGTTTGCGCAGGGGCGGCAGAGCGGTTTGCTCAAGACGGTCGCCGTGCCTGAGGCCGGTGTGGGACAAGCGTTGCATCAGACGGTTGAGGTCAGTAATCAGGGCGCTGCTCAATCGACCGCGATTGGCCTCGACGTCGAGCAATGCCAGGTTAATCGCGGTGGCGAGTTGCACGTGTTCGGCCTGCTCGAAGCGTTCGGCAAACCGCAGCAGCCGCTCGTTGGCCTCGGTGAGTTCAGCCATGTCCGTTGCCGACCATTCACTTTGCTGCAGGCGCTGCCACACCTCAAGGATCTGACGGGCCTGATGGATAACGCGCTGGGCAAAGTGGTGTCTGAGCCGGTCGCGGCTCGGATCTTCTGCTTCGGTCATGTCCTGACTTCTTTATAGGGGAAACCCCGATATAAGTGGTGGCGCTATGCTAGCACTACTTTCTGCGGCTAAGGATGCCGCAAGTCATTTTCTCGTGATTTTTGACGATTTTATCCGTCAAATTTCCAGCTTTTAACCCGTTTGAGTGTACGGACCAGTTGGTTAGATTCGGGACATGCAGATCACCCGTGGTTGCGGTCGGTAAGAGAATGGATGAGGTGCCATAAAGCGTGACCCTGATGGCCTCAGCATCCGCCTCCTCCCGGCTAAAGCCGGCCGGGAAGGCGCTCGACTCAGTTGCTCAACAATTGCACCTGCCATCACATTCCTGCCAAACGCACCTTGCTGTAAGGTTGCGGTCAGAAGCACTGAATTCCGTGATTGAAAGGACAAGGCCATGCTGGATTGGAAGAAGCGCTCGGGCAGCGCGGGAACTGAACGCGTTGACGAGAAACCGATGGGCAAGGCGCCTCGCGGTTATTGGGGCGGCCTGTTGTTCAGTCGCGCCGTCGGGGCCGTGGTGGGTATCTACCTGGTGGTCACTGTGGTGCTCGGCATCTGGTGGAGCAGCGAACCGCCCCTGTTTCCGGTCCAGCAGCAAGCCCAGGCCGCCGCGCAAAGCGAAGGCAAGCAGATGGTGCTGGGCTACACCACCGTCGAAACCCTCAAAACCGTCGCCTCCACTCTGCTGGACAAGCCGGGCGGTTACATTTCCAACGATCGCTCGCCGCCCGGCCTGTGGATGGACAACATGCCGAGCTGGGAATATGGCGTACTGGTCCAAGTGCGCGACCTGAGCCGTGCCCTGCGTAAAGACTTCGCCCGCTCGCAGTCACAGTCCGCCGAAGATGGCGACCTGGCACGTGCCGAGCCGTTGTTCAACTTCGACAACAAAAGCTGGGTGCTGCCTTCGAGCGAGTCTCAATACCGTGACGGTATCGCTGCGCTGAGCCGCTATCAGGCGCGCCTGTCTGACCCGAATCAAAAGGGCGCTCTGTTCTACACCCGCGCCGACAATTTGAATAACTGGCTGGGCGACGTCGGCACGCGACTGGGTTCTCTGTCCCAGCGGTTGTCCGCCAGTGTGGGTCGGGTCAAACTGAACAGCACCCTGAAAACCGAGGCGCAATCCACGGTTACGGTCAAGCCGGGCGAAGTGCCGCAGGTTGACGAAGAAATCGTTGAAACCCCATGGATGCAGATCGATAACGTCTTCTACGAAGCACGCGGTCAGGCCTGGGCGCTGTCGCATCTGCTGCGCGCGATCGAGGTCGATTTCGCCGATGTTCTGGCGAAGAAGAACGCGACCGTCAGCGTGCGTCAGATCATTCGTGAGCTGGAAGCCTCGCAAGAGCCGATCTGGAGCCCGATGATCCTCAACGGCAGCCCGTTCGGCATTTTCGCCAACCACTCGCTGGTCATGGCCAACTACCTGTCGCGTGCCAACGCGGCGGTGATTGACCTGCGTCAGCTGCTGTCCCAAGGCTGATCGATGAGTGTTTCCGATCAAGAGGCCGCCCACCGTGCGGCCTCCGATGCCGAGTTGATTGCCTGGGTTGATCGTCATGACCAACCCCTCGGTTCTTTACCCAGGGCAGATCTGCGTGACCGCGGGCTCATCGGGCGCGGCACCTATATCCTTCTGTTCAATTCGGCTGGCGAGCTGTGTGTGCACCGACGCACGCTGAGCAAGGCCATTTATCCCGGCTACTGGGATGTGGCGGCGGGCGGTATGGTGCAGGCCGATGAAAGCTACGAGCTCTCGGCGGCGCGCGAACTGGAGGAAGAACTGGGCGTTTCCGGCGTGGCGCTTGCGGCTCACGAGCGGTTCTTCTTCGATCAGCCGGATAACCGCCTGTGGTGCGCCGTGTTCTCGGCGATCTGGGACGGGCCATTGAAGCTGCAGCCGGAAGAAGTGCTGGAAGCGCGCTTTCTCAGCATTGATCAAGTACTGCGCGAAACCACTGAAAAGCCTTACTGCCCGGACTCGTTGGCCGCGTTGAAGCGCTATTTGGAAGGCGTCGCAAATGTCCCGTAAATTGGCGCATATTTGCACTTAGCATCGGCGCCTTTTGCCGTTACACTGCGCGACTTTTCACGCCGGACCGCCCTCGCGATCCGGTAGCGCTGCCCCTGCCTGAGTGGGGCTTCGCGGTCGGCTCCCGTCGGCCAGACTTCGCTCCTCAACAAGAGGATTGCCGGTGGCCAAAAAAGCCGCATCCTTCGCCGCCCTCGGTGGCCTGGTATTTTCAACCGATGCCGGTCGGCATTGTCCCGACTGCCGTCAGCCTGTCGATGCCTGCACCTGCAAAAGCACGCTCATCCCGGAAGGTGATGGCATCGCCCGTGTGCGCCGTGAAAGTAAAGGCCGCGGCGGCAAGACCGTCACGACCGTCACCGGCGTTCCGCTGGCCGAGGACGCACTCAAGGACCTGGCAAAGACCCTCAAGCAACGGTGTGGAACCGGCGGCGCGCTGAAGGATGGCGTGATCGAGATCCAGGGTGACCACGTCGACACGCTGTTGGCCGAGCTGGTCAAACAGGGTTTCAAGGCGAAGAAGTCGGGCGGTTGAGCCGTCTGTTTCGAGCCCGTTGATTTTGTCGTCGGTCTGGCCGCAGTCATCCATGCAAACTCTGCTACGCAATGCGGGTCTATTGCCCCACAGGTGAGCAGGCGCCAAACCGTCATTTCCACGCTCTACACTGCGCCCAGCCGGTCAGGCCGGGGCTTTATGACTTTTCTATAGGGGACTTTGATGTCCGTACGACGCACACGCAAAGACGATGGCAGCCAATGGACCGTGGCAGACAGCCGCAGTGTCTACGGGATCCGTCATTGGGGGGCCGGTTATTTCGCAATCAATGAAGCCGGCCGCGTTGAAGTTCGCCCCAACGGGCCGACCAGCTCGCCCATCGATCTTTACGAGCAGGTCGATCAGCTGCGCAAAAGCGGCTTGTCCCTGCCACTGCTGGTGCGTTTCCCTGACATCCTGCAGGACCGCGTGCGTCAGTTGACCGGTGCGTTCGACGAAAACATCGCCCGCCTGGAATACCAGAGCAAATACACCGCGCTATACCCGATCAAGGTCAACCAGCAGGAAGCGGTGGTGGAAAACATCATCGCCACGCAAAACGTTTCCATAGGCCTCGAAGCCGGCTCCAAGCCTGAGCTAATGGCCGTGCTGGCTTTGGCGCCGAAGGGTGGCACCATCGTCTGCAACGGCTACAAGGATCGCGAGTTCATTCGTCTGGCTTTGATGGGGCAGAAACTGGGCCACAACGTCTTTATCGTCATCGAGAAAGAATCCGAAGTCGAACTGGTCATCGAAGAAGCCGCCGAGCTGAAGGTCGCGCCGCAAGTGGGTTTGCGCGTGCGCCTGTCGTCCCTGGCCTCCAGCAAATGGGCCGACACCGGTGGCGAGAAGTCCAAGTTCGGGCTGTCCGCCGCGCAATTGCTGTCGGTCGTCGAGCGCTTCACCAAGGCAGGGCTCGATCAGGGCATTCGTTTGCTGCACTTCCATATGGGCTCGCAGATCGCCAACCTGGCCGACTACCAGCATGGTTTCAAGGAAGCAATTCGTTATTACGGCGAGCTGCGTAACCTTGGCCTGCCGGTCGATCACATCGACGTGGGCGGCGGTCTGGGTGTCGACTACGACGGCACGCATTCGCGCAACGCCAGTTCGATCAACTACGACATGGACGATTACGCCGGTGTCGTGGTCGGGATGCTCAAGGAGTTCTGCGACGCGCAGGGCCTGCCGCATCCGCACATCTTCTCGGAGAGCGGCCGTTCGCTGACTGCGCACCACGCCATGCTGGTGATTCAGGTGACCGACGTCGAGCGTCACAACGACGAAGTGCCGGAGATCACCGACAAGGAAAGCCTGCCGGAAACCCTGCAGTGGCTGATCGATTTGCTCGGCCCGACCGACATCGAAATGGTCACCGAGACCTACTGGCGCGCCACGCACTACATGAGCGACATCGCGTCCCAGTACTCCGACGGCAAGATCACCCTGGCGCAGAAAGCTCTGGGCGAGCAGTGCTATTTCGCAGTGTGCCGCCGTTTGCACAACTCGCTGAAAGCCCGTCAGCGTTCCCATCGTCAGGTGCTCGACGAACTCAACGACAAGCTGGCCGACAAGTACATCTGCAACTTCTCGGTGTTCCAGAGCCTGCCGGATACCTGGGCGATCGATCAGGTGCTGCCGATCATTCCGCTGCACCGTCTGGACGAGGAGCCGCTGCGTCGCGCTGTGCTGCAAGACCTGACCTGCGACTCCGACGGCAAGATCAATCAGTACGTCGACGAGCAGAGCATCGAGACCAGCTTGCCGGTTCACTCGTTGAACGAGGGTGAGGATTACTTGCTGGGCGTGTTCCTGGTCGGTGCGTATCAGGAAATTCTGGGCGACATGCACAACCTGTTCGGTGACACCGATTCGGTGAACATCTATCAGAACCAGGATGGCAGTGCCTATTCAGCCGGGATCGAAACCCACGACACCATCGAAGACATGCTGCGTTACGTGCACTTGTCGCCGGAAGAACTGATGACCCATTACCGGGACAAAGTGGCCAGCGCCAAGATCACCCCGCGCGAGCGCACTCAGTTTCTGGATGCCTTGCGACTGGGCCTGACGCGGTCGTCCTACCTGTCGTCGTGATGAGGTAGGTAGTCCCAAAAACGGGCCCTTGTGGCCCGTTTTCGTTGTCTGCACAGTCAGGCGTCCTTCACTGTTTCGGGAGCATGAACGATGATCAAACTGGCGCTCAAAGCAGTGCTCGCCGCCTGGCTGATGACCTTGCTGATGGCCTGCTCGCCGTTGAAGGTGCTCAACGCGTTTACCCCGAGCAGCACGTTCAGCAGAACGTCCGATCTGGCGTACGGCCCGGACCCGCGCAATAAACTCGACGTCTACACGCCCAAAGATGCAGCGCCGGACGCGCCGGTCGTCGTGTTCTTCTATGGCGGCAGCTGGACCAGCGGATCGCGGGGTGATTACGCCTTCGTCGGTGAGGCGCTGGCGTCCCGGGGCATCGTTGCGGTACTTGCCGATTATCGGTTGTACCCGCAAGTGCATTACCAGGAGCTGCTGCAGGACAGCGCCCAGGCAGTGGTCTGGACCCGCGATCACATTCGTCAGTTCGGCGGGGATCCGGCGAAGTTGTATGTGATGGGCCACAGTGCCGGGGCTTACAACGCGGCGATGCTGGCCCTGGATCCGCAATGGCTGGCGGCGGCGGGCACCACACCTTCCATCATCAAGGGCTGGGTCGGTCTGGCCGGGCCCTATGATTTTCTGCCCATCGAAGACGCGGAGGTGAAGCCGGTTTTTTACTTCCCGAATTCGCCACCGGACTCCCAGCCGATCAACCATGTCAGCGCAGCGTCACCGCCGGCGTTGCTGATCGCTTCCGTGGACGACACGGAAGTAAACCCGCAACGCAACACGGGGGGCATGGCCAGTCGGTTGCGCGCTCAGGGCGTGTCAGTGCGCGAGGTGTATTTCTCTCGCACCAGTCATCGCACGCTGGTGGGTGCACTTGCCCGCCCGTTACGCAGCCTGGCGCCGGTGCTGGAGGAGGTTGCAGCGTTTATCCACGCCCAGGATCAGGCGCAGGTCTCCAGCGTCTCGGTCAGCCGTTGAACCAGGCGCCGCTGCGGTTGAGCTTCAACGCCAGATACCCCAGCGTCATCGCCCTCAATGCCATGAACAGCAAGAACACCAGCCACAGCCCGTGGTTGCCGAACCCGCTTGCCAGCCAGGCGAACGGTGCGGTGATCAAGGCAGTGACGATCATCGCGTTGCGCATCTCGCGAGCACGGGTGGCGCCGATGAACAGGCCGTCGAGCAAATAGCTCCAGACCGCGACAAAGGGCAGCACGGCGAGATAGGGCAGATAAACGAACGCGATGTCACGCACTGCGGTGATGTCGGTCTGCATCTCGACGAACAGGTGCCCGCCCAGCAGAAACAGCCCCACAAAAGCGACGCTGCAGATCAGCGACCAACCCCCGGAGACGTTCAACGAGCGCCGCAGCGCCTCGCGATCCCGCGCGCCGATGGCGTGTCCGCAGAGGGCTTCAACGGCGTGGGCCAGTCCGTCCAGCGCGTGGGCCATCAGCAACAGCCCATTGAGCAGCAGCGCGTTGGCTGCCACGGTGGCGTCGCCCAGTCGAGCGCCTTGCACGGTGATCAGGAAGAACACCGATTGCAGGATCAGGCTGCGAATGAAGATATCGCGATTGACCGTGAGCAGCGGTCGCCAGCTCTGCCAGCGCTTGAGCGCGGACACCGCCAGCTGTCCGGGATACGCGCGCAGACCTCTGTGGGTGAGGGCGAGACCGAGGAGGGCGCCAGTCCATTCGGCGATAACCGACGCACGTGCGCTGCCGACCACGCCCCAGTCCAGGCCCATGACGAACCACAGATTCAGCGCGATATTGACCAGGTTGGTGGTCAGCAGAATCGCCAGCGGCGCCCGGGCGTTTTGCAGCCCGAGGAACCAGCCCACCAGTGCGTAACTGGCCAGCGCGGCCGGTAAGCCGAACAAGCGGGTATGGAAGAAGTCGCGGGTCAGCTCGTTGAGATCATTGGAGGGCTGCATCATTTCCAGCGCCAGGTGCTGGAAGGGCAGGCCGATCAGCCCCAGTAGCACAGAAAATCCCATCGCCAGCAGCAAACCCTGCAACAGCACCTGGCGCAGCGCCGCGCCGTCGTTGCGCCCGGCGGCCTGGGCGGCGAAGCCGGTCGTGCCCATGCGCAGAAACCCCATGGCCCAGGCGAGAAAGCTGTACAGCGTGCCGCCGACCGCCACCGCGCCGAGCTGGTGGGCGTGGGGCAGATGGCCGATGACCGTGCTGTCCACCAGCGAAACCAGCGGCACGGAGATATTTGACAGAATCATCGGCGCCGCCAGCGCCCACACCTGCTGATGCGTGGCGCGCTGACGCCAGTCGTTGAAGAAGTTAGACATGAAGGCTCCCGGGCAAGCGCGCGAGTGTAGCGAGAACAAAAGCACAAACCCACGGTCTATCTGCGCGCCGCGCTTTACGATTGCCAAAGCGGTGCTATAACTTCTGCTTCCTCATCGCTGCCGTCCAAATGAGTGCCTCATGCTAAACAAAGGATTGTTCCTGGCCTGCGCGCTGGTACTGCTCAGTGCCTGCGATTCCTCTTCATCCGACAAACCCGCCCCTGTCCCCGCTTCGCCGGCTGCAGCAGCTGCGCAACCCGGCCCCACCGATGCCAAGCCCAAGCCTGCGGTGGACATTCCCGCGCTGAGCAAGCGTTACGCAGGGCGCGAGTTGACGGTGGTGGACGTCTCCGAAGTTCAGCTTGATGGCGCCAGCACGCTGTCGTTGAGCTTCTCGGTGCCCTTGAACCCCGATCAGAAATTCGCTGAAAAAGTGCACCTGGTCGACAGCAAGGACGGCAAGGTCGATGGCGCCTGGGAGCTGTCGGACAACCTCATGGAGCTGCGCCTTCGTCACCTCGAGCCCCAGCGCAAACTGGTGCTGACCATCGATCCGGGCCTGGTGGCGGTGAACAACAACACCCTGGCGGCCGAGTATTCCGCGCGCTTGGAAACGGCTGATCTGCAAGCGACCGTGGGCTTCGCCAGTCGCGGTAGTCTGCTGCCCACCCGGCTCGCTGAGGGGCTGCCGGTCATTGCCCTCAACGTCGATAAAGTTGACGTCGAATTCTTCCGCATCAAGCCTGAGTCGCTGCCTGCGTTTCTTGGCTCGTGGGAAGGCTCGTCCAGTCTTCGGAGTTATCAATCCAAAGAACTGCTGCCCCTGGCCGATCTGGTCTACAGCGGCCGTTTCGACCTGAACCCTGCGCGCAACACCCGCGAGACCGTGCTGCTGCCGATCTCGGGCCTCAAACCGCTGCAACAGCCGGGCGTTTATCTTGCCGTGATGCGTGCCTCCGGGACCTACAACTACACGCAGCCAGCCACGCTGTTCACCCTCAGCGACATTGGTCTGTCGGCGCACCGTTACGCCAACCGCCTGGACGTGTTCACCCAGGCGCTGGAAGGCGGCAAAGCCCTGAGCGGCGTTGACGTCGAGCTGTATGACGAGAAGGGCCGTGTGATCGGCCAGCGCAAAACCGACAACGCTGGCCACGCGGAACTGCCTTTGCCGGCCAAAGCCCAAGTGCTGCTGGCCCATCAGGGCGAGCAGACCAGCATGCTGCGCCTGAACAGCGCCGCGCTGGATCTGGCGGAATTCGACATCACCGGCCCCAAGGCCCACCCGCTGCAATTCTTTATCTTCGGCCCGCGCGACCTCTATCGTCCGGGAGAAGTGGTGCTACTCAATGGCTTGCTGCGTGACAGCGACGGCAAGAGTGTGAAACCGCAGCCGATCACCGTGGAAGTGCGCCGTCCGGATGAGCAGGTCAGTCGCAAGTTCGTGTGGGACGCTGACGCCACCGGGCTCTATCAATATCAATTGCAGCTGTCGGACGAAGCACCCACAGGTCGCTGGCAACTGGTGTTTGATCTGGGTGACGGCAAGCCGCAGCTGTATGAATTCCAGGTCGAAGATTTCCTGCCAGAGCGCATGGCGCTGGAACTCAAGGGCAGCGACACCCCGCTGGCGCCCGATGCGCCGTTCGACGTAGCCATCACCGGTCGATACCTGTACGGCGCGCCAGCGTCGGGCAATCGCCTGAACGGCCAGCTCTATGTGCGTCCTCTGCGGGAAGCCGTGCCCGGTCTGCCGGGTTATCAGTTTGGCTCGGTGACCGAGGAGGATCTCAAGCAGGACCTTGAAATCGAAGACAGCACACTGGATGCCAACGGCAAGCTCGACCTGAGTATCGACAGTCAGTGGGCCAAGGCCCGTTCACCGCTGGAGCTGGTGCTTCAGGCCAGTTTGCAGGAGTCGGGTGGGCGCCCGATCACGCGGCGACTGACCCAGCCGGTCTGGCCCGCCGAGGTAATGCCGGGGCTGCGCGGTTTGTTCGACGGCGAAGCCACTGATGGCGACGGCCCGGTCGAGTTCGAAGTGCTGATGGCCGACGCCCAGGGCCACAAACTGGCCGCCGACAACCTCAAGGTGCGGCTGGTCCGCGAGCGCCGCGATTACTACTGGAATTACTCCGAGAGCGATGGCTGGAGCTATCACTTCAACGAGAAGTTTCTCAACCTGTCCGAAGAAACCCTCAGCGTGAAGAAGGATTCGACGGCGAAAATCAGCTTCCCGGTCGAGTGGGGCCCGTACCGCGTCGAAGTCGAGGATCCGTCCACCGGCCTGATCAGCAGCGTGCGTTTCTGGGCCGGTTACCGCTGGCAGGACAACGCCGAAGGCGGCGCCGTGCGTCCCGATCAGGTCAAGCTGGCGCTGGACAAACCGGCCTACGCCGACGGCGACACTGCGAAAGTGACTGTCACGCCGCCGTCTGCGGGCAAGGGTTATCTGTTGGTGGAATCGAGCGAAGGGCCGCTGTGGTGGCAAGAGATCGATGTTCCCGCCGAGGGCAAAACCTACGACATCCCGATGGACAAGAAGTGGGCGCGACATGACCTCTACGTCAGCGCGCTGGTGATTCGTCCGGGTGAGCGCAAAGCCAACGTCACGCCGAAACGCGCCGTGGGCGTTCTGCACCTGCCGCTGGATCGCTCGCAGCGCAAGCTGGCGCTGACCGTCACCGCACCCGAAAAAATGCGGCCCAAGCAGCCGCTCAAACTGAAGGTCAACGCCAAGAACGCCGACGGGACGATCCCGAAGAGCGTGCATGTGCTGATCGCGGCCGTGGACGTGGGCATCCTGAATATCACCGAATACGCTACGCCGGATCCGTTCGCGGCGATGTTCGGGCGCAAGGAGTACGGCGCCGATCAGCTGGACATCTATGGGCAGCTGATCGAGGCCGGGCGTAATCGTCTCGCCAGCCTGGCCTTCGGCGGCGACGCGGCGCTGGCCAAAGGCGGCAAGCGGCCGGAAACCAGTGTCACCATCGTCGCCCTGCAAAGCGCGCCGGTGACCCTGAACGAGCAGGGCGACGCGGAAATCAGCGTCGACATCCCGGATTTCAACGGTGAGCTGCGGATCATGGCCCAGGCCTGGACCGATGAGCGCTACGGCATGGCCGAGGCCAAAACCGTGGTAGCGGCGCCGCTGATTGCCGAGCTGTCGGCACCCCGATTCTTGGCGGGTGGCGACCAGACCAAGGTGGCGCTGGACCTGTCGAACCTGTCCGGCAAAGCGCAGAAGCTCAATGTGCAAGTGGTTGCTGAAGGGCAGTTGAGCCTTGCAGACGGCGACGGCGCGAAAGCCGTCAGCCTGGATCAGGGGCAACGCACCACGGTGCAGATTCCGGTCAAGGCGTTGGGCGGCTTCGGTCAGGGCGTGATTCGGGTCACGGTCAATGGCCTGGACCTGCCGGGCGAGAGCCTGCCGGCGTTCAGCCGCGAATGGACCATCGGCGTGCGGCCTGCGTACCCGGCGATGCTCAAGCAATACCGCGCGGTGCTAAAGGATCAAGCATGGAGCCTGCCAGACGGCGCCCTTGAGGCGTTCGAGCCCGCTGGTCGTGAGGCGTTGCTGTCGGTGTCGAGCCGTCCGCCGCTGAACCTCGGTGAGCAGATTCGCGCGCTCAAAGCTTATCCCTACGGTTGCCTGGAGCAGACCACCAGCGGTTTGTACCCGTCGCTCTACGCCGACGCCGCGACGCTCAAGCGTCTGGGCCTGCAAGGCGAACCCGATGCCAAGCGCAAGGCCAAGATCGAGCTGGGCATCGAGCGACTGATCGGCATGCAGCGCTACAACGGCAGCTTCGGCCTGTGGGCCGCGGACGGTGAGGAGGAATACTGGCTGACCGCGTACGTCACTGACTTCCTGCTGCGTGCTCGCGACCAAGGCTTTGCCGTGCCACCGGATGCATTGAAGAAAGCCAACGAGCGGCTGCTGCGTTACTTGCAGGAGCGCAATCAGATCGAGGTGAATTACAGCGAGGACGCCGAACACACCCGCTTCGCCGTGCAGGCCTACGCCGGTCTGGTGCTGTCGCGCAGTCAGCAGGCCCCGCTGGGTGCGCTGCGCAGTCTGTTCGATCGCCGCAGCGACGCGCGATCGGGCCTGCCGCTGGTGCAGTTGTCCATCGCGCTGGAGAAAATGGGCGACAAACCCCGTGCCGATCAGGCCTTGCTTGCAGGACTGGCGGCCGGTCGCAAGGCCAACGACTGGCTCGCCGATTACGGCAGCCCGTTGCGTGATCAGGCATTGATTCTGTCACTGCTGGAGGAGAACAAACTGGCGACAGACAAGGTCGAGGAACGGCTGTTTGCGCTGTCCGATCAGGTCGCGGCGAACCGCTATCTGTCGACCCAGGAGCGCAATTCGCTGTTCCTGGCCGGTCGCGCGATCCTTGATAAGCCCGAAGGCAAATGGGCTGCGACCTTGACCAGCGGCAGCAACAATCGCGCGCTGAGCAATGATCAGCCGGGCGTCAAACTCGACAGTTCAGTGCTGGCCGCGCCGTTGACGGTGCAGAACACCGGTGGCGACACGCTGTATCAGCAAATGACCCTCTCCGGGTATCCGTCTCAGCCGCCTGCGGCCGGTGGCGAGATCCTGTCGATCAGCCGTGACTATCTGGGCATGGACGGCGCGGCGCTGAACCTCAATGGCTTGAAGAGCGGCGAACTGGTCTTGGTGCATCTGGAGATCAAGGCCAGGGAGCGCGTGCCGGATGCGTTGGTGGTGGATTTAGTGCCGGCCGGTCTTGAGATCGAAAACCAGAATCTGGCGCAGAGTTCGGCCAGTCTTGAAGACGCCAGCGAGTCTGTGAAGCAGTGGCGCAAATCGATGGAAAACGCTGGCGTGAAGCATCAGGAATTCCGTGGCGATCGTTATGTGGCTGCGGTGGATCTGAAGGAATTCAACACGGTGCACCTGCTGTATCTGGCGCGGGCTGTGACGCCGGGCGTGTACCGCGTGCCGCCGCCGCAAGTGGAGTCGATGTATCGGCCGAACTGGCAGGCACTGGGCGAAGCGCCGGCGCAGTTGGTGGTGAAGGGCAAGAAGTAGAAGGACGGTCATTGCTCCCACGCGCTGCGTGGTAGCAGCCTTAACTGACGCTTTGCGTCAGGTGACGCTAGGGGACTGATTTATTTACAACGCTCCACCGTAAATTAATCTGTCCCCGGTTCCTGACGTATCAATGAATAATCCAGCTCAACAGCCACAACCCTAGAAACAGCCAGATGATCCCCATGATGATCGAGGCGCGCATGAAAGCGCGGATCGCTGAATACAGCAGCATCAACCCGATGACCAGGGCGACGATGCTGACGATTGAAGTGTCCATGCCCAGCGTGCGCGACAGGCCGTCAACGAAATTGCCGCCCGCGTGAGTGAACATGTTGAACAACCAGCTTAAGCCGTCGACGACGAAGCGGATCACGGCGCCAATCACTTGGCCGAGCCATTCGAAAACGCTTTCTACCTGCATATCTGCTTCCTGATGAGGGGCGTGGACCAAAAACGGCATTGCTCGCTTTGGCCGTCGATTGTCCGGGCGAGTTCCCTGTCGGGTAAAGGCTTTCTGTGAAGATCACCCGATTATTGCTACGACAGACTCGCTCGGGATCGTGCGAGCGAGCGTGCTCGCGAATGGGGCGACGCTTTGCCCGCGCTTTCGCCTGGCTCATCGGCAGCCTGCTCATGGTGTGCCTGCTGCTCTGGCTGGCCGATCGGATCTGGCCGCTGCCCTTGCCCAAGGACGATCTGGCGCGCGTGGTGCTCGCCGAAGACGGCACGCCGTTGTGGCGGTTCGCCGATGCCAATGGCGTCTGGCGCTATCCGGTGACGGTCGATCAGGTGTCGCCCTATTACCTCGAAGCGCTGCTGACCTACGAAGATCGCTGGTTCTATCAGCACCCTGGCGTAAATCCCATGGCACTGGCGCGCGCCGCTTGGCAGAACCTCGCTGGCGGCCACGTGGTGTCCGGTGGCAGCACGCTGTCGATGCAGGTCGCCCGTTTGCTCGACCCGCATTCGCGCACGCTGGCGGGAAAACTCCGACAACTGTGGCGGACCGCGCAGCTGGAATGGCACCTGTCCAAACAGGACATTCTGGTGCTGTACCTGAACCGCGCTCCGTTTGGCGGCACCTTGCAGGGCGTCGCCGCCGCCAGTTGGGCGTACCTGGGCAAGTCCCCGCAGCAGCTGACCCGTGCCGACGCGGCGCTGCTGGCGGTCTTGCCCCAGGCGCCGAGTCGCTTGCGTCCGGATCGCCACGCGCAACGCGCCCAGGCCGCGCGGGACAAGGTGTTACGGCGTCTGGCCGAGTTCGGCACCTGGCCCCAGGGTGCGGTTGATGAAGCGCTGGAAGAACCGCTGCTGCTCGCGCCTCGTCAGGAACCCAGCCTGGCGCCTTTGCTCGCCCGGCGCCTGAACCGCCCGAACAGCCCGCCGCTGATCCGCACCACCCTTGACGCCGGTCTGCAGCGACGTCTCGAAGACCTGCTACTGGGCTGGCGCGCGCGTCTGCCCGAGCGCACGTCCGCCGCGATTCTGGTCGTAGAAGCGCAGAACATGGCCGTGCGCGCGTACGTAGGCTCGGTGGACATCGGTGATGCCAAACGCTTTGGTCATGTGGACATGGTCAGCGCGCTGCGCTCACCTGGGTCAACGCTGAAACCCTTTCTCTACGGCAAGGCCATCGACGCCGGGCTGATCCATTCCGAGTCATTGCTGCAGGACGTGCCAAGGCGCTATGGCGACTATCGTCCCGGCAATTTTTCGTCGGGCTTCAACGGTGCGGTGGCGGCAAGCTCGGCGCTGTCGATGTCGCTCAATCTGCCAGCGGTGCAGTTGCTGGAAGCCTACGGCCCCAAGCGCTTTGCGGCGGAATTGCGCAATGGCGGCGTGCCGTTGACTCTGCCGCCTCTGGCCGAACCCAATCTGGCGTTGATCCTTGGCGGTGCAGGCAGTCGGCTGGAAGATCTGGTCGGTGGCTACAGCGCGTTTGCGCGGGGCGGACGCAGTGCGGACATTCGTTTGCAGCCCGATGACCGTCTGCGTGACCGACCGATGATGTCGCCCGGCGCGGCGTGGATCATTCGGCGGATTCTCAGCGGCCAATCCCGGCCTGACCTCGATCCCCACGCCGAGCTTGTGCAGCGCCCGCAACTGGCCTGGAAAACCGGCACCAGTTACGGCTTTCGAGATGCGTGGTCGATTGGCGTAGGGCCGAGGTTTCTGATCGGCGTGTGGATCGGCCGCCCGGACGGAACCCCGGTGCCGGGGCAGTTTGGGCTGGCGTCGGCAGCGCCGCTGATGCTGCAGGTTCACGACCTGCTGGTGAACCGCGACGCCCAGCGCAACATCCTGCCGCCCGTGTTGCCGGTGCCGCTCAACGTCGGTGTCGCAGCGATCTGCTGGCCGCTGGGGCAGCCGATGAGCAAAAGCGACCCGAACTGCCGTCGCCAGCGTTTCGCCTGGACCCTCGACGGCACGACGCCGCCGACCATGCAGGCGACCGATCAGCCGTTGGGGTTGGGGCTCACGGAGAAAGTCTGGCTGAACGACAAGGGCTTGCGCGTCGCGGCAAGTTGTCCACAGGCTCAGGCCAAAGAGATTGCCCTCTGGCCGGCGCCGCTCGAACCCTGGCTGCCCAAGAGCGAGCGGCGCGAGGCACGTTTGCCGGACATCGACCCGTCATGCCCGCCCCAAGGGTTGAGCCTGGCGCCGCCGTTGTCGGTAGTGGGGGTGCGAGAGGGCGATCAGTTGCGCTTGCCGGCCGGCAGTCAGCAGCTATTGCGCCTCAAGCTGTCGGCGCTGGGCGGAAGTGGCCGGCGCTGGTGGTTCATCGACGGCACGCCGGTGGGCGACACCGCCAGTCAGGACAGCTACACCCACACCTTCACACGCATGGGGCGATATCAACTGAGCGTGCTGGATGAAAGCGGACAGACTGCCAGAGTGGAATTCAGTGTGGTGGATTGAGGCCTGGAGTTCGCCCCACTCTTGTGGGCGCGAGCGGGGTGGCGGTCCACCTTGCTCGCGAATGGGTGCTACAACCGCTGAATCTTCGGCGGTTGCAATGCCGTCTTCGTGAGCAAGCTCACTCCCACATGGACCATGCCTCACCGGCTGAGAACTGGGATCCACCCTCAATGGGGCGGGTATTGCTGCAGGATTTTCTGCACCGTCTGGCGTAAAGCCTGCTCGCGCGCAGCAGGGTTGGCGTTGCCGTCACTGACCATCTGTTCGGTGCTGCCACGCCACACCAGCTTGCCGTCCTTGCCGTCGAGCATGTCGATCTGCAGCGTCGAGACTTTGTAATCGATGTTGCGCGTCTCGGTGCCGATCGGGCCGCCCCAGTAGCCGCCCCATGGATTACCCCAATACCCGCCACCGCCGCCGTAGTTGGTGGTGACCGTCTGCTGACGGTTCTCAACGATCAGCCACGTCTGCAATTGAACGTCCGCTTTCACGCCGGGCGCCGCCATGCGCAGGCCGCGCTGCTCAAGCTGCTCGCCGACTGCCTGGCGAATGCGCTGCTCGGTGAGGTCACTTTTGATCCGCGGATCGTCGGGCTGATATTGCAAACCGGGCTCCTTCCACGCCCAGGACCGGTAGGCGCCGAAATCGCGCTGGGCGTCGAAATCGCGGTTGACCCGATCAGTCTGGCAGGCGCCGAGCAGCAGGGCGACACAAAGGACAGCAATGCGGCGGTACATAGGATTTCTCCAGCGTGTAAACAAAACGCCATGGGGCGCGAAATCAGGACGGCGGGTAGGCCGTCAGGGCTTGTTGTACGGCCTGGCGCAGGGCTTTGGCGCGCGTCGACTGATCGCCGCCGCTGGCGGTTTCGGCGCTCGCGCTCCAGACCGGCTGACCGCTGCGGGCATCGAACAGACTGATGCGCACCACAACTACCTGCTCTTGATAGGTGCGCACGATCGGCACGCTGGCATAACCGCCGTAACCGTTGCGGTACCCATTGCCACCGTAATAGCCCACACCTGAACCGCCGTAGTACGGATCGTAATAGTCGTCACGCACCTGCCGAATCCGGGTCTCTGCATGGGCATCGGCGGCCACGCGCAGGTCTGCCGCCTGCGGGTTCTGCGAAGGCCGCAGACCGCGTTGATCCAGCCCGTTGCTGACGGCTTCGGCCAGTTGAGCAGAGTCAGCCCAGAGGGTGCCCGGTGGCAGCTGGCCGTTGAGCCAGGCCCAGTTGCGATAGCGCCCGTAATCACGCGGCGCCGCAGGGTATGCGCTCATGTCGATCGCATTGGCGGCCTGAGGCGGCGCCGGTGGAATGGCCGCAGACACGGCGCGATAAGGGTTGGGGCTCTGGCAGGCGGCGAGGCCCATGCAGAGGGAAAGCAAAGCGAGACGGCGTTTCATGAGGGTCTCCGCAGCGAGTGTTAAGCAGCGTGTATCAACCAGCGTGGGTCAGACAGCCCGGCACATCCAGTGCAGATAGCGTCCGAGTCCGGCGAAGGCCGGGTGGCGACGGTGTGCGAGCTCCATTTCCAAGAGGTCCGCGAGATCAGCTTTGGCCTGAAACTCGACCGGCATGTAATCGTGAAAAACCCGAACGCCACTCTGGGTTTCGACTCGCCACAGGGAGCCAAGTTGCGCCGCCAGTTCGCGGGGATCAACAGGCTCCTGGGGCGTCAGGCTCTGTTTTTCACCGGCCAGGGTGTTCCTGCGCATCTTGCGGAAGTGGCCCTTGAGCAGGTTGCGGTAAATCAGTGCGTCGCGGTTGTAAAAAGCCAGTGACAGCCAGCCGTCGGGCTCGGTCAACTGATGCAGCACCGGCAGAATCGTGAACGGCTCGTCCAGCCATTCCAGCACTGCATGGCAGATCACCAGGTCGTAACGCTCAGTCAGAATATCGGGCAGGGCTTGCCAAGGTGCTTGAATGAACGTGGCGCGCTGACCGGCATCGGCGAAGCGCTGACGGGCGCCCTCCAGCATGGGGGCGGCGGGCTCAGCCAAAGTGACGTCATGGCCGCGTTCGGCGAGCCACAACGACATGTGGCCAAGCCCCGCGCCAATGTCCAGCACGCGCAACGGACGATCCGGCAGGCTCTCGGTGAGGTCAGCTTGCAGCACCGCTAGACGGATCGCGCCCTTGGCGCCGCCGTAGATTTTTTCAGCGAAGCGCGTCGCCAGTTGATCGAAATGACGGTCGCTCATTGGCTGAACCGCCGTTCGCCGTCCGCCAGTTTCGCGCGCACGACTTCATCCATGTCCAGGCCCAACTCGCTGCACAACAACAGCAGGTAAAGCACGATGTCCCCGACTTCCTGCCCGGCGTGGGCCAGTTCATCAGCCGGCAGTTGGCGGGACTGATCTTCGGTTTTCCACTGGAAGATTTCCACCAGTTCAGCCATTTCCACGCTGGCGGCCATGGCCAGGTTTTTCGGGCTGTGAAATTGCCGCCAGTCGTTGTTATCGCGGATGCGATGCAGGCGTTCGGTGAGTTCGTCGAGGTTCATGGGCGTCTCCTGAAGGTGCGTAGCTTCAGGGGGATAAGCGATTGACGCAAGGGGGTGAGATGCGCCGGGACGCAGGTTCAATACCCGCTACGGCGGTGCGCCGATTCCCGGCTGAAGCCGGTCCTACCGTCGGCGTGCTTAGTGGGACCGGCTTCAGCCAGGAAGGCGTGAGATGCCACACCGCGAAGTAAGCGTGCATTGAGGCGCAGCCATCACTCCGAAGCCGGCTGCCAATTCCCCAGCACATGCACGATCCCTTCCGCCCCCTCAACCTTGAACTGCCCATGGGACCCTGCCGCGCTGGCAGACAGCGTCACTCCGCTGGGCAGCCGCACTGGTTTTTGAAATGCCACCGATATCTCCACATTCGAGGCCGGCAGGTGATCTTCAAGGGCTGCCAACGAGCGGCTTTTTATCCACAGCCCATGGGCAATCGCCTTGGGAAAACCGAACAGTTTGGCGCTGCTGTCACTCAGGTGAATCGGGTTGTAATCACCACTGACCTTCGCGTATTGGCGACCGATGTCCGACGGCGCCGACCACGTCGCCAGTTCCGTCATCGGCAGTGGCGCGGGCTCGTCATCGCCTTCGATCTCTCCATCCACGTGAACGCCTCGGCACAGCATCGTGCTCTCTTCCTCCCACAGCAGGCCCAGCGCATCCTCGATCTGGGTGATCAGACTGAACGTCGCGCCTTTTGCGTGGGGCTTGAGATGGCCGGCGCGTACGCTGACCTGCACCTTGATCACGCTGCCGAGCGGGCGACGAATGCTGATCCGGTTATGCAAGTGGACCAGCCCGAGGAGCGGGAAGGGGAAGTCTTTGTCGGTAAGCAGCTTCATCTGCAGCGGGAAGGCCAGCACGTGGGGGTAAGTGGGCGGCAACAGGCTGCCGGGCACGAACCGGCAGACCTGGGCAAACGCCTTGACCTTGTCCGGGTCCACCGACATCCAGCACCGCAGGCCCTGATCCGGCAATTGGGTGCCGCTGACCTTGCGCCGCAGCGCCGCTTGCATGAACAAACCGGGCAAGGCCGGGGGCGTGTCCAGATACCGCCAGTGCGCACTCATCGAGCTTCTCCTGTGGTGATGCTGCAGATCAGGCACGCCTCGGACAGACGGGGCGAGCTCAAACGGTGATCGTGTCGGTACTCACTCAGGCGCCAAGCACGCTTTGGCCGCACACGCGCAGCACCTGGCCGCTCATTGCGCCGGAGCCCGGCTGACCCAGCCAGGCCACTGCTTCCGCCACGTCTTGCGGCTGACCGCCCTGACCCAAAGAGCTCATGCGTCGACCGGCCTCTCGCAGGGCAAAAGGCATGTGCGCCGTCATGCTGGTTTCGATAAAACCCGGCGCCACGGCGTTGATGCTGATGCCCCGCGCTTTAAGCGTCGGCGCCATTGCCCGTGCGTAGCCGATCAGGCCGGCCTTGCTGGTGGTGTAGTTGGTCTGGCCGCGGTTGCCTGCCAGTCCGCTGATCGACGCCAGCAGAATCACACTGCCGTTGTCGCGCAGTGCGCCGCTGTCGATCAGCGCCTGGGTCAGCACCTGGGGAGCATTGAGGTTGACGTCGAGCACCGAGTCCCAGCAGTCCGCGGGCATATTGGCCAGCGTCTTGTCCCGGGTGATGCCGGCGTTGTGCACGACGATATCCAGGCCGCCGGGGAGGTGTTCAATCAACTGAGCGGCAGCGTCCGGTGCGCAGATGTCCAGCACCAGCGCCTGCCCGCCAAGACGCGCCGCCAACGCATCGAGATCGGATTTGGCTTGGGGCACATCCAGCAACACGACTTCGGCCCCGTCACGGGCGAGGGTTTCCGCGATGGCCGCGCCGATGCCTCGGGCTGCGCCGGTTACCAGCGCTTTACGTCCGGCCAGTGGGCGGGTCCAGTCCTGAACCTGCTGATGGCAGGCACTCAGGCGAATGACCTGACCGGAGATGAACGCGCTCTTCGGCGACAGGAAAAACCGCAGCGCGCCTTCCAGTTGATCTTCGGCGCCGTCCTCTACTTGCAGCAGCTGAACCGTGCCGCCGTTGCGCATTTCCTTGGCCAGAGAGCGGCTGAAACCTTCGATGGCCTGCTGCGTGCTGGCCGCCAGCGGATCGGTTTGGGCATCGGGCGAGCGCGCGAGAATGACGACGTGGGCGCTGTTATCCAGATGACGCAAGATCGGCTGAAAGAATTCGCGCAACTGATTCAGCTGAAAGGTGTGCAGTAGCGTGCTGGCGTCGAAGACCACAGCCTTGATCTTCTCGCTCTGCTCGGCGGTCCAGGGTTGGGCGCCGGTATTTTCGCCAGTCACTGCACCGCCAGCACTGAACAACACGTCGGTCAGGCGTGGCGCAAAGGCGCTGACCCGCTCGGCCAATGGCCCCGTGCTCAGCAACATCGCGCCCTCAACCGGACGCAACCGACCCGCCTGCCAGCGCTCCAGACGTGCGGGCGCAGGCAAACCGACGGCGCCGACCAGCTTGCGGCCGAGGTCGGAGTTGACGAAGTCAATGTAGCGATCGGATGCCATGGAACACTCTCCTTGAGTCTGGGTTCAAATCAGTGGACCGCGTGGTCGGGTAATAGGTCCTACGCTGTCAGGCAGCGCTTCTCAAACCATAGACGCATTCAGGGCAGGGAGATTTAGATGATTCAGACACGACGCGTGGCCATTGTCGGCGGTAATCGCATTCCGTTCGCTCGCTCCAACGGCGCGTATGCCACCGCCAGCAATCAGGACATGCTGACCGCCGTGCTGGAGGGTCTGATCGAGCGTTTTAATCTGCATGGCCTGCGCATGGGCGAAGTCGCCGCCGGCGCCGTCCTCAAGCACTCCCGTGATTTCAACCTCACCCGTGAATGTGTGCTCGGTTCGCGGCTGTCGCCACAAACGCCGGCTTACGATATTCAACAAGCCTGCGGCACCGGGCTCGAAGCGGCGCTGCTGGTGGCGAACAAGATCGCCCTCGGTCAGATTGAGTGCGGCATTGCCGGCGGCGTCGACACCACGTCCGACGCGCCCATCGGCGTCAACGAGGACCTGCGGCAGATTCTGTTGCAGGTCAATCGCAGCAAGACGACGGCCGACAAACTCAAGGCGCTGACGCAATTGCGCCTGCATAACCTCAAGCCGGAACTGCCGCGCAATGGCGAACCCCGCACCGGTTTGTCGATGGGCCAGCACTGCGAGCTGATGGCGCAGACCTGGGGCATCCCCCGCGAGGCGCAGGACCAACTGACGCTGGAGAGCCATCAGAAAATGGCCGCTGCGTATGCGGAAGGCTGGCAGGACGACCTGCTCACGCCGTTTCTCGGCCTGACCCGCGACAACAACCTGCGAGCCGACGCCAGCCTGGAAAAACTCGCCTCGCTCAAGCCTGCTTATGAGCCCAGCGCCAAAGGCACGCTGACAGCGGGCAACTCGACGCCACTGACTGATGGCGCGTCCTTGGTGCTGCTTGCCAGCGAAGCGTGGGCGCGTGAGCGGGGCTTGCCGATTCTGGCCTACTGGCAGGATGGCGAGGCCGCCGCCGTGGATTTCGTGCGCGGTCACGAAGGCCTGCTGATGGCCCCGGTCTACGCCGTCCCTCGTCTGCTGGCACGCAACGGGTTGACGCTGCAGGACTTCGATTATTACGAGATTCACGAAGCCTTCGCAGCGCAGGTGCTGTGTACGTTGAAGGCCTGGGAAGACCCCGAATACTGCAAAACCCGTTTGGGCCTGGATGCGCCGTTGGGATCGATTGATCGCCGCAAGCTCAATGTGAAAGGCAGCTCGCTGGCGGCGGGACATCCGTTCGCTGCGACCGGTGGGCGCATTGTCGCCAATCTGGCGAAGTTGCTGAGCAAGAAAGGAGGAGGGCGTGGATTGATCTCCATCTGCGCGGCCGGTGGTCAGGGCGTTACGGCTATCATCGAGAGCTGATTTTTTAAAGTGTGTTTAAGGGACTTTTTTAAAGGGGACTGATTTATTTACAGTGCTTTAAAGGGGACTGATTTATTTACAGCGCTTCACCGTAAATTAATCTGTCCCCGTTTGAAGGGAACCAAAATCAAATAAATCAGACCCCTTTAGTCAAAATCCCTTTAGTCAATACCCCTTTTAGTCCAGTGCGGCAGCCCGATTCTGCATCAGCTGTCATCCCCCAAACAGGCTCCAGCGATGGCAACTGACGAACACTCCTCACGCAGCCTCGATACTCAGCGTCAAATCCCGGCGATCAAGGCGCTACCGCGCGCGCTCTACGCCCGAGCCGAAAGTTTGAGCCAAGGCTCATGGACCCCCACTCACAGCCACGACTGGGTGCAGTTTTCCTACGCCATCAGTGGCGTACTTGGCGTTCACACCCCCCATGGCAGCTTCTTTGCTCCGCCGCAGTGGGGCGTTTGGATTCCGGCTGGTCTCGACCATGAAGTGGTCACGTCAACCCGCGCCGAGATGCGCAGTCTTTATGTGCGCAGGGAGGATTGCGAGTGGGCGCCGGACCGCTGTCGCGTGCTGGAAGTCACGCCGCTGGCCAGGGAGCTGATCAAAGCGTTCTGCCAGCTGCCGGCGGAATACCCACAGGTCGACAGCCGCGAGATGCGCCTGGTGCAGGTGCTGATCGATCAGTTGGCAAGTCTGCCCGAAGTGGGGTTTTCCCTGCCGCTGCCAAGGCATGCGCGCCTGCTCGGTCTGTGCAATGAACTCATCGAACAACCTGAGCAGCTCATCACCCTGACCGAGTGGGCAGCGCGACTGAGCATGTCCGAGAAAACCCTCATGCGCCTGTTCCAGCGGGAGACCGGCCTGAGCTTTCGAGGCTGGCGACAACGCGCCCGATTGCTGTCCTCACTTAAAGCGCTGGAGGATGGCACAAGCGTGACCAGCGCAGCGCTGGCCTCGGGTTACGACTCGACATCCGCATTTATCGCCGCATTCAAAAGCCTGTTCGGGCTTACCCCCGGAGAGCTCTTCCGCAGCCAATAACAGTAGGTAGGAGTGGAAAGGGGACTTGTGCGTGGAAAGAGGTGGGGCGTGGAAAGGGGACTCACTGGAAAGGGGACTGATTTATTTACTGTGGAAAGGGGACTGATTTATTTACAACGTTTCACCGTAAATTAATCTGTCCCCGAGTGCCGCGCGTGCCATGTCCCCGCGTGCCAAATCCGATCTGATCCATCCCTGATCAAGTACCCAATACACCCTGAGGCCGACCCCGGCCCCGGTATTCAACCCGTCGCCCCAACACCTGTTCAACCTCATCAGCAAACTGCCGTCCCCCGGTCAATTGCCCCCTCTGCAGTGCATTCCGAATCAGTCTCAACTCGCCGTCAGCCGCTGGCGCCTCAAAAAACGCCCGATACGCCTGTTGCCGACCAAGCTGTGTCAGCCCCAACGCCTCGTAACAGGAATGAACATCCAGCCAGTCGTGCTGCACATTCGTGGTGAACCGCAACCCAAAGCTTGACCATCGATACTCCTCCACGCGCTCAACCATTCCGGCCCGCACAGGATTGAGTTCGATATACCGACTGCACGCCAGCAAATATCCATCGGACTGCACAACGCTAGACTTGTAACGACTCTCCCATAGCGTTCCAGACCGCCCCTCCAGCTTATTGCGATACCGCGTCATGCGCGCAGCAAGCGCCTTCATCAACTTCCCCAATCCTTCGGTGCATGACGGGGCTAGCAATAAGTGCACATGATTGGTCATCAGGCAGAACGCAAACACCTTCACGTCAAACACATCTTTGAGTTCCTGAAGATCATCCAGATAACGCGCGAAATCGTCCTCATGGGCAAACACCGTTTGCCGGTTATGGCCGCGCTGAACAATATGATGAGGGTGACCGGGCAACACGATACGAGTAATGCGGGGCATGACTGATCCTCCGTCCTTGGGAAGGATCAGCGTAGCCGCGATGGTTCAGGGCGACCTGCGTCAAAGGGGGCAAATTGATTGCAACGTTTGTAGCGCAAGTGAACCAAAAGCGCTGACTTGAGGCAAGGGGACGGATTTATTTAGAGATGCAAGGGGACTGATTTATTTACACGCTTCACCGTAAATTAATCTGTCCCTGGTTTAAATAAATCAGACCCCTTTATCTCTAAATTTCGATTACGTAGATGTCATGGATCGTGTAATCATTTCCGCCTTCAGGGGTATTGCCGATTCCTCCTCCTTTATCCCACCAACTTTTGATGGAAAGCTGTTGATGTTGACTGCTTTGCGCAGTGAATGTGGCGCTAATGGTTTTCCAGTTAGCAGTTTGCAGCTTTTCACGGTTAAGCTCCAAGTTGCCGATATTTACCGAAAGCTCGGGCTGTATCCAGGTGCTAGTGTCATTGTTTTTTGCGGTGAAACCGAACTCGTACGTTTTGCCTTGTTTAAATTCAAAGTTAGCATAGATGATCACGCCAGCGTGACCGGATGCGCTAGTTGTATCATTTCTTAGTCCTTGTCCCGCAACTAGTCTGCATTGTGTATATGCAGCTCCGGGTATCCATACTCCAAGCGAGCCTGATTGAGAGAAGTCAATTCTGTGATCTGACCATGGATCGATGATAGTGAATGACCAACTATTCGATGTCAGTGACCCATTCGAATTTCGTGCAACAAATGTGTAGGATCTGCTCTGGGATAGCTCCCAGCGCCCCCTCCATGTCCCACCTGCATCGACTGCCATATCCTGATAGAAAGCTCCGTTGTAAAATAGCTGAACTTGAGTGTCTGGCGACCCCGTCCCTCCAAGATTTCCATACGTTGAGTTAGTTTCGGTGCCGTTAGCGATGTGTCTGCCTGCTGCGTCCGTGAGTGAAGTGATAACAGGGGGCACTTCGGCGGGCTTGGCCGTGACCGTGTAACTCCTTGCCGGAAACACTTGTCGCGTCGGCCCTCCATCAAGAGACACTTCGAGCACCAGCCTCAATGTTGAGGCGTCCGCTAACCCTTCTAGATAGCTAAGGGGAACCTTGGTGCTTTGAGTTCCCGTGCTGGTAATTTCATACTCTTGCCAGGCAGGTAGATCCAGATTGTTGGACCCCTCAAGGTGCATCGACATTTTTTGCCCTACCGCGATAAACGGCCATGGCTGCACCGTGAGATCGGCATCGCCTTGCAGCGCCCCAACATCCAGTGAGCTACCCGACGCCTGGCTGATAACGGGCGTTGGCAGTGAGGTCGGCGGAATCGCCTCAATGGTCAGTTTCAAAACATCCGACCGATGCTCCTGCCCCCCACGATGAACCTGATAGCGGACGTCGATGGTTTTACCGATTGCTTTACCAATCAGGACAGCCGGAACAGGGGACTCAACCGTCTCCGGCGGAGAGCCACCGGGTTCACCAGGCTTCGACGGAATGGTATCGGAGATATCGTTCCAGACCGGCACGATAGTATCGGTGGCTCGCATGCCAGGGTAACTCGCACGAAACGTGGCGCCGCCCACGACGGTGATCGGATTCAATGTCCCCGCCAGCGCTTCCACGATGACCGGCGCCGGAATTACCGCCGGTGCGCTCCTAATGGTGTACGCCTGTTCCGAAAACGGAAATCGTGTTGCACCGCCATCAAAAGACGCCTCCAGCTTCAGCGTAAAGGTCGAGCCGTCGGTCAGCGTTTTGAGGAGGTCCTTGGAGATGCCCCTGCTCTGGGCGCCCAACGTCGTGACGTTCAGCGGATTCCAGTTCTGCAGCGTGATCTGCGGTGTCGAGACCACGCTCAGCCAGAGTTTTTGCCCCACTGCCTGACCAGGCCAGGCCGCGAGTGTCATGTGGGCGTTGGCGGTCAACGCCGTCACATCAAGCTCAGTCCCCTGCGCCTCGGTAATGACCGGCTTTGGATAGGCCGGACGCACATACTTGCGCACGGTGAGTGGAAGGGGCTCGGACGCGACGCCGTTCGGCTCATTTGGATTGAGCACCGAGTAAATGACGATGATGGGTTGAGGGACGGTTTCACCCGCTGCAATGACAAGNACGATCGAGTAATCATCGTTCCAGTAAAAACTGACCAGATAGGTGGCGGGAATATTATCAATGACAATATAGGTGTTATCGACAGCGTTGTTCTTGTTGGGATCAAGCACGTTGAATGCGTCTGCAGGCTCGACCTTAGGACGAGGGTAGAGTGCTGCGTTAATGGATAAAGTGCCGTCAAGCGCCTGTTTAATTGCCGCTGTCAATTTGTCTTTTTGCTCGGCGGTCAGGATGGCGTTCTTCATTTTCTTTTGCTCCTTGCAAGGTGGGTATCATTAGTGCGATGCGGGCAGGGGGCTGGTAGTACTTGCAGCGCCTCACCGTAAATAAATCAGGTCCTTGTTTTAAATAAATCAGACCCCTTTATCCAGACCCCTTTATCCAAGACCCATTTACCCATCATTTTTGCTTTTAGATATCAGGACGCGTCGTCGAGCGATTCCAATCTCTTGATCCCCCTCCAATAGTGTTTCTCACTCGGGGCGTGACATGCAAAGTTTGCTGAGGGAAACTGCCAGATAAGACCATTTGAACCGCACCCTTCGGTGGTGCTGCACCAGCAGTCACCGTATGCGTATCCATCTGACGGGAATGGAGTTCCATAGAGTCGTGCAAGCACGTTCACGTGCACCTGTTTGATAGGTAAGCAGTTGTTGTCTTGGGTATATTTAACTGCCTCAGCATATGTAAATAAGTAGTCAAAAGCTACCATGTGTGCATACATGTTCGATGCGGTCGCGGTATATGAGGCCTTATTATTCTGGGCGTCTGTAACTGTTATCGTACTGCTTCCCCAGCCTCTACCTTTGGCTTTACCCTGATTATTAACTGAAACAAAACGCGGGTTGCTCGATGAGTAGCTGTAAGGCGGCGTCCCTCCTGTAGCCTTCCGCACCTCTGTATTACCTATCGCATCCGTCCCTGTTAGTGGCCATGCCCGGATGGCGGCTACATATAACCCATTAAGGCTCATCGTCGTTTGATCAATCGTCAAAGGTTCAGGTACAGGTTTAGCAATCACCGTATAACTCTGCACCGGAAACTCCTGGCGCATGGATCCTCCATCAAAAGACACTTTTAGCACCAGCCTCAATGTTGAGGCGTCCGCTAACCCTTCTAGATAGCTAAGGGGAATCTTGGTGCTTTGAGTTCCCGTGCTGGTAATTTCATACTTTTGCCAGGCAGGTAGATCCAGATTGTTGGACCCCTCAAGGTGCATCGACATTTTTTGCCCTACCGCGATAAACGGCCATGGCTTCACCGTGAGATCGGCATCGCCTTGCAGCGCCCCGACATCCAGTGAGCTACCCGACGCCTGGCTGATAACGGGCGTTGGCAGTGAGGTTGGCGGAATCGCCTCAATGGTCAGTTTCAAAACATCCGACCAATGCTCCTGCCCCCCACGATGAACCTGATAGCGGACGTCGATGGTTTTACCGATTGCTTTACCAATCAGGACAGCCGGAACAGGGGACTCAACCGTCTCCGGCGGAGAGCCACCGGGTTCACCAGGCTTCGACGGAATGGTATCGGAGATATCGCTCCAGACCGGCACGATAGTATCGGTGGCTCGCATGCCAGGGTAACTCGCACGAAACGTGGCGCCGCCCACCACGGTGATCGGATTCAATGTCCCTGCCAGCGCTTCCACGATGACCGGCGCCGGAATTACCGCCGGTGCGCTTCTAATGGTGTACGCCTGTTCCGAAAACGGAAAACGCGTTGCACCGCCATCAAAAGACGCCTCCAGCTTCAGCGTAAAGGTCGAGCCGTCGTTCAGCGTTTTGAGGAGGTCCTTGGAGATGCCCCTGCTCTGGGCGCCCAACGTCGTGACGTTCAGCGGATTCCAGTTCTGCAGCGTGATCTGCGGCGTCGAGACCACGCTCAGCCAGAGTTTTTGCCCCACTGCCTGACCAGTCCAGGCCGCGAGTGTCATGTGAGCGTTGGCCGTCAACGCTGTCACATCAAGCTCGGTCCCCTGCGCCTCGGTAATGACCGGCTTTGGATAGGCCGGACGCACGTACTTGCGCACGGTGAGTTGAAGGGGCTCAGACGCGACGCCGTCTGGCTCATTTGGATTGAGCACCGAGTAAATGACGAGGATGGGTTGAGGGAGGGTTTCACCCGCTGCAATGACAAGGGCAGAGGGGACCTTGACCCTGATTTGCGTTCCCTCGGAAGCGACCGGTTCGATCGAGTAATCATCGTTCCAGTAAAAACTGACCAGATAAGTGGCGGGAATATTATCAATGACAATATAGGTGTTATCGACGGCGTTGTTCTTGTTGGGATCAAGCACGTTGAATGCGTCTGCAGGCTCGACTTTAGGACGAGGGTAGGGTGTTGCGTTAATGGATAAAGTGCCGTCAAGCGCCTGTTTGATTGCCGCCGTCAATTTGTCTTTTTGCTCGGCGGTCAGGGAAGTGGTCTTCATTTTCTTTTGCTCCTTGCTAATCTGGTTCACGGAGTCGATGTGTGAATAGGCTGTGAGCCAGACAGCCGGGTATTGACGTACTTGTTACTCAAACCCGGCGGTATCTAATGATCGTTACTTAAACCAGTCGTAGGGTTTTTCAGCCTGGAACTCTCAAGAAACTGTGCCTGTCAGGAGTACGGTGGTGTCTTGCGTAGTTCCTCCGTCAACAATTTCCAGCCCTTTTGAGTCCGTCACCTTGGTGATTTCAATCGTATGAACAACCGGGACGCTTCTAATGGTGTACGCCTGTTCCGAAAACGGAAAACGCGTTGCACCGCCATCAAAAGACGCCTCCAGCTTCAGCGTAAAGGTCGAGCCGTCGTTCAGCGTTTTGAGGAGGTCCTTGGAGATGCCCCTGCTCTGGGCGCCCAACGTCGTGACGTTCAGCGGATTCCAGTTCTGCAGCGTGATCTGCGGCGTCGAGACCACGCTCAGCCAGAGTTTTTGCCCCACTGCCTGACCAGTCCAGGCCGCGAGTGTCATGTGGGCGTTAGCCGTCAACGCCGTCACATCAAGCTCAGTCCCCTGCGCCTCGGTAATGACCGGCTTTGGATAGGCCGGACGCACGTACTTGCGCACGGTGAGTTGAAGGGGCTCAGACGCGACGCCGTCTGGCTCATTTGGATTGAGCACCGAGTAAATGACGAGGATGGGTTGAGGGAGGGTTTCACCCGCTGCAATGACAAGGGCAGAGGGGACCTTGACCCTGATTTGCGTTCCCACGGAAGCGACCGGTTCGATCGAGTAATCATCGTTCCAGTAAAAACTGACCAGATAGGTGGCGGGAATATTATCAATGACAATATAGGTGTTATCGACAGCGTTGTTCTTGTTGGGATCAAGCACGTTGAATGCGTCTGCAGGCTCGACTTTAGGACGAGGGTAGAGTGCTGCGTTAATGGATAAATTGCCGTCAAGCGCCTGTTTGATTGCCGCCGTCAATTTGTCTTTTTGGTCGGTGGTGAGGGAAGTGGTCTTCATTTTCTTTTGCTCCTTGCAAGATTGCGCGTTGTCATCTTGATGTTGTCCCACAGCGTCCAGTCGGTCTCTCCGGTAACGCGGATGAAGTGAATGGGCAGGGCGGTGGTGGAAATGAAGTGATGATTTGTCGTTGCTGGCAGGGTTTTAGTCTCGACGATATTTTTACTGGCATCCAGCAAGTCGATACGGGTTTTGCCGTTGCAGCCATAAATGTCGAATTCAATTTTCGAGCAGTCGCGTCGCAAATCCATCAGGACGACTTGGGTTCCTGGTTGGTTGGCCGGATGTTGATAGCAAATGTGAAGTACAGGCAGTTGCAACGCCGCCGCCCCGTCGGGGGGTACGTCATCGCGTATCGGGAATCCTGCCTGGCCGTTGCCCGACTCAAAAAACAGTGTGATGTAATCGGTGCTGAGCGTTCCTCCGGCCCGGATCATCGCGCCCGTGCGTGACGTGAAATCATCCGTGATCTCGTTCGGGAGCGGATCAAGGATCGCAAGCGTTCGGGTGACTGATTTGCCGCTGCCCCCAGCCGTTCGCTTTACTTCATAAAACACATTAACGGTGCTGCCGCGGCTTGGATCAATCTGCGCTGCCAACACCGGCCAATCGAGGGACTGATTATCGCTGGCGATCGTAAACGTCTGCGACGCACTGCCCTCCTGAACGGGGCCGGTCCAGTAAATCGTCACTTCGTCCAGGCGCTTGAGGGCAGCAGCGACGCCATCCACATGTACCGAAGTGCCATTGGGATTGGCCGCCGGATCGAAAATGTCGCCAGGGGCGTTCAGCACCGTCGGGATGGTAAGCAATATGCTTCCGCTGACGGTGTAAGCCGTGACCTCTGACTTCAACGTTGCCCCACCCGGTTTGTTAACGCGATAGCTTATGCTCAACGAGCCACTGGCCAGGGGCGTGAGTAGGTTTTTGTTAACCTCCATGTCTTTCCCAATCGAGGCTTCCCCATTCCCTACGGTATAGGTGTCCGAGAACACCAGCGCGTTACCGGCCTCCGTCAGCCCCTCCCAGGAGAGAAAAATCACGTCATTCTCTGCTTTACCGGCATAGGCAGGTATCCGAACCAGTACCGGATCCGAGATCACGCCAATGTCTATGTCACCGACAACGCCAGGGATCAGTGGTGCTGTCAGTTGCGCGGGCACACCGACCACAGTGATGGTGGTACGTTTCGAACCTTTGCCTTGTACCAGATAGCTGACAACAGCCCCGCCACCGGCAATGGCCACAACATCAGCGTTGGCCACGGTGAACTCCAGATTGAGTCCGCCTCCGGGGTATGTTGCTGGCCCAAGGACCTTTTCGAATGGCATACCGTCTGCAGCTCTGCCCTTCCAGTTCAGCGTTACCGAGTCCCCGGCAGCGGGAATTCCGTTGTCATGGGGGATTTCGACCTGGACATTGCCGCTGCCCAACTGATCGAGATCGATGATGCTCACCCGCGTCCCGGCTACCTTGACGGCCGGTGCTGGAGGAGCGTTGGGATCAACGATGACGTTGGTAAAAGCTGGCCTGGACACGAGCGAGTAATTGTTGACGATGTCCCTGATCTCATAACTCACCGTCACGGGGCTGCCGTCGCCCGCACCAATGAGCGTTTCTCTGGGGATAACAACGGTCTGAGGCTGATCTACCTGCGCGCCGACCAATGGAGCCTGTGTAAGCCGAACGCCGTTCCAGATGACCGTGAGTTCGTCGCCTTCGGCCATGTACAGCCATGGCGCAACAGTGACACTGACGGGGATATTCTCGTCAGTTATGTCGCCTGCAGGTGTAATACTCGCCACGGTCAGTCGGTCATTGAGGTAGGGTGTTGAAGCGTCGGTATCAGGTCCGCCGGGCACTGACAACTTTACGCGCACCGTTCGTTTGTCTGACTGTGCAGTTGAGTCGCTGAGTTGGTCAAAAATGGTGTAATAAACTTCACCACTGGGCTCGACAATGGAGACCGGATAGAGGTTGAACGCCATGAAGCTGTTCTGAAAGTGCGATTCCTCCAAGGAGAAGGTCTGTACAGTTTCGTCGTTCCAATAGAGCGTGACGAAGTCTCCCGGTTGGTAAGCCTGGATATTTAACCGAGCCTGCAAGAACACGGGCTTACTGGGGTCGTTCAAGTCATCCCAGCCTAGGCCAGGCCTCGCCGACCCGTAATCCATGACGGGGATGATCAATGGATTGAGCGCTAACGTTCCACTTGAGCGGGTTGAGACAGTGCCGTCTGGTAAAACTGCCATAAGGTAATTCCTTTCAGAGCGAACGGTGTTAGAAGCCAGACCTCTACAACAGGGCCCTACTGCGCCCTGTTGTAGAAGGGTGACTACGCGCGAGGAATAACTACGGTTCCCGAACGCGAATCTGCCGGTATTGTAGGGTTGATCGGACAAACAAAAAGGTTTCCTACTGGACCCAGTGCGATCCGGATATACTTCTGATCCGCCTCAACAGGTGTGCCAACTTTATTGGTAATGGAGTAATTCACCGTGCAGCCAGCACGGCAGATTTTTTGCAGATAGGGATTATAAGGAACAGCAAGTTCGTAATGACCCAGTAGTATTTCCTGGTCGGTGATCCTGTGGTCGATGACAACAAGTTCGGTCCCGGAGATTTCCTCAGCCGTGGGGTCAAATAGACCTTTCCGACCCACGAACCTCAAGTTGATGAGGTCATCCTTGGCAATGTTGCTCACATCCTTCAGCATAATCTGGATGGGCGTTCCGTCCAGCCCGTTCTTCGTGTTGATCACATTCTGAGCGGTATCCTCTTCGGGGAATACCGCCTTGGCTAACGAACCGTCCCCTGGCAGTAAGCCTGGCGATTGCACATCGACCGGTGTCGGTTCGGATACTGCAGTCGCTACCTGACTACTGGGGGGCAAATCACGGCTTACGATGTAGAACACATCTTTCAGTCCGGTCGAGGCTCCCACTGTCGTTGCGGGTATAGTGATTTCCGCATCTTGTTTTTCATTTGCCTGGGTAATGGGAAATGGCGTTCCAATGAGTATGCCGTTCCAACTGACTTGCACCCGATCCCCGGGTTTCCAGATAACCATCCCGTCTTTGCCGATATGGGGAACAGTGGCTACAGCATCCTTGTTGAAGTCGCCAGGCGGAATCACGTTATCACCGCCAGCGCCGCTGTCACCGACGACGACCAGCGGCACGAGGTTTTCATGCCAAGGCGTTTCCGGGTCTGGATCGGGGCCTGGGCCTGGGCTGTCGAGATTTACGTTAACGGAAGTTGGGGGAGAAGTGTTTGCAAGCACGCTCCCGCGCCATATTTCGTATGTAACTACTTTGCCGTTGCCGCTGCCTTCGGCTAGAACATCCGCATAAGGCAACTTGATCACTTTCAAAGGTACGGTTGGGGCAGGGTTTAAGTCGGCCGCCACCAACGTCACGGGCGGCATTTTCGTATTGCCCCATACGACGTAGATCCTGTCGCCTTCCGCAGCGTTCGTATAATTCGGTATTTCGACTTCCACCAGTTCAGCCGCGTCTTGCTGAGTCACGACGCCGTGAGCGACGTAGTCCGGAACCACCGGAGGCTCAAGATCAGTTGGCGCTTCGGTCAGGAGTACTTCAATAGGGACGGGGTTTGCACGTGGACTGATATTGCCGGCCTTGTCCGTGAGTCGATAAGCAAAGTATAGGACCTTGTTGCCCAGCGGCTCGATGTCTGTGACCAAAAACTCGACATCCAAGGCTTTGCCTGCGCTTGTATCGGTCAGCGTAAAAGTGCCGGGAAGATATTTAGCGTCGTCCTCTGCTGCGGTATCGCTTAGCCACAGTTGCGCAACATCCAGGCCGGCGCTCAGATACCAGGCGGGCAGGGTGGCGGGAATGCCATCACCGACGACATCCGCCAGGGTAATGCCTGACAGTTGCTCCTGGGTGAATTCCAGCAAAGGCATATCGAGGGGGGAAGCTCCGCCCGGGGCTTCGCGATCGAAGATTACTGTTACAAGATTTCCTGACAGAGCTTGTCCGCTGGAAAGCGGGTCAAAAACGCTGTAATCGAGTGCCCATGGCGTGGTGCCCGTTGCAGGAAAATCCGCTTTAGGAATCGCCAAATCGAACACGAAGCTGCCATCATCTGACTCGGGCTGGGTAATAGGGCGTTGAGGTCCTAGTTCCGTCGCTGTTCCGTCTTCGGCCACCCGATACAACTGAATGACGGCGCCCGCCGGAAACTCGGGAACTTTGTTCGGGATGCGAACTGGAAGATCCGCACCCAGTATCGCAAGAGGAAGAGTGCCGTCCGGAAAGACCGTGTCTGGCACTTGGAGTGGGGGGAGTAGGGTGGCAACAAGCTTGCCCACGCCGTTATCGACCGATGCGCGACCGCTTTTCTCAAAACGTTTTTTTGATTTGTAACGCCAGCGTGTCAATGACACAGGAATTTCGCGGCTGCGTGCCACCTCGGACTGGTTCCCCAACCCGTCCCGCAGTTGATACGCGAAATATTGAGGAATATCACCGTTGATGAGCAGTAGAGACTTGGGGAAGCGCGCAAAGGTAGTTTCGCTGATACTTGTGACTTCCACCGCACTCTCGGTGACCAGCACTCCTTCCGTTTCAGAAGTGCCCAGCCATGGCGTAAGAACATCCCCGATACGCTTGCCATACCAGAGTGGCGCCCGGACTTCGAGGTAGTCGTCCGTCAAGTCGCTCTGTGCGATGCCGTCGAGTTGCTCAGGTGTGAAGCTCAAGTAGGGAAGCGGCGTTCCACCTGGAGGTTCTCGATCCAGAATCACCTCCACAGGCAAATTGGATAAGTCCTTTACGCTGCCAGAGCCTACGTAGTAATCCACGTTGAACGTTACACTTTCACCCTCGGACGGAAAAGAAGCCTTATCAATAGTCATTGAGTAGTAGAAAGCGGGGTTGCCCTGGGCGGCTTGCTTGTCGGCAGCGGTGACGGTACGGCGTGTTCCGAGCGGGGTGCCTCTCACATAGAGTTCCAGAAAATCGCCGACGAAGATGTCGTCGCTGTCGGGAATTCCCACCTCAAGGTCTGCGTCCAGAAACTCAAGCGGAATCGTATGAGTAACCGGGTCTCTATTAAAAACAGTCAGTTGCAAAAGCGCGCGTCCTGCTCGAGCTCTTGTTGATGACGGAAAGATATTGTTTCCCATGTCCAACTCCCTGTGAAGATATGGCGTAAATGCCGATAACAAGATGGTGGGTTTTCAAGAGTCTGTCTGCTGTCATAAATGACAGTGCCGTGGGCGGGCGATAAATAAATGTCAACGAAAGTACTTGGCATATCAATGTGTTGTCGGCGCCGTTGGGCGGTTAGAGCGAACTGAAATAACCATTATTTCGAATGGTTATTAAAACGGGCGTTAATACGCGTGCTAAATAATGAGTGCTGCATACACTTGGTTTACCCTTTGATAAGCGCCATGAGCACGCTCGGCAATCGCTAATCAATCAGGGGCGACTCAAGGAAACAGGGAGGTTAGTTATGACACGTCGTAAAGGATTCGGAGCTGAAGGTTGGGAATTTCCCGTTCTCATGGTGTTTGGAATGGCCGTCAGTCATTGCGCAGGCGCGGCAATTTTAGCTCCGGGCACAACGGGTATCGTCAATGCCGGGTCGCCTGTGACATTCTGGCGACTTGATAACGCGACTCTGCTCGTCAATCCGGGTGGGGCAACTCAGGGGATCAGCGCTCAGGCAGGATCAACAGTGAATCTCGACGGTGGCTCGGTTTCGGCTATTGATCCTGCCACCCAACCTAACTCTTCCGGCGTCAGCCTGATCGTCAGCAACGGCCTGATCAACGATTCAACCATTTCATCGGTCAATGCTGTTGGCCTGTCTGTCAACCGTCAGATTTCCGGTGCAGGAGGCGGGTCGACTGCCAGTGTCACTAACAGCTCGATCAGCGGCATTGGACGAGGCGTCAATGTCGTGGGCGACAGCACGGCAACGCTGATCAATACCCAAGTGACGAGCAGCGGCAGCGGGCCCGGGGGCGTCATCGCCGATGGAGTGGGGCTGACGGTTATTGGCGGATCGTTATCCCTGCAAGGGGGGGCGGCTACCGGCAGTAACCGGGGCGCGGTTCTGACGGCCGACAACGGCGGCCGAATCACCCCGTCGCTCAGCCTGGATGGCGCCACTCTCACAGGCACCTCCGGCAGCGCAATTCTGATCGGGACAGTCGTCGGCACGGTGACCAACGCCACGGTCACCGTGCAGAACGGTTCCACGCTCAATAGCGGCAATGGCGTGATTCTCGAGGTTGGGCAGGCGGCTACGGCTTCCCGGGCATCGAACGTGAACTTTGTGGCCGATGACAGCCGACTCGTCGGTGATGTCAATGTCATCCAGGGCTCGCTCGCCGACGTCACATTACGTAACAACGCTGCTTTCACCGGCGACATGACCCATATCAACAGTCTGAACATAAATGCCGCCACCATGACCGGCAACGTCATTGCCTTGCCCGGTTCGCCGACTGCGGTCGTCATGGCAAACAACTCGACATTCACAGGATCCATGTCCGACATTGCAAGTCTTGATCTGAGTGCGAGCACCGTGACCGGTAACGTAACCGAGAGCAGTGGATCAGTTGCGAGGGTGTCCATGACCAATGGTGCAAACCTTGTCGGCACAGTGAGCAACCTGGGCAGCCTGAGTCTCGATGGGAGCACTATGACCGGCGACGTGGTGCAGGACGCTGTCACCCCGGTTTCCATCGCGCTCAATAACGGTTCACAACTGACCGGGACAGTGGTTCAGGGGCAACGGATGGCCGTCGACGGGGCCTCCACGTTCAACATGGTCAGTGACTCCTCAGTGGGCGAACTGACAATGGCTGGCGGGACGGTAAACATGCGAGCGGGCGGTCAGGGTTTCCGCACACTCAACGCCAGCAGCCTCGCGGGGAATGGCGCGTTTACGATGGGCACGGATCTGGCCGGACATCTCAGTGACCTGGTCAACGTGGTGGGGAATGCCGATGGGGCGTTTGTGCTGCGTGTGCAGAATACGGGCGTCGAGCCCATCCAGGAGGATTTCGCGCAGAAGGTTGTGCACTCGGGAGGCGGTAGCGCGGCCTTTTCTGTCCTGGGCGGCCAAGTGGACGTGGGGACATTCGTGTACCGGCTCGAAAAAAGAGGCAACGAGTGGTTTCTTGCCCAGGCAACCACCGGTGGAGGCGAACCGCCGGTGGGCCCAGGCGAAGGGGACGGAGGTGAACCGCCGGTGGGCCCAGGCGAAGGGGACGGAGGTGAACCGCCGGTGGGCCCAGGCGAAGGGGGCGGAGGTGAACCGCCGGTGGGTCCAGGCGAAGGCGACGGAGGTGAACCGCCGGTGGGTCCAGGCGAAGGCGACGGAGGTGAACCGCCGGTGGGCCCAGGCGAAGGGGACGGAGGTGTACCGCCAGTCGGTCCTGGCGAGCCGATCATCTCGCCGTCGGCGCGCGCGGTCATCGGAGTGTTCAGTGCCGCCCCTACTGTCTGGTACGGCGAGACCGCTACGTTGCGCAGCCGCATGGGGGAACTGCGCAACGGGCGCGATCAGGGCGGCGTCTGGGCGCGAACCTATGGAAACCGATATAGGGTCTCGGCAACGGACCAGGTCAATTACACACAGACCCAGTCTGGCATTTCATTCGGCGTAGACACCCCGGTCTCTGAAGTAGACGGGCAGTGGCTGGTGGGTGTAATGGGCGGTTACAGCGAATCCGCTCTCGACTTGCAGCGAGGCAGCGATGGTCGGGTCCAGAGTTATTATCTGGGTTTGTACAGCACCTGGCTGTCGACAAGTGGTTACTACGTTGACGCGCTGATCAAGGCCAACCGCTTCCAGAACAAGGCGGATGTGCGCATGAGTGACGGTGAAAAATCGAGGGGTAATTATCAAAACTACGGCATCGGCGGTTCTGTCGAAGTGGGTAAACACATCAAGTTTGCCGAAGACTGGTTTGTCGAACCCTTCGCACAGGTCTCGGCTCTGTGGGTACAGGGAGAGGATTACGCACTTGATAACGGATTGGAGGCCCGCAGCAACAAGGCCGATTCCTTAGTTGCCAAAGCGGGCACCCACTTGGGCAAAAATATTCCGTTGACCGGGGGAGGATTCGTTCAGCCTTATTTGAAAGTCGCCGCGGCCCATGAGTTTGCGCGCAACAACGAAGTCAAAGTCAATCGGACGACGTTTAGCGATGATCTGTCCGGCAGCCGCGGTGAGTTAGGCGCGGGCGTGGCGCTTCAACTCAATAATGTGTTGCAGCTCCATGCCGATGTGGACTACAGCAGTGGCGAAAACATCGAGCAACCCTGGGGTATGAATGTCGGGTTGCGCTATTCCTGGTAATGCGCCTTTTCGCGTGGTTGCGTCTCCGGCGCAGGAAACTTCTCGATTCTTCCACAATTTGTGTACCAAGATAAGTTTGTTTAGGAAATGTCCTACATCACCGTAGGACCTTTCTTGCCGTAATTTAAGAAGTTCTCCTATCAAATGGCCTCTCTTTAAAGCCGCACATCGTTGTGCATGAGGGAGAGGAACTGTTTAATGAAATCCGAAAGAGTATTCATGCGAGCTGCACCCTGGCCCATCGCCGTTTTCCTGGGGACTGCGCTCACGTGCGAAGGGGGATGGGCCAGCTATCTTCGCCCAGGCAGTGAGGCCACAGTCAGTTACGCCGATACACCGGAAGACTGGCGGCTGAATAATGCGCGACTCGTCGTCACCCCGGGAGGTGAAACAGCAAACATTGATGCCCGCTGGAATTCCACCGTTGATATCGACGGTGGCACAGCGACAAGCCGGGGCAGCGCCGGCGTGTTACTCGAGACAAGCCGTGCCGTCATCAACAACGCAACCATTACCGCGCAGAACATCACGTCCTCAACGTCGGAAGCCAGCTTCGGGCTGCATCTGTATCGCTATGACACGGACACGGGCGGCTCAAGCGCGGTTGTCACTAACAGCATCATTTCCGGTGCCGGTCGCGGGATTAACGCATTCGACGGCGCTGAAGTTTCACTGGTGAACACAACCGTCAAAGGCAATGCCGGCGTCGACACAGTGGGGCCTATTTCCGGTGGTGTCGGTATGGTGCTGGGCGGCAGTCGCGCCACGATGTCGGGCAGCACCGTCGTAGGGGAAAACAACGGCGTGGTCATTGTATCAGGTCGAACAGGGGCTCAGTCTTCTGCCGCAAGCCTGGTTGTGGCCGATGGTTCTGCGGTCGTGGGTGAGAATGGCAGCGCCATCCTGGTCAGTGCCGGCAACGCTCCGGCTGTCGAAACCAGGATCGATGTCGCCAACGGCTCCACCCTCAAAGGTGGCAACGGGGTGATCCTCGAGGTAGAAAACGCTGCTATCGCCACATTCAACGTCAGCGCCAGTCAACTGGAAGGTGATGTTCTGGTGCAAGAGGGGTCTACCGCCAAGCTGTCGCTGGATAGCAATGCCAGTCTCACAGGCAAGGTGACTAACGCTACGAGCCTCGCTATCGATCACTCTTCTGCGTGGATCATGCAGGGCCACTCCTCAGTCAACTCGCTCTTGCTGAACGGTGGGACCGTTGATCTGCGAGGGACGACACCCGAATTCAGCCGCTTGACACTGGGCCAACTGGAAGGCAATGGCACATTTGCCATGGGCACCGATCTGGCGGCTGGCGAGAGTGATTTCCTGGAGGTGACAGGAACTGCCGTCGGTAGTTACCAGCTTTTGGTACAAAACACCGGTGTCGATCCGGTTCAGGCCAATGATACCCAGACCCTCGTGCATGTGGCAGAAGGCGATGCACAGTTTTCTCTGCTCGGCGGCAAGGTCGACTTTGGCACCTACGCCTATCAGCTTGAGCAGAACGTGGCCGAAGGCGGCACGGACTGGTCGCTGGTGAAGACCGACGAGCTCTCCGAGTCTTCACAAGCCGTGATCGGCCTGTTCAGCGCCGCGCCAACCATTTGGTATGGCGAATCAGCGACGCTGCGCACTCGCATGGGAGAATTGCGCAACGGTACCGATCAGGGCGGCGGCTGGATTCGCAGCTACGGCAATAAATTCAACATGTCTGCGGGTGGCGGCGTGGCCTATAAGCAAGTCCAGCAGGGGGTAGCGTTCGGTGCTGACGCGCCTTTACCAAGCAACGAGGGCCAATGGCTTGTGGGCCTGATGGGCGGTTACAGCAAGTCCGACCTGGACCTTCAGCAAGGCACATCCGGTACGGTTGACAGCTATTACCTCGGCGCCTATAGCACCTGGCTTGCCGATGATGGGTTCTATGTCGATGCGCTTATCAAGGCCAACCGTTTCCAAAACCATTCCGAAGTGCGCATGAGCGATGGCGAGAAAGCAAAGGGTAATTACAACACTGCAGGCGTCGGTGCCTCGGTAGAGGTCGGCAAGCACATCAAGCTCGCAGATGACTGGTTCGTCGAGCCGTTCGCTCAAGTTTCCGGACTGTTGGTCGGTGGAGAAAGTTACGATCTCGACAACGGCATGCGCGCCAGCAGCAACCGGGCCGATTCGTTGCTGGGCAAAGCCGGTACGCAAGTGGGCCGCACATTCACGCTGGACGATGGGGCATTTGTTCAGCCCTATATGAAGGTGGCCGCTGCTCACGAGTTTGTGTCGCGCAATCGCGTGAGCATCAACGAAAACCGCTTCACAAACGACCTCTCTGGCTCTCGCGTCGAGTTGGGGGCCGGCGTTGCCGCGCAAATGACCGACGTGCTGCAGTTACATGCGGATGTCGACTTTATGAAGGGCCGCAACATCGAACAACCTTGGGGCGTAAGCGTAGGCGTTCGCTATAGCTGGTAACGAAGACGCAACCATTTGCTGTCATGGAAGGGGTCTTCAAAGGCCCCTTATTTCTGAGTGTTCGCTTGGCATCCGTGACGTTAGGGGGGCCTTCCTTTGATATGACCCATTGGCAGAGGGCTTTATGGCTGATCGACAGGGTATCGCTGCGCCCGGCATGAAATCTGCTTTGCAGGTGTAAGCGCCGTAGAGGCAGGTATTGAATCCATGGTCGAGTCGCATAAGCCCCTACTCGCCGACAGAGGATTGCCGTATAACGAGCAACAATCGCGTGTTTGGCAACGAAGGACCCCCAATAAAAGCTGATGAAGACTCCTAAACGCATTGAACCCCTGATCGAAGACGGTCTGGTCGACGAGGTGCTGCGCCCGCTCATGAGCGGCAAAGAGGCAGCTGTTTATGTGGTGCGCTGTGGCAAAGAGCTGCGGTGTGCCAAGGTTTACAAGGAGGCCAATAAACGTAGTTTCCGTCAGGCGGCGGAATACCAGGAGGGCCGCAAGGTCCGCAACAGCCGCCAGGCCCGCGCCATGGCCAAGGGTTCGAAGTTCGGCCGCAAGGAAACCGAAGACGCGTGGCAGAACGCTGAAGTCGCGGCGCTGTTCCGTCTGGCAGGGGCCGGGGTGCGAGTGCCCAAGCCGTACGACTTTCTCGAGGGCGTGCTGCTCATGGAGCTTATTGCCGATGAGTACGGTGATGCCGCGCCGCGTTTGAATGATGTGACGCTTGAGCCCGATCAGGCGCGCGAGTATCACGCGTTCCTGATTCAGCAAATCGTGCTAATGCTGTGTACCGGCCTGGTGCACGGTGACCTGTCCGAGTTCAATGTGCTGCTCACGCCTACCGGGCCGGTCATTATTGACTTGCCGCAAGCGGTAGATGCTGCGGGCAACAATCATGCATTCACCATGCTGGAGCGCGACGTCGGCAACATGGCGTCCTACTTCGGCCGGTTTGCGCCCGAGCTGAAAGAAACGCGCTACGCACGGGAGATGTGGTCCCACTTCGAAGCCGGCACGTTGTCCCCTGCGACCGTGCTGACCGGGGAATTTGCAGATCCGGATGATATTGCCGACGTCGGCAGTGTCTTGCGCGAGATCGAAGCGGCGCGACTGGATGACGCAAGGCGCCAGGCCGCGCGAACGGCGGACGATGCGCCGCCGAACAAGTCAGAAGAACCGCCTCCGCCTTGGATGCAGTAGCAACCCGCCAATGAAGCGCTGGATCAGTGTCCAGCGCTTCATCTAACGATGCTCAGCCACCGCCAGGTCTGGCAGGGATTCAGTGGTAGACAGGGTCCGGATCGGGTTCGAGAGGGTTGCATCCGGCTGCTACCGTTTTGGTATACCCCACGTATGGCCTCCACGGCTCCAGATTCCACTCAGGTTTTTCCCGCGCGATGTAGAGGTGACAGGTCAACTGATTGATCATGCCCCGGTTATTCGACCAATGTTCGCTCTGTCCGAACTTCTTGACGACTTCATAAAACATGTACGCCGTTTCAGTTGCGTCGATGTAGCGGCCGCATGCACTGGGTGTCAGTGACAGCATCCATTCGTTGAATTGATAATCGCTGCTGAAGCGATACACCCATTTTCCGCTCTGAATGTACTCACTGCAGTTCTGGGCAACAGAAGGTTTAAGGGGCTGTTTCATGGCCACCTCTGCAGCTGAGAGCTGTGTGGCGGCAGCGCCGGCCAATAACGCGGCGATTAAAAGCATCCTTGTTTTCATGGGGCGTTCCTCGCCAACTAACGTTTGAACAGCAGCTTGATGAGCACATAGGCGCTCGCTATGAAGCGTTGAATAGCATCGCGCGTAGCCGGATCGAATTGCTCGATCGTTCCAGGATCGACTTCCTTGTACTTCAAGTCGTTGACCCGCAGTATTTGCGAGTAAAAGATTTGACTATTGCCGAAGCGTTTCAAGCTCCAGTTAAACAGTACGGGCCTACCCCTGTTTGCGTTCAGCCAGGTTTGATCAATAGTGAAGTTTATATAGTTGCCGTTAAACTGTTTTATAGGACTTTCAACGGTGGTCAGCCCGATGAACCGCGCCTGCGCCGAGTAGTAATCAGTCGCAAACTGAACGCGCAGGTTGTTGTTGTCCGGGCTATTGATGGTGGGCGCGGCAATGGCACCGGAATGGCCCATGACCGTCAAGGACAAGGCCAGAGACCTATGCACTTCGTTGCTGGGCGGCCGTACCACGGTGTATTTGATGGTTGCGTTGACCCCGATGCAGTCGATGACCTCGTACATGGAAATCTTGAAGACCAGCGGAATCGCAGGATTGGTCACCGTTTGGATCTCGGAGTCTATCGTGACGCTCCTGCCCACCCAAGACACACGCACCGTATCTCCATTCAGGGCACCATAGGCAGGAATCTCCACGTAACCATCGCCTTCGTAGGCGTAATAATTGATCTGCTCTCTGCCGTTCCCTGCACTTGTCGCATTTTTGAAATGGGGTTCGACAAGGTTCATCTCATTATTCTGTTGGATGTTGACGGTCCATGGATTGGAGATAACGCCATCAACGCGAGCAGTAAAGGTATGTGTGCCTTGTGCGAGCCCCGCAGCGGGTAAGTTCCATGTGCCATCGGCCTGGAGTGTGGCGGTGCCAAGAGGAACTCCATTGTCGAGAACTTGTACTGATCCTGCTGTAGGCGGAAGACGCGCCATTTTGTAAACTCCTTTTAAGTAGGGGTTGCGTGACTCCTTGTCTTGACTTCAATGTATAGATGGAGAGAGCGCGGTATGCCATGTTCTTCAAATATTGATTCGCGATAGTGTCCTGTCAGGCATATAGCGAATAACCTGCGGGCGTCGGCAATACCGAGTTGCCTGTTGGCCGTTGTGAAAGGGAATCAGGGGAGGGTGCGCATCGCGCAGGCATCGCTAGCTGAAGTTGATTACTTTCAGCTCATCCTTGCCAGGGCGGCAAGGTCGTTCTGAGCCGTTATCAGTAATTCAAATCCGCTTTTTTCAGATACATCCCGTTGGGCCCGGACGCGATGCGGTATTTCAGAACGTCACCTGCATTGATGTGCAGGCGTGTGTTGTTCTGCGCCTCAATGCCCGGCGAGCAGCCCGGCGTCTGGCCTGGCAGTACACGCAAGCGCACAGACAGGTCGCCCGCGGGCAGGTTGAAGGAGCGAGACTCTTCCTGGTACAGGCGCCCGACGAGTTGGTCCTGCATGAAGATCCCGATTTCGCAGGACGTGGAGATCTCCAGGCGCTCGCGGGAAATGATCAGCACGCCATAGTCCTGATCGGCATGAGCCCAGGATGCGCAAGCCAACAGTCCGGCGAAACCTGCAATACGAAAGGCTGACCAGCGCATGTCTGATTCTCCTGATATGACGGTTGTAGGCGCACTCTGGCGCAGAGTGCGGATGAATGCCAGCCCGGCCGATTCACCGGAAACTTGACCTTGCCCCGACGGAAAGGTCTTAGATGGCGTCATCACACGTTTTCGATGGGAAGAGGAGTCAGCAAATGCAGGTATTCAAGGTTCAAGGCATGACCTGCGCACATTGCGTGCGAGCCGTCACTGGCGCCATTCAGGGGCAAGACCCCACGGCGCAGGTGCAGGTTGATCTCGCCACAGGCGAGGTGAAAGTCCAGAGTCAGCTTGAGGCTGAGCAGATTGTGAGATTGATCGAAGAAGAAGGTTACACCACGACGCGCACATAGCAGTGCTGGGCTCTTCCCGGCTAAAGCCAGTCCTACACAACCGTCGCGCGCATTGTAGGACCGGCTTCAGCCGGGAAGACGTCGGGCATCACACTGAAAAACCAGGAGCGCATCACTCAATAGTGATACCACTTCAGCTCAAGCATCACTTCATTCACCGGCGAGGTCAGCTGGCTGAAATCCCGCTGGGCGCTGAGCCGCAGGCCGAGATTGCGCGACAGTTCCCATTGTTGATTGAGGCTGATGTTGCGCCGCACTTCGCCGTTGGTGAAGTAATCGCCCTTGGTTTCCAGGCTGAAATTCCCCAGCGGGTTACGCCACAGCACGCCGGTATTGAAACCCGCCGCCGGCGAAATAAGCGCCGAGAAATCGTTGTTGTGTTCAACCCGCACGGTGCCCAGTGCGAAGCCCAGCACGTCATCCCCCAATTTCCATGTGCCGCCCGCGCCGCCGTTGACGTGACTTACCAGATTCTCGTCGCCGTGCTTGCCCAGCACCCGCTCAAGGCCACCCGCCACTTGCCACGACCAGGGCTGCAATAGCTCGTTGCGCGGTGTCAGCGAACGGATGGTCGCCAGATCGAGCCGCTGGACCTGCCAATGACTGTCTTCGTATTGGCGCAGCTTGAGCTGCAGGATTTCGATCTGCGCGCCGAGCGGAAAGCCATACGCGTTGTCATTCAAATCGTGATACGCCATCCGCAGGCCGTATTCGGCGAATGCTTTGTCATCCCGGGTGCCCGCACCCAGTTGCCAGGTACGCGACTCATGACCGTCTTCCGGCAGACCCGGGCGTTCAATCTCCAACGGCGGCGGCGGATTGGTGCTGATCGCACGCAGCAGGTCATAGCTGCGTTGCGCGCTCGTCGGATCACGTTCCTGGCCGTTGGCGCGATACCGCTCCAGCCTGTAGGCCGCGTCCTGAATCAATGCGCGACGTTCCTTCGGCAACGCGAGGTAATCGGCGCTCTGCATCTGCCTCTGGTCCGCACTGACTTTCAGGACCCACTGCTGCTCATCGTGATTCAGCGGCTCGGCGCGGCTCAGCAGCTCCCGTTCCCTGGAAGGGCGATACTCGATCTTCTCGACCAGACCCGCTTCCTTGACCGCGCGCACGGTGTCCGTGGGAATGGCGGTCAGACGAAACTGCGGCGTCAGGTCCAGACTAGGGCGAGCCACCTGAAGCAGCTCTAGCAAGCGGTAGGAGCAGTTCTCGTCAAAAAAGAAATACCCGAAGCGAATCTGTTTGAGTTCCCACACGTGCTCGACCATGCGCCGGGTTTCTTCGGGCGTCAGGTTGAGGCGGTATTCCCACAGATCGCGGTTCTCCAGGCTACGGTACTCGGAGAGTTTTTCCTGGTACGGCACCAGCGCGAACAGCCCCGGGTAGCCTCCTGCCAAGCCTTTCCACGCATACAGAATGCTGTTGTCGGAACCCTCGATGTAAGCGCCGAAATTAATCGCGTAGCTGAGCAAAGCGGTCTTGTTGGCCTGCACGTCCGCCTGATCGATGCGCAGCAGCGTGTGGCCGAACATGGACGACGGGCTGTTGAGGTAGGCCGCCGGGAAGATCAGCACGGTGCTGTCCGGGGCCACATCGGAAAACCATTTGTTGAATTCTTTGCAGTCAACCGCGGGCAAATCGGTCAGCTTCAATTCGTCGCGCAGAAAGCGCGTGCGGGAGGGGTAAACGCATTGCGGATGGGCGTTTTCCTGGCCTTGGGTGACAGGACGGTAGATCGCCTCAAGCGTCGCGGCCAGCTCGGCTTTGGGGTCATGGGCGCCGTTCTGGGCGAGGAAGAATTTCGGGTCGTCGACATAGCTGCGCCAGCCACCCAGCTTGCCGGCTTCATAGTGGCCGATGGATATCCAGAATCTGGAATTGGCCAGTTGCTGCAAACGATCATTGTCGACGTGAGGCGCGGCGTACAGCGGGGCGCAGACACAGAGCATCAGCCAGGCAAGGCGTTTGAGCATAGATTGGCAACTAGTCAGAAGTGGGCAGGGCAGAGAACCTGCCTTCCGGGGAGGAAGGCAGGCGGCACGACTTTAAGCTTGGGTCGCGTATTTAGCCAGAGTCGGATCGTTCTTCAGGATGTCGATGGTGTTGGTGTGAACGTCTTCAGCAGTGGCGTCGGCCTTGGTGAAGATCTGCTGATAGTGCTCGTGGGTGACTGCGGCGAAATGCGCACGGTCTTCCGGTGCAACGCCCAACACGACCGCGTACGTGGTCAGTGCTTCGCCTTGGCCCATGGCCATGTCCTTGGAAAGCTCATCCATCATGCCGTTCATGGCAATCCAGGATTTGCCGCCGTAAGTCAGCGCGCTGTTGGTGGAGCAACCGTTGGTGCCCGAGGTCATGCCGAAGGTGGCGTTGCCCGAAGTACCGTTGGTGGTGGAAGCGAGGAAGTGAGCGGGAGTACCGCGTTGACCTTCAAACAGCATGTTGCCCCAACCGCAGTCCGGACCGCCAGGCGCTTGAGCCATGGCGTTGATGGACACAGCGGCGAAGAGAGTACCAAGAAGAATCCGTTTCATAGCTTTAGTCTCTGTTGTTTCAACCAAGGGTCGGATTCCTGGCCGTAAGGGCGCCAGGGCGAACCGGTTATTTAAATTGTTACCGGTCGCGCAAGTTGGAGTTTAGGCACGATATGAACGTTCCGTCAGCAATTGCAGATTGTTGCGTGTAATCCACCTCCGCCGGGTGTGTAGGCAGGTTCCTCATACGGAAAAGCGATCAGGTGGTTCATGCCTTGCCAGTGCGGTGCGGCGAGCGCCAGAATGCGCCCATCTGCCCCGCCTGATGTAAGGATGTCCGATGCCCGATTCTGTTGCTGCCAGCTTGCGACTTGCGCCCGAAGCGCTGACCCGTCCCTTTTCCGCTGAACAGTTCAGCTTCACGACAACCAACGATCTGGAACCCTTTCGCGGCGTGCTCGGCCAGGAACGAGCGGTCGAAGCCCTGCAATTTGGCGTCGCCATGCCGCGCCCCGGCTACAACGTGTTCGTCATGGGCGAGCCTGGCACCGGGCGCTTTTCCTTCGTCAAACGCTACCTCAAGGCCGAAGCCAAGCGCATGCAGACGCCGTCGGACTGGGTGTACGTCAACAATTTTGACGACGCCCGCGAGCCGCGCGCACTGGAATTGCCGCCTGGCAGCGCCAGCGCGTTCATTGCTGACATCAATGGACTGATCGACAACCTGCTGTCGACGTTTCCTGCGGTGTTCGAGCATCCGTCCTACCAGCAAAAGAAGAGCTCGATCGACCGCGCCTTCAACCAGCGCTATGACCGTGCACTCGACGTCATCGAGCGTCTTGCGCTGGAAAAGGACATCGCGCTGTACCGCGACAACACCAATATCGCCTTCACCCCGATGCTCGAAGGCAAGGCGCTGGACGAGGCCGAGTTTTCGCAATTGCCGGAAGTCGAGCGCGAGCGTTTTCACACCGATATTTCGGCGCTGGAGGAGCGCTTGAATGAAGAGCTCGCCAGCCTGCCGCAGTGGAAGCGCGAGTCCAACAACCAGATGCGTGAGCTCAATGAAGAGACCATCATCCTCGCGCTTCAGCCCCTGCTGGCACCGTTATCCGAGCAGTACGCCGAAAACGCCGCTGTGTGCGCCTACCTCCAGGCGGTGCAGGTCAACCTGCTGAAAACCGTGGTCGAGCAACTGGTCGACGACAGCAAAACCGATGCCCAGGCACGCAAGCTGCTCGAAGAGCAATACTGTCCAAGCCTGATGGTCGGCCATGCCGCCAGCGGTGGTGCGCCGGTGGTGTTCGAACCACACCCGACTTACGACAACCTCTTCGGCCGTATCGAATACAGCACCGATCAGGGCGCGCTTTACACCACCTATCGTCAGCTACGGCCCGGAGCGTTTCACCGGGCCAACGGCGGCTTTCTGGTGCTCGAAGCCGAGAAAATGCTCAGCGAGCCATTTGTGTGGGACGCCCTCAAGCGCTCCCTGCAATCGCGCAAGCTGAAGATGGAAGCACCGTTGGGTGAACTGGGTCGTCTGGCTACCGTGACCCTGACCCCGCAGACCATTCCACTGCAGGTCAAAGTCATCATCATTGGCGCACGATCGCTCTATTACACGCTGCAGGACCTCGATCCGGACTTCCAGGAGATGTTCCGGGTGCTGGTGGATTTCGACGAAGACATCCCGATGGTCGACGAGAGCCTGGAGCAATTCGCCCAGTTGCTCAAAACCCGGACCTCGGAGGAGGGCATGGCGCCACTGACGGCGGACGCGGTCGCGCGCCTTGCCACGTACAGTGCGCGTCTCGCCGAGCATCAGGGGCGCTTGTCGGCGCGCATCGGCGATCTGTTTCAACTGGTCAGCGAGGCGGACTTCATCCGCAGCGTGGCCGGTGACGAGCGCACCGACGCCGGACACATCGAGCGGGCGTTGAAGGCCAAGGCCACACGCACCGGTCGTGTGTCCGCACGCATTCTTGACGACATGCTGGCGGGCATCATCCTGATCGACACCCATGGCGCGGCGGTCGGCAAATGCAACGGCCTGACGGTGCTGGAAGTGGGGGATTCCGCGTTCGGTGTGCCGGCGCGCATTTCAGCGACGGTCTACCCGGGCGGCAGCGGCATCGTCGACATCGAGCGTGAGGTCAACCTGGGTCAGCCGATTCACTCCAAGGGCGTAATGATCTTGACCGGTTATCTGGGCAGCCGTTATGCCCAGGAATTCCCGCTGGCCATTTCTGCGAGCATCGCGCTGGAGCAGTCATACGGCTACGTCGATGGCGACAGCGCGTCCCTCGGCGAGGTCTGCACGCTGATTTCCGCACTGTCGAAAACCCCGCTCAAGCAGTGCTTCGCCATCACCGGCTCGATCAACCAGTTCGGTGAGGTCCAGGCGGTCGGCGGCGTCAACGAGAAGATCGAGGGCTTCTTCCGACTCTGCGAAGCCCGAGGTCTTACGGGCGATCAAGGCGCCATCATTCCCCATGCCAACGTTGCCACGCTGATGCTCGACGAGCGCGTGCTGCAAGCGGTTCGCGCCGGCCAGTTCCACGTGTACGCCGTGCGTCAGGTGGATGAAGCGCTGAGCCTGTTGGTGGGCATGCCGGTCGGAGAAGCGGACGAAGACGGTCAGTTCCCCGATGATTCGGTCAACGGCAGGGTAGTGGACCGCCTGCGCGACATCGCTGAAATGCTCAGCGACGACGACCTCAAAGAGCTCGAAAAGGAGGCGCCACAATTACAGCCCGAGCTGAAAAGCTAGGCCTTTGACGTCAATGAAACGGGGCGCTTGATGGCAGAATGACCATTCGGCGCCCTTTTCGTTTTCGCGCTTTTCCAACGGGGTATTTGTTCGATATTGTCGGGTCGCAGCAGTTGTCAAAGGGACTGACGCATTTCTCTCGTTACGCGAAGGAGATGAATACTGCAATCAATGAGGAGCTCGCCATGCCGCGCAGCCTCTGTCTTACTCGCCAATGCCTGGGTCTGGTGACCCGAATCGAATGTGTCGTTCGCCCGTTGTCAGGCGATACAGGAATGTGGACCTTGTTGTTCGCTGCCGGAATGTCTGGCGAACAGCCCTCGGCACTCAAGGCTCAGGGGCCTTTTCATGGACCGATTGCTGCCGAATCGGTGCTTGATGCCATTGCTGAAAGCCTTGTGTTGCATGGCTATGAAACGGCGGAGGAGATCCCGATCTGGAGCCTTCACCTTCAAGGGGAGCTGCGAAGAATCAACAGCGACGCTGCTCAGGCTCAGCGGACGTCTCCGGTCAACTGATCCCAGCCTCTCGACGCGTCCGCATGTGCTTTCTTCGGTCTCCAAAATGCGGATTCGTCGATCTCCTCCGGCGCCCGATCGGGCGTTATTGTTTCAACTCTTTTCGCGGTGGGTTGTGCTAATTGGCCTTCGCCCTATACTCGCGAGCTTTTCAATGATCTGTGAGCTTCAATGGAACGTTTTATCGAAAATGCCATGTACGCATCGCGCTGGTTGCTGGCGCCGATCTACTTCGGTTTGTCTCTGGGGCTTCTGGCGCTGGCGCTGAAGTTTTTCCAGGAAATCTTTCACATCATCCCTAACGTGTTCGCGCTGGCCGAATCGGACCTGATTCTGGTGCTGCTGTCGTTGATCGACATGGCGCTGGTCGGTGGTCTGCTGGTCATGGTGATGATCTCCGGCTACGAAAACTTCGTGTCTCAACTCGATATCGACGAAGGCAAGGAAAAGCTCAACTGGCTGGGCAAGATGGATTCTTCGTCGCTGAAGATGAAAGTCGCCGCGTCCATCGTCGCGATTTCGTCCATTCACCTGTTGCGGGTGTTCATGGACGCCAAGAACATCGAGCCTCAATACCTGATGTGGTACGTGATCATCCACATGACCTTTGTTGTATCGGCCTGCGCCATGGGCTTTCTGGACAAAGTCACCAAGCACTGATCGACTTCCTGCGACCCGCGAGGATTTGCCATGAACCTTCAGGAACTCATTTCCCACGCTAGCACCGGTGCGGTTGACGAGCTCAATCTGATCTCCATCGAAGGCGGCATTTACTTGCTGGAAGCGAGGATGCAGGGCGTCGCGCATCGTTTGGTCGACACGCAGAACAAGGCACTGCACCTGCGCTCAGTCGAGCACGCGCGCGAACTGCTGCAGCCGGTTGCGCCGATGCCGTTCAATCTGGTCCACGCCGTGGTTCACGACGAGATGTGCCGCGTGAGCGACGATTTGAATCAGGACGTCAAAATCCCCTTGGCTTTTCGATCCGCCTGGTAGTGGTTACGGGTATTACGCTTTGTGCTAGGCTGCCCGGCCTTTAAATACGGGCGCCCGAGGGCGCTCTTCAGCGGAGCAGTCTCATGTCCGAAGTCAATCTGTCCACCGACGAAACCCGCGTCAGCTACGGTATTGGTCGTCAGCTGGGCGACCAACTGCGTGACAACCCGCCGCCGGGCGTCGACCTCGACGCCATTCTGGCCGGTCTGACCGACGCCTTTGCCGGCAAACCGAGCCGCGTTGGCCAGGAAGAAATGGGTGCGAGCTTCAAAGTCATCCGCGAAATCATGCAAGCCGAAGCAGCGGCCAAAGCTGAAGCAGCAGCTGGCGCCGGCAAGGAATACCTGACCGAGAACGCCAAGCGTGATGGCGTTACCACTCTGGCCTCCGGTCTGCAATATGAAGTGATCACTGCGGGCGAAGGCGCTCAGCCGACCCGCGAAAGCAACGTGCGCACTCACTACCACGGGATGCTGATCGACGGCACTGTGTTTGACAGCTCCTACGATCGTGGCGAGCCGGCTGAATTCCCGGTTGGCGGCGTGATCCCAGGCTGGACCGAAGCCCTGCAACTGATGAAGGCCGGCAGCAAATGGCGTCTGTATGTTCCTAGCGAACTGGCCTACGGCGCTCAAGGCGTTGGCAGCATTCCGCCGCACAGCGTTCTGGTCTTCGACGTTGAACTGCTCGACGTTCTGTAAGCCTCTGTAGCGACCGCTTCACGCTCGACGGATGCCGAGTCAGCCCCGCGCTGGCTCGGCATTGTCATTTTAGGTGTCGCCATCAATGCAGTTCACTGGTCGGACGCAATGCCCGCGCATAGCAGAACAGAAACAGGCTCCGCACCATCTCCTTCTGAACGCCGGGTTCGCTTGAACTCAGGCTGCTGACATCCAGATCCCCCTGATCGCGCAATTCGTCCAGCGCCTCTTCTTCCAGCACCGCACACACTTGACCCGTCTCGCGATCGAGGATGCGCAGGTAGGGTTGTGGCCGGTCAAGCCAGGCATCAATCAGATACGTCATGTGATTCTCCTTGAGTGTTTCAATGAGAATAATTCTTATCTGAGGAATAGCAAGGATCTATTTGAGATTAATTCGCATTGCTGACGGGGCATGCCTTGAGGGCGGGCCTGAATCCCGCACAACAAAAAGCCCGTCACATGGACGGGCTTTCAGCGGAGTGGAGCGGGGCAGCGGTCAGTGTGTGCGAGCGACCGCAAATTCACTCAGCTCGACGAGTGCGTCGCGATAGACGCTCGGCGGCAGCACATCCAGACAGGCAATGGCGCGAGCGATGTAGTCGCGTGCCAGCTGGGCGGTGTACTCGAGGGCGCCTGAAGTTTCCACGGCGTCGCGGATGCTTTCGAGATCTTCCAGGCCGCCCTTCTGAATGGCCTGACGAACCAGCGCAGCCTGTTCAGCGGTGCCTTCGCGCATGGTGTAGATCAGCGGCAGGGTGGGCTTGCCTTCGGCGAGGTCATCACCGACGTTCTTGCCGAGGGTTTCCGCATCGCCGCGATAGTCCAGCAGGTCGTCGACGAGTTGGAAAGCGACACCCAGATGATCGCCGAAGGTACGCAGCGCTTCGCTTTGCTCCGGGCCGGCGTTGGCCAGGGCTGCGGCGCTGTGGGTCGACGCTTCGAAGAGCATTGCGGTTTTGCCGCGGATGACTTCCATGTAGGTTTCTTCGGTGGTGCTGGCGTCGCGTACTTTGGACAGCTGCAGCACTTCGCCTTCCGCGATGACCCGCGTGGCCTTCGAGAGGATCTGCATCACCTGCATCGAGCCCAGTTCAACCATCATCTCGAACGAGCGCGAATACAGGAAATCCCCCACCAGCACGCTGGGTGCGTTCCCCCACATGGCGTTGGCTGTCGAGCGGCCGCGACGCATGCCGGACATGTCTACCACGTCGTCGTGGAGCAGGGTGGCGGTGTGCAGGAATTCGATGGTCGCCGCCAAAAGGCGCAGGTCATCACCGCCAGAGCCCAGCGCTTTGCCGCACAACAGAACGAGCAACGGACGCAGGCGTTTACCGCCAGCGGAAGTGATGTAGTCGCCGATTTTGGAGACCAGCGGCACGCGCGATGTCAGCTGCTTCTTGATAATGTGGTCGACGGCTGTAAAGTCGTCCGCCACAGCGGTGTAGAAGGCTTGGGGTTGCATCAGCGAGACGTGCTCCAGAAGGGTTGCGCGGCATGCTAGGTTGCAGGCCCCACCCTGTCAAGGCGTGACATAACGCAGCTTGCAAGGCGTTGATCGCTTGCGTACAATCGCGCACCCTAACTTCCTGGGCAGCACCTGCCTTACGCAATTGCATGTCGGCCTTCCAGCCTTGTGCAGCCATGCCAGCCAATACCTCTTCCTATAAAGAGCTGGGTGAGCAGGATTATCGGAGATACACCATGTCTTATGCAGTAATCGTTACTGGCGGCAAGCAATACAAGGTCGCCCCAGGTGAATACCTGAAGATTGAAAAACTGGAAATCGCTACCGGCGAATCCGTTACTTTTGATCGCGTTCTGTTGGTTGCCAATGGCGACGACGTGAACATCGGCGCTCCAGTTGTTGCAGGCGCTACCGTTGTGGCTGAAGTGATCTCCCAAGGTCGTCACGATAAAGTCCGCATCATCAAGTTCCGTCGTCGTAAGCACCACATGAAGCGTATGGGCCACCGCCAGTGGTACACCGAGATCAAAATCACCGGTATTCAGGCTTAATTTCAGCCTAATCCTCACTAGGAGAATTGACTCATGGCACACAAAAAAGCTGGTGGTAGTACCCGTAACGGTCGCGACTCAGAAGCCAAACGCCTTGGCGTGAAGATGTATGGCGGCCAGGTTATCGTTCCGGGCAACATCATCGTGCGTCAGCGCGGCACCCAATTCCACGCTGGCTACGGCGTTGGTATGGGCAAAGATCACACCCTGTTCGCTAAAGTCGAAGGCGTGATCAAGTTCCAGGTTAAAGGCGCCTTCGGTCGTCGCTATGTAAGCATCGTGCCAAAGACTGAAGTCGCGGCATAATCTTGCGTTCAGGGGGTATGAGGGCCTGACCTTCATGCCTCCTGAGCTGAAAAGCCCTGTCGATGACAGGGCTTTTTCGTTTGTAGAAGGGTCTGTTTCTGGTGAGTCTCTTGCAAAGCTGTTTGTGTGGGCCGTTGTGGTGTGAAGTCGCTGGTTTTTGATCGGTATCGCAACGCTCATCTTTGCAAGAGCCTTATGAATTTATGTTGTTTGCTCGTCTTTGTGACGGGAGGCGTGCGCTATGAAATTTGTTGATGAAGTATCCATTCGAGTAAAGGCCGGTGATGGCGGTAACGGTTGCATGAGCTTCCGTCGCGAGAAATTCATCGAGAACGGTGGTCCTAACGGTGGTGATGGCGGTGACGGCGGCTCGATCTACATGATCGCCGACGAAAACCTCAACACCCTGGTCGACTACCGCTACACCCGTCACTTCGACGCCGAGCGCGGTTCGAACGGCGGCAGCACCGACTGCACCGGTCGCAAGGGTGAAGAGCTGGTGTTGCGTGTGCCGGTCGGCACGACCGTGATCGACGCCGGCACCCAGGAAGTCATCGGCGACCTGACCAAGGCCGGCCAGCGTCTGCTGGTGGCCCATGGCGGCTGGCACGGTCTGGGCAACACGCGTTTCAAATCCAGTACCAACCGCGCGCCGCGTCAGACCACGCCCGGCAAGCCGGGTGAGCAGCGTGACCTCAAGCTTGAGCTGAAAGTGCTGGCTGACGTCGGTCTGCTCGGTTTGCCGAATGCCGGCAAGAGCACGTTCATTCGCTCGGTATCGGCTGCCAAGCCAAAGGTCGCTGATTACCCGTTCACCACGCTCGTCCCGAACCTGGGTGTCGTCAGCGTCGATCGCTGGAAGAGCTTTGTCGTCGCCGATATTCCCGGCCTGATCGAAGGTGCTTCCCATGGTGCAGGCCTGGGGATTCGCTTCCTCAAACACCTGGCCCGGACACGTCTGCTTCTGCACCTCGTCGACATGGCGCCGCTGGATGAAAGCAGTGCGCCGGATGCCGCTGAAGTCATCGTCAACGAGCTGGTCAAGTTCAGTCCTGCGCTGGCCGACCGCGATCGCTGGCTGGTCCTGAACAAGTGCGACCAGATCCTCGAAGAAGAGCATGAGGCCCGCAAGCAGGAGATCATTGATCGTCTGGAGTGGACCGGCCCTGTCTACGTGATCTCGGCCATCGCCAAAGAAGGCACCGATCGCCTGACCCACGACATCATGCGCTATCTCGAAGACCGTGCTGATCGTCTGGCCAATGACCCGGCCTACGCTGCCGAGCTGGCTGAGCTGGATCAACGCATCGAAGACGAAGCTCGCGCCCAGTTGCAGGCGCTGGATGATCAGCGTGCCTTGCGCCGTAGCGGCGTGAAGAGCGTACATGACATCGGCGATGACGATTGGGATGAGGAAGACGTGGAAGACGAAGATGGTCCGGAAATCATTTACGTCCGCGACTGATCGACTGAAGTAAACTACGACGCCGCTCTTGAAGCGGCGTTTTAGTATCTAGAATTCGGACTCTCTGGCTTAAGGTTGAAAGATCATGCGGAGCAAGGTGACAGGTGCCCAGCGTTGGGTGGTGAAGATCGGAAGTGCGCTGCTGACGGCGGACGGCAAGGGTCTGGATCGCAACGCGATGGGTGTTTGGGTCGAGCAGATGGTGGCCCTGCATGAGGCGGGTGTCGAGCTGGTCCTGGTTTCATCCGGCGCAGTAGCGGCCGGTATGAGCCGTCTGGGCTGGACTGCGCGACCGAGCGCCATGCATGAGCTTCAGGCCGCTGCAGCAATCGGTCAGATGGGTCTTGTGCAGGCGTGGGAATCCAGCTTCGCCGAGCATCAACGGCATACTGCGCAGATTCTGCTCACTCACGACGATCTGTCCGATCGCAAGCGCTACCTGAACGCCCGAAGCACGTTGCGTACTTTGGTTGAGCTGGGAGTCATCCCTGTCATTAACGAAAACGACACCGTCGTCACCGACGAGATCCGTTTCGGCGACAACGACACGTTGGCGGCTCTGGTGGCCAACCTGGTTGAAGCTGATCTGTTGGTCATCCTGACCGACCGTGACGGCATGTTCGACGCCGATCCTCGCAATAATCCCGAGGCGCAGCTCATTTATGAAGCGCGCGCCGATGACCCCGCCCTTGATGCGGTGGCTGGCGGCACCGGCGGTGCGCTGGGTCGTGGCGGCATGCAGACCAAGTTGCGTGCGGCGCGACTCGCCGCCCGTTCCGGTGCGCACACCGTGATTGTGGGTGGCCGCATAGAGCGCGTCCTGGCGCGGCTGAAGGCGGGTGAGCGATTGGGCACGTTGCTGTCCCCGGAGCGCGAAATGCTCGCGGCTCGCAAGCAATGGCTGGCCGGGCATCTGCAAACCCGTGGCACGCTGGTGCTGGACGAGGGTGCGGTAAAAGCGCTGACCCAAAGCCATAAGAGTTTGCTGCCGGTCGGCGTCAAGCTGGTGCAGGGCAGCTTTCGTCGCGGCGAAATGGTGGTCTGCGTGGCGGCTGACGGTCGCGAGATCGCCCGCGGGCTGACCAATTACAGCGCGCTCGAAGCGCAGAAGATCATCGGTCTGCCCTCTGACGCCATCGTCAAGGAGCTGGGTTACATGGCCGAGCCTGAACTCGTGCACCGTGACAACCTGATTCTGGTCTGAAGTGCATCATCAAAAGAAGGAAGCATACATGCGAGTCATGAAAGGGCTGGTAGGCGCGTTGCTGATGTTGCCGTTGCTGGCATCGGCTGAAGAGATCGGCCAGGTATCAACTGTGTTCAAGATGGTCGGTCCTAACGATCGGATTGTGGTCGAAGCATTCGACGACCCCAAGGTCGACGGTGTGACGTGCTATCTGTCTCGCGCGAAAACCGGTGGGGTGAAGGGTGGTCTGGGCCTGGCTGAAGATCGTGCCGAAGCGTCCATCGCGTGCCGGCAGGTCGGTCCCATTCACTTCAAGGAGCAATTGAAGGATGGCGACGAAGTGTTCAAGGAGCGAACTTCGCTGGTGTTCAAGACGATGCAGGTCGTGCGATTCCTCGACAAGAAGCGCAATACGCTGGTGTACCTCGTTTACAGCGACAAGGTGATCGAGGGCAGTCCGCAGAATGCCGTGACCGCGATCCCGATCCTGCCATGGGCACCTGCGCCGGCACCTTGAAGCTGCAGAGGCAAATCGAAGGCAATAAAAAACCGACCCTGGGGTCGGTTTTTTAACAAGCGAATCGCTTAGGCTGCAGCAGCAAGGTTCAGAGCCTTGATGTGGCCATTCAGGCGACCTTTATGGCGAGCAGCTTTGTTCTTGTGGATGATGCCTTTATCGGCCATACGGTCGATAACTGGCACAGCCAGAACATAAGCAGCTTGCGCTTTTTCAGCGTCTTTAGCGTCGATGGCTTTAACTACATTCTTGATGTAGGTACGAACCATGGAACGCATGCTGGCGTTGTGGCTGCGACGCTTCTCAGCCTGTTTTGCACGTTTTTTGGCGGAAGGTGTGTTGGCCACCGTCGAGCTCCTCGAAAGACTTGGGAAATAGCTAACAAAATAGGCCGCGAATCATGCCGATGAGTTTGACACTTGTCAAGGGCAGTTGATGCTTTCCGCTGAGTGGTCGCAGTGTGGTGCCGAGGTGATTTCTTTCCGGCGTGCGACCTGTAAACTCGCGGGCTTTGGCTCTGAGCTGTTTTGCGGCGCGGAGTATCGCATATATGGAACGCGCTTTGGCGCTTCCTTTGGTCAGGCGTATAACCTTTCGATGAATCTACTCAAATCGCTTGCCGCCGTGAGCTCTATTACGATGCTTTCGCGGGTGCTGGGCTTTGTCCGCGACACCATCATCGCGCGCGCTTTCGGTGCCGGCATGGCCACTGACGCCTTCTTTATCGCCTTCAAGCTGCCCAATCTGCTGCGCCGGATCTTTGCCGAGGGCGCTTTTTCCCAGGCCTTCGTTCCCATCCTGGCGGAATACAAGAGCCAACAGGGCGAAGAGGCAACCCGCACATTTGTCGCGTATGTCACCGGCCTGCTGACCTTGGCCCTGGCGATCGTCACGGTGCTGGGCGTCGTATTTGCCCCGTGGGTCATCTGGGCCACCGCGCCGGGTTTTGCCGATACGCCGGAGAAGTTCCAGCTGACCTCGGACCTGCTGCGGGTGACCTTTCCTTATATATTGCTCATTTCTCTGTCATCACTGGCCGGCGCGATCCTCAACACGTGGAATCGCTTCTCCGTACCGGCGTTCGTGCCGACGCTGCTCAATCTGGCGATGATCTTCTTCGCCCTGTTCCTGACGCCCTATTTCCACCCGCCCGTGATGGCGCTGGGCTGGGCTGTGCTGGCGGGCGGTTTGCTGCAGCTTCTTTATCAGCTGCCGCATCTGAAAAAGATCGGCATGCTGGTGCTGCCGCGACTCAACCTGCGCGACACCGGTGTCTGGCGGGTGATGAAGCAGATGCTGCCGGCCATGCTTGGGGTGTCCGTCAGTCAGATTTCGCTGATCATCAACACCATATTCGCCTCGTTTCTTGTCGCAGGTTCCGTGTCTTGGATGTATTACGCCGACCGCCTGATGGAACTGCCTTCCGGGGTGCTCGGCGTGGCGTTGGGGACGATTCTGCTGCCGATTCTCTCGAAAACCTACGCCAGCCGGGATCGCCATGAATATTCGCGGATTCTCGACTGGGGCCTGCGCTTGTGTTTCCTGTTGGTGCTGCCGTGCACCCTGGCGCTCGGGCTGCTTGCCGAGCCGCTAACAGTTTCGCTATTCCAGTACGGCAAGTTCGACGGCGAAGATGCCGCGATGACCCAGCGGGCGCTGGTCGCGTACTCGGTGGGGCTGCTGGGCATCATCGTGATCAAGGTGCTCGCGCCGGGCTTTTATGCTCAACAAAATATCCGCACGCCGGTGAAAATCGCGATCTTCACCCTCATAGTGACTCAGGTGTTCAATGTGCTTTTCGTCTATGTCATCCATCTGGCACACGCCGGTTTAGCGCTCGCGATCAGTGTCGGGGCTTGCCTCAATGCGTCGCTGCTGTTCTGGCAGTTGCGCAAGCAGGACCTGTTTCAGCCGCAGCCGGGTTGGCCGATGTTCCTGGGCAAGCTGATTATCGCGGTGGTGGCGATGTCCGCCGTGCTGCTGGGCCTGATGCATGTGATGCCCGCTTGGTCAGACGGCGAGATGCTGCAGCGATTCCTGCGCCTCGGCGCGCTGGTACTGGCAGGTGTCGTGACGTATTTCGGCACTTTGCTGTTGCTGGGTTTCCGGGTCAGGCATTTCGCTCGCAAGGCGATCCTGTAGGATCAGTCGTCGTTTTCTGCCGGTTAACGTCGATTGTTGTGGTTTGCCCGGATGTGTCGCCTGTCGTTGACGGCGGTGTGTGGTTATAATCGGCCACTTTATGAGCAAGAAGCGCGTTATGCAGCTGGTTCGAGGCCTTCACAATCTGCGCCCGCAGCACCGGGGCTGCGTCGCCACTATTGGCAATTTCGACGGTGTACACCGTGGTCATCAGGCTATCCTGGCGAGACTGCGTGAACGCGCCGTCGAGCTGGGCCTGCCCAGCTGTGTAGTGATTTTCGAACCGCAACCGCGTGAGTTCTTCGCTCCCGACACTGCGCCGGCCCGTCTGGCCCGGCTGCGCGACAAGCTCGATCTGCTGGCTGGCGAGGGCGTTGATCTGGTGTTGTGTCTGGCCTTCAATCAGCGCTTCAGCAAGCTCAGTGCATCCGAGTTTGTCGACACCGTGCTGATCGATGGCCTGGGTGTGAAACACCTGGAGGTGGGTGACGACTTCCGTTTTGGCTGTGACCGAGTGGGCGATTTCGATTTCCTGCAAAAAGTCGGCGCCGAAAAGGGCTTCACCGTCGAAGCGGCGCAGACCGTCGAAATCGATGGCGTCCGTGTGAGCAGCACCAAGGTGCGCACGGCGCTTGCCGCCGCAGACTTCACCCTGGCCCAGCATTTACTGGGCCGCCCGTTCGAAATCTCTGGCCGCGTACTGCATGGACAGAAACTGGCGCGTCAGTTGGGTACGCCCACGGCCAACGTGCAACTCAAACGTCGTCGCGTGCCATTGACCGGTGTCTACCTGGTCAGCGCGCAGATCGATGGCAAGGTATGGCCGGGCGTCGCCAACATTGGCGTGCGTCCCAGCGTGGCGGGCGATGGACGTCCCCATCTGGAGATTCATCTTCTGGATTTTACCGGCGATATCTATGGCCGGCGTTTGACGGTGGTATTCCACCACAAGCTGCGTGATGAGCAGCGCTTTGCCTCCCTTGAGGCGCTCAAGACGGCGATCGATGCGGATGTCGCTGCCGCTCGTGCCCACTGGCACGACCAACCGCTAAACTTTAGAGCCTGAAATGACCGACTACAAAGCCACGCTTAATCTTCCGGACACCGCCTTCCCGATGAAGGCCGGCCTGCCCCAGCGCGAGCCGCAAACTCTGCAGCGCTGGGACAGCATTGGCCTGTACCAGAAGCTGCGCGAAATTGGCAAGGATCGGCCCAAGTTCGTGCTGCACGACGGGCCTCCGTACGCCAACGGCAATATCCACATCGGTCATGCGGTCAACAAGATTCTCAAGGACATGATCGTTCGCTCGAAGACCCTTTCCGGCTTCGACGCGCCTTATGTCCCGGGCTGGGATTGCCACGGTCTGCCGATCGAGCACAAGGTCGAAGTCACCCACGGCAAGAATCTGCCTGCGGACAAGACCCGGGAACTGTGCCGTGCCTACGCGGCCGAGCAGATCGAAGGGCAGAAAGCCGAGTTCATCCGTCTGGGTGTGCTGGGCGACTGGGACAACCCGTACCGCACCATGGACTTCGCCAACGAAGCCGGTGAAATCCGCGCGTTGGCTGAGATGGTCAAGAACGGCTTTGTCTTCAAGGGCCTGAAGCCGGTCAACTGGTGTTTCGATTGCGGCTCTGCATTGGCTGAAGCGGAAGTTGAATATCAGGACAAGAAATCGTCCACCATCGACGTCGCCTTCCCGGTGGCCGATGCCGACAAGCTGGCTGCCGCCTTCGGTCTGCCAAGTCTGGGCAAACCTGCTGCCATCGTGATCTGGACCACCACCCCGTGGACCATCCCGGCAAACCAGGCGCTCAACGTTCACCCGGAATTCACCTACGCACTGGTCGATACCGGCGAGCGCCTGCTGGTGCTGGCTGAAGAGCTGGTTGAGTCCTGCCTGAAGCGATGGAACCTTGAAGGTTCGGTGCTGGCGACGGCCGAAGGTTCGGCGCTCGAGCTGATCAATTTCCGTCATCCGTTCTACGATCGTCTTTCGCCCATCTATCTGGCCGACTATGTCGAGCTGGGCGCGGGCACCGGTGTTGTACACTGCTCGCCGGCCTATGGCGTCGACGACTTCGTGATCTGCAAAAGCTACGGCCTGACCAACGACGACATCATCAGTCCGGTGCAGAGCAACGGTGTTTACAGCCCGTCGCTGGAGTTCTTCGGTGGCCAGTTCATCTTCAAGGCCAACCAGCCAATCATCGACAAGCTGACCGAAGTCGGCGCGTTGCTGCACACCGAAACCATCACCCACAGCTACATGCACTGCTGGCGCCACAAGACGCCGCTGATCTACCGCGCCACCGCGCAGTGGTTCGTCGGCATGGACAAGCAGCCGACGTCGGGTGACACCCTGCGCAACCGCGCCGTGAAGGCTATCGAAGAAACCAAATTCGTCCCGGCATGGGGGCAGGCGCGCCTGCACTCGATGATCGCCAACCGTCCTGACTGGTGCATCTCCCGTCAGCGCAACTGGGGCGTGCCGATCCCGTTTTTCCTGAACAAGGAAAGCGGCGAGCTGCACCCGCGTACCGTTGAGCTGATGGAAGAAGTCGCTCAGCGTGTCGAGCAGGAAGGCATCGAAGCCTGGTTCAAGATGGACGCTGCCGAGCTGCTGGGTGACGAAGCGCCGCACTACGACAAGATCTCCGACACTCTGGACGTCTGGTTCGATTCCGGCACCACGCACTGGCACGTCCTTCGCGGCTCCCACCCGATGGGCCACGAAAGCGGTCCACGCGCCGACCTTTACCTCGAAGGCTCGGACCAGCACCGCGGCTGGTTCCACTCGTCGCTGCTGACCGGTTGCGCCATCGATAATCACGCGCCGTACCGTGAATTGCTCACCCACGGTTTCACCGTGGACGAGAACGGCCGCAAGATGTCCAAGTCGCTGGGCAACGTCATTGCGCCGCAGACCGTCAACGACACACTGGGCGCGGACATCATGCGCCTGTGGGTTTCGGCGACCGATTACTCCGGCGAAATGGCCGTTTCCAACACCATTCTGCAGCGCAGCGCCGATGCGTACCGTCGTATCCGCAACACCGCACGTTTCCTGCTCTCGAACCTGACCGGCTTCAACCCGTCCACCGACTTGCTGCCAGCCGAACAGATGCTGGCGCTGGACCGCTGGGCGGTGGATCGTGCGCTGCTGCTGCAACGTGAGCTGGAAGAGCATTACGGCGAGTACCGTTTCTGGAACGTCTACTCGAAGGTGCACAACTTCTGCGTTCAGGAATTGGGTGGCTTCTATCTGGACATCATCAAGGATCGCCAGTACACCACCGGTGCCAACAGCACGGCGCGCCGCTCTTGCCAGACTGCGCTGTTCCACATCTCCGAAGCGCTGGTTCGCTGGATCGCACCGATCCTGGCGTTTACCGCCGATGAGCTGTGGCAGTACTTGCCGGGCGAGCGTAACGAGTCGGTCATGCTCAACACCTGGTATACCGAGCTGAGCGAACTGCCTAAAGGCTTCGAGCTTGATCGCGCCTACTGGGAGCGGATCATGGCGGTGAAGGTGGCGGTCAACAAGGAAATGGAAAACCTGCGCGCGGCCAAAGCCATTGGCGGCAACTTGCAAGCCGAAGTCACGCTGTACGCCGAAGACGCGCTGGTGGCGGATCTGTCCAAGCTGAGCAATGAGTTGCGCTTTGTGCTGATCACCTCAACGGCCAGCGTCGCGCCTTTCGTCAGCGCGCCTGCCGATGCGGTGGTCACCGAAGTGGCTGGTTTGAAACTCAAGGTCGTCAAATCCGGCCACGCCAAGTGCGCGCGCTGCTGGCATCACCGCGAGGACGTCGGGGTCAATCCGGAGCATCCGGAAATCTGCGGTCGTTGCGTCGACAACATCAGCGGCGCAGGCGAGGCTCGTCACTATGCCTAATGCATCGGCTGGCCGTATGGGCCGACTGGGTTGGTTGTGGTTGAGCGTGCTGGTGGTGGTCATTGACCAGGCCAGCAAGTTCTACTTCGAAAACCGCCTGGAGTTGTACGAGCAGATCGTCATCCTTCCTGACTACTTCAGCTGGATGCTGGCCTACAACACCGGGGCTGCTTTCAGCTTCCTGGCCGACAGTTCCGGCTGGCAGCGCTGGTTGTTTGCGCTGATCGCGGTCGTGGTGAGTGGGGTGCTGGTGGTCTGGCTCAAGCGGCTCGGGCGCGAAGAAACCTGGCTGGCGATTGCCCTTGCCCTGATATTGGGCGGGGCGCTCGGCAATCTGTATGACCGAATCTTCATCGGCCATGTCATAGACTTCATATTCGTGCATTGGAAAGAACACGGCTTCCCGGCCTTCAATGTTGCGGACAGCGCCATTACCGTTGGCGCGATCATGCTGGCTCTGGACATGTTCAAGAGCAAGAAAACCGGAGAGACCGTCAATGACTGATCAGTTGATGACCGAACAGGCTACTCAGGAAACACGCATCGGTCAGAACACGGAAGTCACCCTGCATTTCGCGCTGCACCTGGAAAACGGCGACACCGTCGACAGCACGTTCGACAAGGCGCCGGCGACCTTCAAGGTCGGCGATGGCAGCCTGCTTCCGGGCTTTGAGGCGCTGATCTTTGGCTTCAAAGCCGGTGATAAACGCACGCTTCAAGTGCCGCCGGAAAACGCTTTCGGTCAGCCTAACCCGCAAAATCTGCAGGTCATGCCCCGTTCGCAGTTCCAGAATATGGAGCTGTCGGAAGGGCTGCTGGTGATCTTCAACGATGCGGCGAACACCGAGCTGCCGGGCGTGGTGAAATCGATGGACGATGATCAGGTCACCGTCGATTTCAACCATCCGCTGGCGGGCAAGACGTTGACCTTCGAAGTGGAAATTTTCGAGGTGAAGGCACTCTGAGCATCGCCAGAGCGCCTGGCCCCGGCACTGGTCGGGGCCTTTTCGTTTATATGTTTCATTGCGCGTAGACACGAGGCACATCATGCAAATCAAACTCGCCAACCCACGTGGCTTCTGCGCCGGGGTGGACCGTGCGATCGAAATCGTCAATCGCGCGCTGGAAGTGTTTGGCCCGCCGATCTACGTGCGCCATGAAGTGGTTCATAACAAATTCGTCGTCGAAGACCTGCGCAGCCGTGGCGCGATCTTCGTCGAAGAGCTCGAGCAGGTGCCGGATGACGTCATCGTGATCTTCAGCGCCCACGGCGTGTCGCAGGCGGTGCGCACCGAGGCGGCAGGGCGCGGCCTTAAGGTGTTCGACGCCACCTGTCCGCTGGTGACCAAAGTGCATATCGAGGTCGCGCGCTACAGCCGCGACGGCCGCGAGTGCATCCTCATCGGTCACGCCGGCCACCCTGAGGTCGAGGGGACGATGGGGCAGTACGACGCCAGCAATGGCGGCGCGATTTATCTGGTCGAAGACGAAGCAGACGTCGCCAACCTGCAGGTGAGCAATCCTGAGAACCTTGCCTTCGTGACCCAGACGACGCTGTCGATGGACGACACCAGCCGGGTCATCGACGCCCTGCGCACACGATTCCCGGCCATTGGTGGCCCGCGCAAGGACGACATCTGTTACGCCACGCAAAACCGTCAGGATGCGGTCAAGGTCCTGGCTGACGAGTGCGACGTGGTGCTGGTGGTGGGCAGCCCGAACAGCTCCAACTCCAATCGCCTTCGTGAACTGGCTGAACGCATGTCGACCCCTGCCTATCTGATCGATGGTGCCGAAGACATGCAGCGCAGCTGGTTCGACGGCGTGGGCCGCATCGGCATTACCGCCGGTGCTTCGGCGCCCGAGGTGCTGGTGCGTGGCGTGATCCAGCAGCTGCACGCCTGGGGCGCGACCGGCGAAGACGAGCTGGCCGGGCGCGAGGAAAACATCACCTTCTCGATGCCCAAGGAATTGCGCGTCAAGTCGCTGCTGTAATCCGGTCATTCCGTAACCGCATCATGCGCAGGGCTCGCTGCTGAATCCCTCGGATCGCAGCGTGACCCTGCCGGTCACCGCAATCACCAACTGGTAGTGGCTGGCAGGTGTGTCTCTGAGGCACACCGCCAGTGTCCCGTTGGCGTTGTTCAGCAGCCGCCCCGTATTATCGAAACCAATGCGCACGGCCACTTTGCTGTTGCCCACCACCCTGACGTTACGGTGGCTGGCGAACTCGGCCAGCGACAGCTCCCCCTCGTCTCTGAGCTGGTTGCGGTTGCTGTCGACGAACACGTTCCAGCCTCGGCTCCAGTCCTTTTCAAGGGCCTGTATCACCACCGGCTGACTGCGCAGAATCGCCTCTGTGCGAGCCATTCGCAGCCCGCTGGCCAGTTGCTGAGCCGTGTCCTGACGTCGTTGTGAGTCGATCAACTGGCCGAAGGCGGGGATAGCGAGCGTCGCGACGATACCCACAATCACCAACCCTGCCAGCAGTTCAATCAGCGTCAATCCTTGCTGTTTCACGAGCGTCTTCCGTTGAGTTCGGCGCTCAAGCAAACACCTGCTCCGTTGCGCTGACAACCGGTTCGATTGTCAGCCGGTATGTCTGCAAGCCGCCGTTACACATCCTTCGGGCAAACCGCTGCGCATCGACTTCACTGGTGCCTGCACAGCGGACGGCAGAGGTGGGCGATGGCAGGAAAGGCGATGCAATCAGGGATGACATTGATCGAAGTGCTGGTTGCGCTGCTGATCTTCAGCGTTGGCATATTGGGTGTGGCGATGCTGCAGCTCAACGCGCTGAAGTATACCGACAGCTCGATGCGCAGCATGCACGTCAGTTTCATCGCCCATGATCTTCTTGAGCGAATCCGCGCCAATCCGGGCACCAGTTATGCGCTGGCTTCGCTGAGTCAGGCGCCATCGTCCGGCAGTGTCGCCGTTCCACGCCAGCAAGACCTGTACGACTTCGCGACGCAGTTGAAACGCGCGGTCGGTGACGATGCCGAGGCATCCATTGCGGTGGCGGGATCGAGCGTGACCGTCACATTGAAGTGGGACGATTCCCGCGCCAGCCAAGAGGCCGCACAGAAGCAGACGCTGACGTTGACCGCAGATGTATCTGCCGAGCGGGGCGCACGACCATGAGGCCTTTGGAGAAAGGCTTTGGCCTCGTCGAAGTTATGCTGGCGCTGGTGTTGGGATTGGTGATGTCGCTGGCCTTGGCGCAGATATTCATCAGCTCAAAGAGCAGCTATGCCAGTCAGACATCGTCCGCCAGCCTGCAGGAAGACGCGCGATTCGTGCTCAGCAAAATGGTCCAGGAAGTGCGGCTAGTGGGCATGTTCGGCTGTTTGGGGAAAGTCGACGACGCCAGCGTCGGCAATGGCTTTTCCAAAGCGTTTGAAGCGCCGATCCACTGGGACGCCAGCTCGCAGACACTGAGCCTCGCCACCGCCGGAACCGGGGAGGGTGGAGGCTGGTCGACCTGGGTCATACACACCGACTGCGTGTCATCCGCCACCGCGTACTCCAACGGCCGGGCGCCCCGGCTCGCCGGACATGAGACCGCGATGCCCATTCACAAGCAGGTGTATCGCTTCAACAAGGCCCGCAATGAGCTGTCGCTGAATGGCCAGCCCCTGGTCAGCAACGTGCGCGCGTTCAGCGTGCTGTTCGGCGTTGCCGGTTCGATCAATGACCGCTCCGTTGCGCGGTACGCGGCCACCGCCGAACCCTCGTTGATCCGCAGTGTACGGCTGACCCTGACATTGTTCGACCCCGCAGATCGGGCGCAGGAACAGACCATCGAGGTCGTTGCCGCCCTCCGTAACCGGCTGGGGTGATCACATGAATATGAATCCACAACGTGGCGCGGTGTTGATCGTCAGCCTGGTGTTCCTGCTGTTGCTGACCCTCTTGGCGACATCGTCGATGCAGAACGCCACCCTCCAGGAAAAAGTGGCGGGCACGCTCAAGCGGCGTGATGCGTCGTTTCAGTCCGCCGAGACAGCGCTGCGCATTGCTGAATCAAACATCCTGTCATCCGGGTTTTCACTGCTGGCCTGTTCGTCGCCAGCGAGATGTTTGCCTCCGCCTGAAGCGCTGACACTTTCCAAAAGCGGAACGGGCGGGGCGTCGGGTGTGGATTGGGTCGCGACGCGCGGTGGTTTTTACGGCATTCAGCATGTCGGCCAAACCGATCAGCCGCCCGGTGGCGGAGACGGTCAGTTTCGGATCCTGTACCGCGTGACGGCCATCGGCATTGAGGGCGACTCACGCACCGTGATCGAAAGCATTCACACCGAGGAGCGTCGCGTGATGTGGCGGCAGCGGCAATGAACAGACCATCCGCGGGTTTCACCCTGATCGAGCTGCTGATTGCCATCGCCATCGTCGCGATTCTCGCCGCCGTCGCGTATCCGCAATACAGCGAATACACCCGGAAAACCCGCCGCTCGGAGATCGCCGGGGTGCTGGTTGAAGAGGCGCAGAAGCTTGAGCGGTTTCATTCACGGGCAGGGCAGTACTCGGACGTCAGCGGGCCTCCGGCGTTTAGTCATGAGGTGTCGTTGGGGAATGCGTTTTATCGGATAGGGGCTGAGCGCAAGGAGCGGACGTTCACGCTGACCGCTTCGCCGGTTGGCGGAGGAATGATGGCGGGCGATGCGTGTGGGAATTTTGTGCTGGAAAACACTGGCAAGCGCGACAATCTCGGGATGTCGGGGGCTGCCAGTGTGGCGGGGTGTTGGGGGCGCTGAAATGACCTGGATCGGCTACGGCGCCGCGCGTCAGGGCGTTCGTCCGCCGAAAACAGCCACACATCCCCCCGGCAAATATTGAAACAACCGGTTGCTATATAGTTTCTCCATTAAGGAGAGATTAAATGCCCAAACGGTGTCGGGGTTTTACGCTGGTCGAGTTGCTGGTGACCATCACGTTGGTCGGCATCCTCGCCGCGATCGCCATTCCAAGTTTCACCTCTGCTATTCAGAACACCAAGGCCGACACGGAAGTAAGCGACTTTCAGCGTTTCCTTAATTACGCCCGCCAACAGGCTATAAACAGCGGCACTGTCATCCGTGTAACGCCATCGGTGGCGGGTGCTGCCTGGAATACTCAGCTGAGTGCCATTGATCCTGCGGCAACGGCGCCGATTCCCATTCTGCGAGTTTTGCCAGCGATGGACTCTGCATCAGTGCTTGCAGTGAGCGGAAATCCTACTGCGATCGACTTCAACAACCTGGGGGGGTTGGCCGCACCGGTGCCGACGGCGGCTGCTGCCGTAAGCATCACCTACACACGCGGCACCATCACCCGCGTGATCAACATATGCCTGAGCGGCCGTATCGTGTTGGGCGGTTGCTGATGAACGCCAGAATTGATGCCAGGCAACAGGGCACGACGCTGATTGAGGTGCTGGTTGCCCTGCTTGTTCTAGCCATTGGGCTGTTGGGTGCGGCAGCGCTCCAGTTGAATGCGCTGAAATACACCGACAGTTCAAGGCTCAGCAGCCAGGCCAGCTTTATTGCGTACGACATGATGGATCGCATACGTGCCAATCCTGATGCTGACTATAGGCTGGCTGCTCTGGCAGCAGCGCCTGCTGCCGGCGATTTGAATACGCCGCGCACGCAGGACCTTTACGATTTCAAGAACAATATTCAAGTGCTCGACCCCGTTACCGGCGATGGGACGATTGCGGTGGATTCGGCAAATAAGCGGTTGGTCACCATTACTGTGATCTGGAGTGATGCCCGGGCCACCAACACGGCAACTGCCTTGCAGACCTTCAAAGTTACAAGTCGTGTGGCGATAGACGCGAAGGTGACGCAATGAAGCACCGCGCCAGAGGCTTCGGCCTGATCGAGATCATGATCTCGCTGTTACTGGGCCTGCTCATAGTGGCGGGCGTTATTCAGATTTTCATTTCAGCCAAGAACACTTATCTGTCACAGAACGCCTCGGCGGTCATGCAAGAAGATGCACGATTCATCCTCACCAAGATGGCGCAGGAAATACGCATGGTCGGGATGTTTGGCTGTCTGGCGACGGTCAAAGACTCAAGCGCCAACAGTGACTTCGCCGCTGCGCAAATGACGCCGGTCCGGTGGGATAACGCAACGTCGAAATTGACGCTGGTAACAGCCGACGTGGGAAATAATGGCGGTGTTCCGACCTGGACCGTTGTCTCCGATTGCAAGTCAGGAGCGACCGCTCGGACCGGAACGGCCATCCCTGCCGCCACCGAATTAGCATTTCCAATACGCCAACTCGTCTACCAGTTTGCGAATAAGCAGTTACTTCTTGGGGGGGCTGTCATCGTCAATAACGTGAATGACTTCTCGGTGATGTTTGGTACTGCCAATACGGCGTCGGACACAACGGTTACAGCGTACACCGCGACGCCCGCCAGCATGGCTACGGTGCGTAGCGTCAGGCTGACCCTGGAACTGCAGGACGCAACAGGTCGAGTTAAAAACCAGAAGTTCAGCGTTATGACCGCTTTACGCAACCGTCTCTACTAGGTGTTGCCATCTTGAATGTAACCAGACACAGAGGTGTACAACGTACCCGGGCCCGCGAGCGCGGAATGGCGCTTATCGTCAGTCTGGTGTTTCTGTTGCTGCTGACGTTGATCGGGATTTCATCAATGCAGAACGCTACGCTTCAGGAAAAGATGTCCGGCAGCGTCAAGTTCCGCAACGAGTCCTTTCAGATTGCGGAGGCGGCTGCGCGTATGGGGGAGTCTGCAGTTCAGGCCAGTAATTACAAGCTGGCGACATGCATAAAATGTGCTCCACCTCCGGAAGCTACAAGCGTAACGGGACCGGGTGCCAACAGTACCTCGGGAGTGACCTGGTTCGCGACGACAGGCATGACGGGAGGTTTGTGGGCTGTCCAGAAAATCGCCACAACCAAGGACCCGGTTAACATCAATTCTGTGGGGTGGGATGAAAGTAAGTCGTGGACGCTTTATCGCATCACAGGCGTTGGCATCTCTGGTAACTCACGAACTGTAGTGGAAAGTATTTATGCCAAACGTTGAGTGGTGCCGCAGGGCAAGGCTTTATCTGTGCAAGCTGATGATGGGCGCACTGCTTGGCCTTTATGGCTCGGCCACCGCATTCGCTGCTTTCGTACCCTCTGACTCCCCTTTGTTGACCGTAGGGTCGGTGACGCCGAACGTCATGCTGCTGGTGGATGACTCCGGGAGTATGAACAGTATCATCTGGGCCTCGGGGTTCGATCCCAACGCGGATCCGGTTCAAGTTTACAGCTGCAATTCGGATTTCAACTGCAGTAATGTCACTGCAATGGATATGACGGACACCAACTTTTTTGTGGGAAACCTGCGTGCCGGCGGCTGCGATAATGGGTATGACGGTTTCTACAAGTTCACCACACGCACCCGCGTCTGTCTCAAACTCCCCGACCCGGTGGGCAACGGGAATACCCGGTACACCACTGCTTACATCAGCTACTTGCTTTACGCCACGTCGTTGTCCAAAAAAGACTACACGGATGATTCGATTCCCGACGATTACAGAATCAGTGTCGCGCGCACGGTGTCTGCCGCGCTGGTGGCCAGCAATCGAAATCTGCGAATTGGCCTGGCCACCTTCAATCCCCCTACGAGCGGAAACGCCGGGCCTGGCGGCAACATCGCAAGGGCGATCAGCGATCTGTCCCAGACGACCGCTACAACTACCGCGCAAGCCAATGCCAACTACAACTCGCTGATCTCGTCCATCAACGGCCTTGCGGCAATCGCCAACACGCCACTGGCTGAAACGTATTACGAAGTGACCCGCTACTTTCGCGGAATGACGCCCTATTACAATACGACGCCTTCGACCTACACCAGCCCGATTCAGTACCGTTGTCAGCGAAACTATGGCGTCGTGATTACCGACGGTCTGCCGACCTACGATCGAACCTTCCCCACGAATGATCCGCTGGGCGGTGCAAGCTTGCCCAACTGGGACGGCAAGAACAACGACGGTGATAACCTCAATGGCGATGGGGAGGGTGACACCCTTTATCTGGACGATATCGCGAAATTCGCCTACGACATCGATATGAGAGCGAGCGGAACCGATGCCGCCGGCAAGAGCTGGGACGCTGCAGATTTCACCAAACAGAACATGTTCACCTACACAGTAGGATTTACAGCAGCCAATGTAATGCTCTCGGACGCGGCCACTTACGGTAAGGGTACTTATTACCAGGCGACGGACAGCGCGGGTCTCAATGCTGCGTTATCCGCGGCTCTGAACGACATCACCTCCCGCGCAGGAACCGGGGGAGGTGTAGCGTCGAATTCATCCACACTGTCGAGCTCATCGGTTTATTTCCAGACGCAATACGATCCGACTGACTGGCGGGGCACAATCAAGGCTTCGGCAATTTTGGCTGATGGAAGCGTAAACACCGCATCGCCTATCTGGTCCACCGACAAACAAATTGTTCCGGGCATTACTGCTACTTACGAGTCCTGGAACTCCCTGACCAATGCCGTTATTCCGTTGTCCTTTCCAAGCTTTTCATTGCCCCAACAGACCGTGCTCAACGCCAATCTGCCGCTTGGGATTTCTGGGCTGGATTTAGTGCAATGGAGTAAAGGGACGAACAAGACAGGATTGAAAACGCGTACGGTGTTGCTCGGTGATGTGATCAACTCGCCCTTGACGTACGCCTCACCTACGGACAACCCAGCGTCGGACCCTGCCTCTGATAATAGCTATTCCACGTATTTGGATATCAAATCAAACTCAATGAATCCCTCCCTCGTAGTCAACGCCAATGATGGGTTGGTCAACGTGATCGACCCGTCCACGGGTAACAGGCTTTATGGGTACATGCCATCCACCGTTCTCGCGAACCTGCATTACGTCGCTGACCCTAACTACATCAACGGCGTATCTCACAAATTTTTGGTGGATGGGCAAATTTCCGTCGTAGATGTCCAGTTTGCTTCGTCCTGGAAAACTCTAGCCATCGGGGGGACGGGCTCCGGTGGCAAGGGATTTTATGCGCTGCAGCTGTTTAATGCCGGTGCTTCTAATACGGTTAAAGCGCTTTGGGACATCAGCAGCGTTAGCACAGGTTTTGCCAACATGGGTTACGCGTATGCCAAACCGGAGGTGGCTCAACTGCCAGACGGCCGATGGGCAGCATTCATCTCTAATGGCTATGGCAGCACCAATGGCGTGGCGTCACTCTTTGTCGTTGATGTCAGCAATGGGGCTCTGATAAGAGAGATCGCCGTCGATAACTCAGGCAACAATGGATTGTCCTCAGTCAAGTTACGCGTCAATGCACAGAGTGTTGTTCAGTACGCTTATGGCGGTGATTTGAAGGGTCAGATGTGGAAGTTTGACTTCACGGGGCAAACCGCATCCACCTGGAAAGTAGGGCTGGGTGGAAGTCCACTGTTCACTGCCTCAGGAGGGGCGAATCAGCCGATCACTGCTCAGCCGGTCGTGGGAAATAATCCGAACGGCGGCAAGATGGTTTATTTTGGCACGGGCAAATTGCTCGAAACCGCGGACAAGACCACGACCGCGACTCAAGCGTTTTATGCGGTCTGGGACAATGACGGGACGAGTGCCAACTATCGCGAAAGCGACCTTGTAGCGCAGGCTATAAATGGGGTCTCAAGCGGAGCTTCTGGGCAGTTTTTTACCACTACCCAAAATGATGTGAATTATGCAGCCAAGAAAGGCTTCTACCTTCCGTTGATTTATAACACCGTCGCGACGGGGGAGCGTGTTATCTATCCGGCGACACTCGCGTTCGGCCGGGTTCGATTTACCACGGCTATCGTCGACACAGGTGATCCATGTTCAAGCTCTGGATCGGGTAGATACGTTGAACTTGATGCGTTAAGCGGGCGGATGCTTAGCTATCCGGTTCTGGATACAAACGGTGATGGGCAGGTCAACAGTGCTGACGCTAATTCAAGCGGTATCCTGATAAGCGGTGGCGTGCCTAACGCAGCCGTTACGCTTGATAAAGAGAACGGCAATCAAGCGATTCCTTTGGGCGGTTTAGGTACCCCTCAAACCATCACTGATTTGGGCGGGGTGTCAAACCGACGCATCATGTGGCGACAGATCAGATGAGGAAAGAAAAAATGATGGGCAGTAAATCGAAAGGATTCACCCTCATAGAACTGATGATCGTGGTGGCGATTGTGGGTATTCTCGCGGCGATCGCCTACCCCAGTTATACGGAATATGTGAGGCGCACTCACCGTACCGAGATTGCTGGGATTTTGATGGAGCAGAGCCAGGTATTGGAGCGTTACTTCACCAAGACCGGTAGCTATAAAGACGCGACGGTGACGGTCTCGAATGCTTGGTACACCGTTGCAGTGGTGCCCGCCGATGCGACCTTCACCTTGACGGCTACACCCATAGCCAACTCCATGATGAACGGCGACAAGTGCGGCACCTTCCAGATCACCAATACCGGCGCGCGCACCAACTCCACCGGCCTGTCGAACAAAGACTGTTGGGGCCGTTGAATCCATGCAGATGAACAGGCCGTGGCCGTTGTGCTAAATCAAGACATAGTCATCATCGGCGGCGGCGTCATCGGCCTTCTGACCGCCTTCAACCTCGCCTCCAAAGTCCGAAGCGTAACGCTGATCGACCGATCGGAAGTCGGCCAGGAATCCTCATGGGCCGGCGGCGGCATTGTGTCTCCGCTCTACCCATGGCGCTACAGCCCCGCCGTAACGGCACTCTCGCACTGGTCGCAGGATTTTTATCCACAGCTCGCCGAGCGCTTGCTGGCACTGACCGGCATAGATCCGCAAGTGCACAAGACCGGCCTTTACTGGCTGGATCTCGACGACGAAGCAGAGGCGCTCGAATGGGCAGCGCGTGTGAATCGTCCGCTGACGTCGGTGGATATTTCTGCGGTCTACGACGCCGTGCCGGTCATGGGCGGCGGCTATTCGCGAGCGGTCTACATGGCCGATGTCGCCAACGTCCGCAACCCGCGTCTGGTCAAGTCACTGAAGGCTGCGTTATTGGCGTTGCCCAATGTGGTCATTCGCGAGCACTGCCAGGTCATCGACTTTGTGCGCGAAGGTGATCGCGTCCTGGGTGTCACGACGGACGGGGGCGATGTGCTCGGCGACAGCGTGGTGCTGGCCGCCGGTGCATGGAGCGGTGTTCTGCTCGGCAAGTTGGGGCTGGCGCTGCCCGTTGAGCCGGTCAAAGGGCAGATGATTCTCTACAAATGCGCCGCCGACTTTCTGCCGAGCATGATCCTCGCCAAGGGCCGTTATGCCATCCCCCGGCGTGACGGGCATATTCTCATCGGTAGTACGCTCGAACACGAAGGCTTTGATAAGACCCCCACTGAAAATGCTCTGGAAAGCTTGAAAGCTTCGGCGATCGAATTGATCCCCGCGCTGGCGGATGCGCACGTGGTCGGGCACTGGGCGGGGTTGCGACCGGGGTCGCCTGACGGCATTCCATTCATCGGGCCGGTGCCAAATCATCAAGGCCTGTGGCTGAACTGCGGGCACTACCGCAATGGCCTTGTGCTGGCGCCGGCGTCGTGTCAGTTGCTGACGGATTTGCTGGTCGGGGAAGTGCCGATTATTGATGAAGCGCCTTATGCGCCAGAGGGGAGACTGAAACCATGAGCGGCCATCTCCGACGCCAGTAGCCCTCGAAGTGCTTCGGTACTCGTGAGTAGCTCCGCGAGCAACGCGTCATCGATATCCATGTAGCCTTCGTACTCAGCGAGGTTTCTGCGCTCGTGGCAAAGCGCAAAGAGCCGTACCCGCACTTTATCCAGATTCAGCGTATGTGGAAGGCACTGAAACACAAGATAGCGGCGGTCCGACCGGTATCCTTTCAGGCGCAGTGCCGACAGCGCCATTGCGTGTGCAGCGTTATAGGCCAGATCAAAACGGCTGGCGTATGAAAGAGCGGAATTATGAGCGTCCAACAGCCTATCAAGGGCCGAGCGGACCAGTCCGATATTCGTTCTTGTTAGCAGGCTCGGCTTTCAATCCGCCGGTACGTACCAAGTTCGCCGAAGCTCGTTGCCCATTCCGTGGGTTCTCCCTAATCGCTTCCGATGATGTCGATCTTTTCCTGCTCTGCCACGCGGGTCACGAAGCTGTTGCCGGTGGCGAGCTTCGCTTTCCAGTCTGACGGCGTGTAGAGCGTTGGGTTGATGGGCCTGCCCAGCATCTCTTCGAGCGGGATCATACGCTCCATCACTTCGCTGTAGCTGACGCCTTCACCGATCAGCATCAGATCTAGGTCGCTGGATGTGTTGGCGGTCCCTTTCGCAACCGAGCCGTAGATAAACGCTCGCTGAATCTGGTCTGCGAAAGGCAGCAACTCCACTCGAAGGTGATCGGCGATGCCGAATGTTTTGCGCACAAGGCCAGTCAGTTCGGGGTACACCGGACTTTCAGGATTCGCCTGATAATGGATTTGGTTGCCCTGCCGGGTTGCGGTCAGCAAACCTGCTGAGTGCAATTTCTCCAGCTCACGAGTTGTGCTGCCTTTGCCGACCTGGACCCAGCGACTGATTTCGTTGGTATAGAAGCTCCGCTCCGGATTGCCGAAGAGCAGGCCCAGCACTCGTTGCTGAGTCGTGGTGAAGAGCGCGTCGCCGATGTTCATAGGGATCTGTCTAGATAAGTCCCAAAAAGGGAACGATAGGTCCCTTTTTGGGACCTGTCCAGCGCGGCGTAATCCATCACTCCAATCCCAACTTCTTCAACCGATAACGCATCGACCTGAACGTCAAATTCAAACGCTGCGCTGCCGCCGTGCGATTCCAGCGGGTTTCCTCCAGCGCCTGCAGGATCAGTTTGCGCTCGATGCTTTCCAGGTAGTCTTCCAGGTTATCAATGTTGGCCAGGCTCGGGCCGTTCTCCTCGGCGGGGCGTGATGGCTCGGCCAGGCGCAGGTCCGCGGTGTCGATCTGATCGTCTTCGCACAGCGTGTATGCCCGCTCAAGCATGTTTTCCAGCTCGCGCACGTTGCCGGGGAAGCGATAGCCCTTGAGGGCCGCCAGCGCATGGGGCGGTAGGACGGTCGCTGGCTCACCGGCGGACTCGGTCAGGCGGCGCAGTACGCTGTTGGCGATCTCTTCGATGTCTTCGCGACGTTCGCGCAACGGCGGCACGCGCAGCTCGATGACGTTCAGTCGGTAATACAAATCCTGCCGGAAACGCCCGGCAGCCACTTCCTGATTAAGGTCCTTGTGGGTCGCGCACAGCACGCGAACATCCACCACTTGCTCCTGCTGACCGCCGATGGCGCGAACGGACTTTTCCTGGATCGCGCGGAGCAGTTTCACCTGCATCGCCAGCGGCAGATCAGCCACTTCATCGAGAAACAGGGTGCCGCCGTGGGCGACCTGAAACAGCCCGGGCTTGTCTTCGTGGGCGCCGGTGAAGCTGCCTTTGCGATGTCCGAAAAATTCGCTTTCCATCAGCTCTGAAGGGATCGCGCCACAATTGACCGGCACAAACGGCTGCTCGGCGCGCGGGCCTTGCTCATGAATAAGCCGGGCGACCAGTTCTTTGCCGCTGCCCGATTCGCCGCTGATGTAGATCGGCGCCTGGCTGCGCGCCAGTTTGGCGATCTGCTTGCGCAGCGCCTGCATCGGCGGGGAGCTGCCCAGCAGGCGATGGTCAATGCGGTTTTCTTCGGCAGGCGCGGTGCGCAGGCGCAGGGCGCTGGACACCAACTCACGCAAGCGTGTCAGGTCGACCGGCTTGGTCAGGAAATCGAACGCGCCGGCTTTCAGTGCATGGATCGCCGTGTCGAGGCTGCCATGGGCGGTGATCATCGCCACCGGTACCTGGTTGTGGCGTTTCTGAATGTGTTGCACCAACTCCAGGCCGTTGCCATCGGGCAAGCGCATGTCGGTCAGGCACAGGTCGAACGGCTCGCGGGCCAGCCACTCTTGCGCTTCCTTGACGTTGCGCGCACTGCGGGTGTCCAGTTTCATCCGACCGAGCGTGATTTCCAGCAGCTCGCGAATGTCCGGCTCATCGTCGACGATCAGGATCTTTTGCCGTTGGCTCATGTTCAGCTCAGCTTGAACGGATGGGCGAAGGTCATTCGCATGCAGCTTCCGCCACCTTCCCGTGGAATGTAATTGAGGCTCGCCTGATTGCTTTCGCACAACTCGCGCGAGAGATACAGGCCCAGGCCGGTTCCTTTGCTTTCGGTGGTGAAGAAGGGTTCGAAGATTTTCGCCAGATGCTCTTCGGCAACACCCGGTCCGTCGTCGAGGACGTCCAGCGTCGGCAGTTCGCTGTACGGGGCTTGAAACAACCTTAGCCAAACTTGCGCGTGTTCGTGGAGCTGGCCGCTGTAGCGCAAACCGTTTTGCACCAGATTGCTCATCACCTGCTGCAATTGTTCGGCGTCCATCTGCGTACTGAGCACGCCTGCGCCGATGTCCATATGCACGCTTTGACCCGCCGTCAGCTCATCCCGAAGGTTAACGACGAACGCCTCCAGCCATTGCTTGAGATCGAGCAGCTGGGGTTCGGTCTGACGTCGACGAGACAGCTGCAGAACGTTCTCGATCACCAGATTCATCCGCCGCGATTGATCGTGAATGATCTGATTGAGACGCCGGTCCGGCGCGGTCAGTTCCTCCGATTCCAGCAGCAGTTGCGCGGCATGACTGATGGCGCCCAGCGGGTTGCGGATCTCGTGGGCAATACCGGCGGTCAGTCTGCCCAGCGCGGCCAGTTTGAGCTGCTGGGCCTGTTGGGAAATCTGCGACAGGTCATCGAGAAATACCAACGTGTGGCGATGACTGCCGCGTGCCAGTGGGATGAAACCCGGACGCAGCACCGGACCAATGGCCGAAGTGGTGATGCTGCGCGGGGCCATCGACGGGTTGGTCATCCATTGACCCAGGCGCTCGACCAGTTGCGGCGAATAGGCGTCGACGATTTCGCCCAGCAAGCGCTCGTGGCCCAGTAAATTCAGCGCGCTCTGGTTGGCGAGCAGTACTTTGTGGTCCTCGTCGAGCACCAGAATGCCGGTGCGCATGCGCTGCAGGATCAGCGCGTTGAGTTCTTCAAGGTTGTCGACGTCAGCGGCGCGACGTTCGGCGATGTCTTCACTGAGCTGCAAGCGGCGTGACAGGGCCTGGACCAGCAGGGCCGCCGCAAAGCACAGGGCACCCAGCGAGCCGGCCTGCACGAAATGATTGGCCGCTGAAGGCTTGTGATAGCTGATGTAGAAGGTCAGATAGATGATGCCGATGGCTGACAGCGCGGCAATCAGCAGGCCGGTTCGCTTGCGCAGGAGCACATTGCTGATTGCCACCGAGGCGATAATCAGGTTGCCAATGCCGCTCGGTGCACCGCCCCCGGCGTAGAACAGCGCCGCCAGCATCAGCGTGTCGGCCATGGCGAGGGAGAACAGTTGCCCCTGGCGGCTCGGGCGTTCGAGCAGCACCACGACAAGGATGTTGAAGACCAGATACAGCCAACAGCCGATGCGGAACAGCTCGATGTCGGCCAGCTCCAGCAGTTCGGCATCCAGGCTGCTGGAGATCAGCAGCACCAGCAGCACGCCGATGCTCAGACGATAGAGGTGATACAGCCGCAGGATGCGTTGGGCCTGAGGCGTCGCCAGCGACAGGCTGTCAGCGGTCACGTGCAGCGGGGCCCTGCAAACGGTGCGCTTCGGTGCAATACCATTGCTGGTTCTGGCTCAGCGCGCGATCGCGAGGGACATGCACGCCACATTGCGCGCAACGCACCATGGGCGCTGCGTCGAGTTCCGGCGTTGCGGGCTTCGGGCGTGGGGCAGGCCCTTTGACCAGGCGTTTGAAAAACCAGACGACCGCCACAATCAGGGCGAGCCACATAATCAAGCGAATCATGTCTGTCAGCTTATGAAGTGAAGAGCGCGCAGTGTAGCCAAGCGGATGTCGGGCGCACAGTCATCTCCATCGCCGGATGCTGTCGGAAAATGGTCGGGCATGAAAAAAGGCCCCGAAGGGCCTCTTTTAGCTGACGTTTTGCAGGGACTGAATCAGTCGAACAGGCCAAAGGTCATGTAGCTGAAGATCGAGCGGCTTTTCGGCGTGCCGTCGTCGTCATCGTTTTTCTTCTCTTCGTCAGCCGACTGGTTCTCAGGCAACAGTTCGGCAGGGATGGCTTCCTTGGCGTCCTGATACTGCTTGATCACGTCCTGATTGGCGCGGGTTTGTCCTGGCGGCAGCGGCGGACGGCTTTCAATCAGACCCAGGGTCGCCTTGGACAGCCAGGAGCGGTTGTCGGCTTCTGCCGTGCGCGCTTCGAACTTGCCATCTACCAGCTGCGGGTGATCCGGATAGTTGGTTTTCAGGACTTCCAGGCTGGTTTCAGCCAGGTCGTCCAGGTGCAGACGCTGATAAGCCTCGACCATGACCGCCAGGCCGTCACCGACCGATGGGGTTTCCTGGAAGTTTTCGACAACGTAACGACCGCGGTTGGCCGCTGCGACGTAAGCCTGACGGGTCAGGTAGTAGTCGGCAACGTGAATCTCGTAGGCCGCCAGCAGGTTGCGCAGGTAAATCATGCGCTGCTTGGCGTCAGGGGCGTAGCGGCTGTTCGGGTAGCGGCTGGTCAGCTGGGCGAACTCGTTGTACGAATCGCGAGCAGCGCCCGGGTCACGCTTGGTCTGATCCAGCGGCAGGAAGCGGGCAATGATGCCGACGTCCTGGTCGAACGAGGTCAGGCCCTTGAGGTAATAGGCGTAGTCGACGTTCGGGTGTTGCGGGTGCAGACGAATGAAACGCTCGGCCGCCGACTTGGCAGCCTCGGGCTCGCCATTCTTGTAGTTGGCGTAGATCAGCTCGAGTTGCGCCTGGTCAGCATAGCGACCGAACGGATAACGCGACTCCAGCGCCTTGAGCTTCTCGGTGGCGCTGTTATAGCTGTTGTTGTCCAGATCGGCCTGCGCCTGCTGGTACAGCTCGACTTCACTGAGGTTTTCGTCGATGACTTCTTTCTTCGAAGAACAGGCAACAGTAAGTCCGAGGATGGCTATCAGCAGCAGGTGTTTCACTTGCATGGCGGCTTGCGTCCCTATAACGGCCTGCTGTCTTGCGCAGGACCGTCCTGTTATGATGGGCGCCCCGTGGAACCCCCGGGACAAAAGACGCCGTATTTAACCACAAGCGCACAGCCGAAACCAAAGGCCAGTGCCACCTCCTAGTTTGAGCATGTCTGAGATCATAGAACTCCGCGCAGAGGTGCCGTCCGAATTGGGCGGTCAACGCCTCGACCAAGTCGCCGCCCAACTATTCGCAGAGCACTCGCGCTCGCGCCTTTCCGCCTGGATCAAAGACGGCCGCCTGACTGTGGATGGCGGCGCTTTGCGCCCGCGTGACATCGTGCATGGCGGCGCCGTTCTGCTCCTCAAAGCCGAGCAGGAAGCCCAGGGCGAGTGGATCGCGCAGGACATCGAGCTCGATATCGTCTACGAAGACGACCAGATCCTGGTGATCAACAAGCCGTCCGGTCTGGTGGTGCATCCGGCAGCAGGTCATGCCGACGGCACCCTGCTCAACGCCTTGCTGCATCACGTGCCGGACATCATCAATGTCCCGCGTGCCGGCATCGTGCACCGCCTGGACAAGGACACCACCGGTCTGATGGTGGTCGCCAAGACCATCCAGGCGCAGACGCAACTGGTCACCCAGCTGCAGAATCGCAGCGTCAGCCGCATCTATGAGTGCATCGTCATCGGCGTGGTGACCTCGGGTGGCAAGATCAACGCACCCATCGGTCGTCATGGCCAGCAGCGTCAGCGCATGGCGGTCATGGAAGGCGGCAAGCCTGCGGTCAGCCACTACCGGGTTCTGGAGCGTTTCCGTTCGCACACCCACGTGCGGGTGAAGCTGGAAACCGGGCGCACCCACCAGATCCGCGTACACATGGCCCACATCAACTTCCCGCTGGTCGGCGATCCTGCCTACGGCGGTCGTTTCCGTATTCCGCCTGCAGCCAGTGTCACCATGGTCGAATCGCTGAAACACTTCCCGCGTCAGGCGCTGCATGCGCGTTTCCTTGAACTGGATCATCCGACGACCGGTAAGCGCATGAGCTGGGAATCGCCGCTGCCGGACGACTTTGTCTGGCTGCTGACCCTGCTCAAGCAAGACCGCGAAGCGTTCATCGGATGACTGAGCGCGTGACGGACTGGCTGATTCCCGACTGGCCTGCGCCGGCGGGTGTCAAAGCGTGCGTCACGACGCGTTCGGGCGGTGTCAGTGTGGCGCCGTTCGACAGCTTCAATCTCGGCGATCACGTTGATGACGATCTGGCAGCCGTTACACACAACCGTTCGGCGCTGACCACACGCCTGCACGTTCAGCCTGCATGGCTGAAGCAGGTTCACGGTATTGACGTCGTCGAGGCTGCACCGGCAGATGTACTTCAGGCTGATGCCAGCTGGAGCCGAACCCCGGGCGTTGCCTGCACCATCATGACGGCTGATTGCCTGCCGGCGCTGTTCTGCAACAAAGCCGGTACTCAGGTCGCCGCTGCCCATGCAGGTTGGCGCGGTCTGGCGGCAGGTGTGCTTGAGGCGACTGTGGACAGTTTTGCCGATGCGTCATCCGACATCCTCGTCTGGCTTGGCCCTGCCATCGGGCCGCAGGCATTTGAAGTCGGTTCCGAAGTGCGTGAAGCCTTTATAGCCACGCACCCCGAGACGGCCGATGCGTTCGTGCCGGGCGCCAACGCCGGCAAATTCATGGCTGACATCTATCAGTTGGCGCGTCTGCGTCTCGCTGCCCACGGTGTCACAGCGGTCTACGGCGGCGGTTTTTCGACCTATAACGATGAGCGCTTCTTCTCTTATCGCCGTGGCGCACGCACTGGACGCTTCGCTTCGCTTGTCTGGGTCGAAGCCCGGTAGCCTCCGCCGCTCCACTCATTCCTTCCGAATCCTCTCCTTCAAGCTAATGTTGACCCATGTCAACCAGTGCGCGCTTGAATCCTGCCTAATCGACCTCATCTAAAGAACCATCTGGCAGGTTTTCTTTATTAGGTGTGTTCATTGCTCCGGCCTGCCCATATAGGAAGGTGAAGAATGCGTATTGACCGTTTAACCAGCAAATTACAACTCGCTCTCTCAGATTCTCAATCACTGGCGGTGGGCCTGGACCATCCGGCTATCGAACCCGCGCACCTGATGCAGGCGCTGCTTGAGCAGCAGGGCGGTTCGATCAAGCCTTTGCTGCTGCAAGTGGGCTTCGATATCAACAGCCTGCGCACCGCGCTGACCAAAGAGCTCGACCAACTGCCGAAGATCCAGAACCCGACTGGCGACGTGAACATGTCGCAGGACCTGGCGCGCCTGTTGAACCAGGCCGATCGCCTGGCTCAGCAGAAGGGCGATCAGTTCATCTCCAGCGAGCTGGTGTTGCTCGCCGCGATGGACGAGAACAGCAAACTCGGCAAGCTGCTGCTCGGCCAGGGCGTCAGCAAGAAAGCACTGGAAAACGCCATTAGCAACCTGCGGGGCGGCGATGCCGTCAACGACCCGAACGCCGAGGAATCCCGTCAGGCGCTGGACAAGTACACCGTCGACCTGACCAAGCGCGCCGAGGAAGGCAAGCTCGACCCGGTGATTGGCCGCGACGACGAGATCCGTCGGACTATCCAGGTGCTGCAGCGTCGGACCAAGAACAACCCTGTGCTGATCGGTGAGCCTGGCGTGGGTAAAACCGCCATCGCCGAAGGCCTTGCCCAGCGCATCATCAACGGCGAAGTGCCGGACGGACTGCGAGGCAAGCGTCTGCTGTCGCTGGACATGGGCGCACTGATCGCGGGTGCCAAGTTCCGTGGCGAATTCGAAGAGCGCCTGAAAGGCCTGCTCAACGAACTGTCGAAGCAGGAAGGGCAGATCATCCTGTTCATTGACGAGCTGCACACCATGGTCGGTGCCGGCAAGGCCGAAGGCTCGATGGATGCCGGCAACATGCTCAAGCCGGCGCTGGCCCGGGGTGAGTTGCATTGCGTGGGCGCCACGACGCTCAACGAGTACCGCCAATACATAGAGAAGGACGCTGCCCTCGAGCGTCGCTTCCAGAAAGTGCTGGTGGATGAGCCGAGCGAAGAAGACACCATCGCCATTCTGCGCGGCCTGAAAGAGCGCTATGAGGTTCACCACAAGGTGGCGATCACTGACGGCGCAATCATTGCGGCCGCCAAGCTCAGCCACCGCTACATCACCGACCGGCAACTGCCGGACAAAGCCATCGACCTGATCGACGAAGCCGCCAGCCGCATCCGCATGGAGATCGACTCCAAGCCGGAAGTGCTCGACCGTCTTGAACGTCGCCTGATCCAGCTGAAGGTGGAAGCGCAGGCGCTGAAGAAGGAAGACGACGAGGCCGCGATCAAGCGCCTGGAAAAACTCCAGGAAGAGATTCAGCGCCTTGAGCGGGAATACGCCGACCTCGAAGAAATCTGGACCTCCGAAAAAGCGGAAGTGACCGGTTCTGCACAGATCCAGCAGAAGATCGAGCAGTCCCGCCAGGAACTGGAAGCGGCGCGGCGTAAGGGCGACCTCAACCGCATGGCCGAATTGCAATACGGCGTAATTCCCGATCTGGAACGCAGCCTGCAGATGGTCGATCAGCATGGCAAACCGGAAAACCAGTTGCTGCGCAGCAAGGTGACCGAGGAAGAGATTGCCGAAGTCGTGTCCAAGTGGACCGGCATTCCGGTTTCGAAGATGCTCGAAGGCGAGCGTGACAAGCTGCTGAAGATGGAAGAGCTGCTGCACCAGCGAGTGATCGGCCAGAACGAAGCGGTCGTCGCGGTGGCCAACGCGGTGCGCCGGTCGCGTGCCGGGTTGTCGGACCCGAATCGTCCGAGCGGCTCGTTTATGTTCCTCGGCCCAACCGGTGTGGGTAAGACCGAGCTGTGCAAGGCGCTGGCGGAGTTCCTGTTCGACACCGAAGAGGCCATGGTGCGCATCGACATGTCCGAGTTCATGGAGAAACATTCCGTGGCTCGTCTGATCGGCGCGCCACCTGGCTATGTCGGGTACGAAGAGGGCGGTTATCTGACCGAAGCGGTACGCCGCAAGCCTTACTCGGTCATCCTGCTGGACGAAGTCGAGAAAGCGCACCCGGACGTCTTCAACGTCCTGCTGCAAGTGCTCGAAGACGGGCGTCTGACAGACAGTCACGGGCGTACGGTGGATTTCCGTAATACCGTGATCGTCATGACCTCCAACCTCGGCTCGGCTCGCATCCAGGAGCTGGTGGGCGATCGGGAAGGGCAGCGCGCGGCGGTCATGGATGCGCTCACCACGCACTTCCGTCCGGAGTTCATCAATCGGGTCGATGAAGTGGTGATCTTCGAACCGCTGGCCCGCGATCAGATCGCAGGCATCACCGAGATCCAACTCGGCCGCCTGCGCAAGCGTCTGGCGGAGCGCGATCTGGGGCTGGAGCTGTCCAGCGAGGCGATGGACAAGCTGATCGCTGTCGGCTACGACCCTGTGTATGGCGCGCGGCCGCTCAAGCGGGCCATCCAGCGCTGGATCGAAAACCCGCTGGCTCAGTTGATTCTGTCGGGTGGCTTCATGCCTGGCACCAGCATCAGAGGCACGGTGCAGGACGACGAGATCGTCTTCGGCTGATCCGCACTTCTATATAGAAACGCAACGGGCTCTCCTGATGGGGGCCCTTTTTTATGCGGGGTGATTTATTCGCCGAGCGCAAGATTTTCGCGAGGTTGAGGGCGATCCGCAAAAAATTCGCAAATCATTGTCTTGAAAGCAATTTAGAGGGTTGACAGGTGTTTCTGGAAATGTAGAATAGCGCGCCTCAGAGACGTGAACGCAGCGATGCAGACAGGTCGAAGAGGCTGAAAATGCGGTAGGTTCAGTGAGGTAAACGCCAGATTCGTTTGGTGCGAAATTACTGAATTTGTTGTGTTGAAGCGCGTCAAACGCTGCATCTGAAATTGATAGATTTGAAAAGATCGTTCCGTGATAGCTCAGTCGGTAGAGCAAATGACTGTTAATCATTGGGTCCCAGGTTCGAGTCCTGGTCACGGAGCCAATTTCAAGAGGTAGTACCGTCGGGGTATAGCGCAGTCCGGTAGCGCGCCTGCTTTGGGAGCAGGATGTCAGGAGTTCGAATCCCCTTACCCCGACCATTATTTGGGTCGTTAGCTCAGTTGGTAGAGCAGTTGGCTTTTAACCAATTGGTCGTAGGTTCGAATCCCACACGACCCACCATTTTTGACCTGGCTTCATCGGGTTGGATCTTAGGGAGTGACGCCATTCGCGTCACCCGCTCTGGAAACGCCTTAGGGTGTTTTCATGTTTCACCGGGGTATAGCGCAGTCCGGTAGCGCGCCTGCTTTGGGAGCAGGATGTCAGGAGTTCGAATCCCCTTACCCCGACCATTTTCGCCTAAGCAGTATCCGGGCAGAAAATACCGCTTCAACGCCACTAGCGCTGAAGCTACAAAAAAGCGTCCCTCGGGACGCTTTTTTCGTTTCTGGCTTTCACTGAGCCTTGGGCGGATTAGCCCAGTACGCCTCGATCTGATTCTTCAGGTCATCCGGGATCGGCGCGAAGTCCAGCGAGCGTGCGTGTTCCTGCCCGCTCTCCAGCGTCCAGCGAAAGAAATCCTGGACGGTCTTCTGACGATCAGCGTCCTTGGGTTGCCTGTACATCACGATGAACGTCGCGGCGGTGATCGGGTAAGCGTTTTCCCCAGGCGCGTCGAGCATCGACAGGTCAAAATCCTTCGCGTTTTTCCAGTCTGCCGTCGCGGCTGCCGCCTGAAAGCTTTCGGTGCTCGGCGTCACGAACGTGCCGGCAGCGTTCTGCAGCAGCCCATAATTCAACTTCTGCTGTTTGACGTAGGCGTACTCGACGTAGCCGATCGAGTTCGGCACCTGTTTCACGTACGTCGCCACGCCCTCGCTGCCCTTGCTGCCCATGCCCACCGGCCAGTGCACCGATGCGCCTGCCCCGAGCTGACTCTTCCATTGCGGGCTGACCTTCGCCAGATAGCTGACCCAGTTAAACGTGGTGCCGGAATCATCCGAACGGTACACGACGCTGATTTTCGCGTCAGGCAGTTTCACGCCCGGGTTCAGGGCGGCGAGGGCCGGGTCATTCCATTTGCTGATCTTCCCCAGGTAGATGTCGGCCAGCACTGGGCCTGTGAATTTCAGGGTGCCGGGTTTTATCGAAGCGATGTTGATGACCGGTACGATGCCGCCGATCACAGAGGGAAACTGCTGCAGCCCGAAAGATTGCAGGTCTGCCGAGCTCATCGGCCGGTCGGTCGCACCGAAATCCACGGCGCCTTCCTTGATCAACGCAATCCCTGCGCCAGAGCCTATGTATTGGTAGTTAACCTTGATCTGGGTCTTCTGGTTGTAGTCAGTCGCCCACTTGTACAGCACCGGGTAAATGAACGTGGAGCCGGCGCCGGTGACCTCGGACGCTGCGCCTGCCGTGGCGGCCATGGATAGATTGAGCGCGATGCCAAGGCCTGCGGCCAGCATCAGTCGGGAGAGCTGCGACATGGATGACTTCCTGTAATCGAGCGACATCGGGGTGAGATGCGTTGATGGGATCACAGCAAACAGCACGTTTTTATGACAAGGCGTGACAGAATTTTCTTCTTTGATAGCGTGATCAATTGCCACGGCCAGGTCAGTTATTTACACGTCGCTCCGGTGCGGATTTATGAGGCCGGGTATAGACTTCAGGCAGTCTTTTCAGGATCGGCCGTGTTATGAAGTCGCCAACTCCTTCATTCGAGCAACAGCGACTTGAAGCGCTGCATCTTCTCGAAGTACTCGACACCCCACCCGAGGTCGCGCTGGACCGGATCACTCGTCTGGTGGCGCAAGTGCTGAATGTGCCGATTGCCCTGATATCGCTGGTGGATCAGGACCGCCAGTGGTTCAAGTCCCGAGTGGGGCTTGAGGCGGTCGAGTTGCCGCGGGAGCTCGCTTTCTGTGCGCACGCCATCCTTGAGGCCACCGAGCTTGTGGTGCCCGATGCCATCGAGGACGCGCGGTTCTGCAACAGCCAACTGGTCACCGGCGATCCCCATGTCCGCTTTTATGCCGGCGTACCCATACGCACCAGCCAGGGCTTCGCTGTGGGCACGCTTTGCGCCATTGACGCACGGCCCAGAATCCTTACCCCAGACGAGCTGTCCATCCTCCACGACCTGGCCGAGATCGTCAGCCGTGAAATGCAGCTGCGGGAAAACCTGATGCTGACGCGGATTCAGAAGAACCGCTCCGAAGCTATGTTTCAGGCCAGCGAGGCAGGCTATCGCTCGATGTTCGAGCTGGCCTCGGTGGGCATTGCGCTGGTCGCGCCGGACGGTGGCTGGATCAGCGTCAACGCCGCGCTGTGCGACGTCCTTGGCTACGCACCCGATGAGCTCCAGCACCTGACGTTTCAGGACATCACTCACCACGACGATCTGGACAGTGATCTTGAGATGCTGCATCAGTTGAGTGTCGGCCAAATCAACAGCTACCAGATGGAGAAGCGCTACCTGCGCAAAAACGGCAGCGCGGTCTGGGTCAATCTGAGCGTCACGAAGAAGCTGTCCGAAGCCGGAGAGCTGGAATATTTCATCTCCATCATTCAGAACATTCAAGCGCGCAAAGAGCTTGAGCAGGAAGCCCGACATGACGCCCTGACTGGCCTGCACAATCGCCGCGCGCTGGACTCGCTGTTGCCGATCGCTCAGGCCCGTGCCGACCGCTCCAGGTTGCAGCTGGCGTTGATGTTCATCGATCTGGATGGGTTCAAAGTCATCAACGACAGTTACGGGCACGATGCCGGCGATGATCTGCTGCGCGCTGTTTCCACACGTTTGCAGAGCTGCATTCGCAGGACTGACAGCCTGGTGCGGCTGGCCGGTGATGAATTCATCGTGATCCTGGAAGGCATCACGCCGGGTGTGGAGGAGGCCCGCGAAGTGGCTCAGAAACTCCTCGTCGCGATTGCACAGCCCTTTACAATCAAAGGCGATGTCATTCGCTGCAACGCCAGCATCGGCTTTTCTATGTACGAACCCGGCTCGGGCAAGGCCCCTGACGAACTCATGCGCGAAGCCGACCGCTGGATGTACAAGGCCAAACATCTGGGCAAAGGGCAGGTGATGCCTTAGCGCAGGCGTGCGCTCGTGGCAGACGAGTTGCGGGGTAGGTTGTGCAGAATGTCGAGGAGTGAGGCCCGCCGCACTGGCGCGGCGGACCTGCAGGGCTGAGCCTTAGTGCAGCTTCATGCGTGGTTCGGTGCCGCGGCCGATTCGGCTGCCCAGCATGAGCATCAACGTGCGGAACATGCCGTAGAGTGCCATCTGGTGCATGCGGTACAGCGAAACGTAGAACATCCGCGCCAGCCAGCCTTCGAGCATGACACTGCCGGTCAGATTCCCCATCAGATTACCGACTGCCGAGAACTTCGACAGCGAGATCAGCGAGCCGTAGTCCTGATAGCGATACTCGGGCAGCGTGCCGCCCTCGATGCGCAGCTTCAGCGATTTCACCAGCAACGACGCTTGTTGATGCGCCGCTTGCGCACGGGGCGGGACATTGCGGTCGGTGCCTTTTTGCGGGCAGGCCGCGCAGTCGCCGAAGGCGAAGATACTGTCGTCGCGGGTGGTCTGTAGCGTCGGACGCACCTGCAGCTGATTGATGCGGTTGGTCTCAAGACCGGCGATGCCCTCCAGAAACGCCGGAGCGCGGATGCCCGCCGCCCAGACCTTCAGCGTTGCAGGAATCACCTGACCGGTCGCAGTCACCAGGCTGTCAGCCGTCACCTCGCTGACCGCCGAGTTGGTCAGCACCGTCACGCCGAGTTTCTCCAGCGTCTTGTGTACCGGGCCGCCAATACGCTCCGGCAGTGCGGGGAGGACGCGCGGCCCGGCCTCGATCACGGTGATGCGCAGGTTTTCCGGCTTGATCTGGCCGAGCCCGTAGGCCGCCAGTTCATGCGCAGCGTTGTGCAGCTCTGCGGCCAGCTCGACACCGGTCGCGCCGGCACCGACGATGGCGACGTTGATTTCTTCGGCCGCATCGTTCTGGCTGGCGTGGGCCTGCAAATAGCGATTCAGCAATTGCTGATGGAAGCGCTCGGCCTGCTTGCGCGTGTCGAGGAAAAGGCAGTGCTCAGCCGCGCCTTTGGTGCCGAAATCATTGGTCGTGCTGCCCACGGAAATGACCAGCGAGTCGTAATCCAGGCTGCGCGCCGGGACCAGCGCATTGCCGTTTTCGTCGAGGGTCTCGGCCAGGTGGATCTGCTTGTTCTCGCGGTCCAGCCCGGTCATGCGGCCCATCTGAAACTGAAAATGGTTCCACTTGGCTTGCGCCACGTAGTTCAGTTCGTCCTCATAAGAGTTGAGCGAACCGGCGGCCACTTCGTGCAGCAGCGGTTTCCAGATGTGGGTCAGATTGGCGTCCACCAGCGTGACGCTGGCCTTGCCTTTCTTGCCGAGGGTTTTACCCAGACGGGTAGCCAGTTCCAGACCGCCAGCGCCTCCGCCGACAATCACAATACGATGGGTCATGGGGGTATCTCATAAGGCTTAAGGAATTCTGTGTCAGCGAAATCCGCGCGAGCGCAAGGCAGCTCATAGCGTCAGATCGCTCGGCAAACGGGTCAACGGGCCCGGTCCGAGCACCACCACAAGGAGCAGCCGAAGCCAAAAAGGCCAGCGCTCGACTTGGGGTGGGGGCTCGAATGTACGCTTCGACACGCGCTGGGTCGGCAGGTTTCAGGCCGCTGATCATTTGAGGCGCTTTATCAACATTGACCCGGATCAGGAGGCGGCGCTGTTGGCTGCGTTAAAGTCATGGACGCTCGGTTCGATCGGCTCGATACACAACGCGTCGTCCAGACGCACGATGCCGCTTTGTATCACCCGCGCGGTGATTCCGCCATGCCCGCGAACGGCCTGAAAGATGCCGTGGCCGAGGCGTTGCTCAAGGCGCGCGCAGGGCTGGCACCAGCCGGTGGTTTCGAAGATCGCCTGGCCGATGCGGAAACGTCGGTTCTTCAGGCTGAACAGGTTGATGCCGCTGATCACGATGTTGCGTCGCAAATCCTGGGGCAACACCGGATTGTCCTCGGCCCGCCCCATCAGCGAACTGACCACTGCAAAGTGCTCCCACTGGATCAGCGTCACCTGTCGAGCGTTGCGCGGGCCGGGGCGGGCATGATCGCCCGTCAGGCCTGCTTCGCGACGGGCTTCCACGGCGTCCAGCTCAACCATCTCGCCCCGGGATTCCGGGCGCACGCCAATCCAGCGCACACGCCCGCGCTGGGGTACATCGGCGATCAATTCCTGCAACGGGCTCATAAACTGATTCCTACATCAAACACCACGCTGCGGCCCAGATTGGTCCGCAGGAAATCCGGGGCATCCGGATGGGCGAACAATACCCGGGCGAAGGTCGGCCCGACCAGCGAGAGTGACCGCCAGCCCTGACGCAAATACTCGGTGGGCGGCGGAAAGTGGCTGTTCAAGTCGAGCACCTCGCGCTTGAGGCTGGCGAAGGCAATGATGTCCAGCTCCCCCACATCCAGCCCACGCTCTTTGTAGTTGTGGGCCTTTTTGCGCAGCGTGGGTGCCAGGCGCCGGAGCAGCTCGGCAGCGGGAATGCGCTTGGGTTTGGCTTCGCGCCGCACCAGTTGGCTGAGGGAAAACGCGCTGCGTCGACGTTGCAGTTCTTCACGCCACTCATCGTTGAGCCGACGGCCTTCATCCAGAACAAAGAACACTTCAAAACACGCGTCGCGAAACAGTACGTCCGGCGGCTCTTGCCCGGCAGGCAGGAAGTCGTCAGTACGATGGGGAATATTCAGGCCCTGCAGCAACCGCTCGCACACCCAACGTTCGCGCTCCCACTTGCGCGCATTGGACAGGAACGCATTGGCTTGCTCGGCCTGGCTCGTCAAAAGACGCAGATAATCAGAGTCATCCATGGCGCCAAGCTTAACGCTGCTGAGGGGATAAGAAATACTGGAGCGGAGATAAAGTTGGGCGGGGCGGTGCTTATCGGCTCAAGAAATTGCCGCTAGCCCATTGTGGGAGTGTGCTTGCTCACGAAGACGGCATTGGAACTGCTGGATATCCAGCGGATGTGCCGGCCTCTTCGCGAGCAGGCACGCTCGCACAAAACGTCACCCCGCTCGCCGCTCGCTTTTGTTGACGGGATGCTCTCAGCTCTTGGGAGATATGGCAGCACTGGCGTTGTCCGTTCTGTGTGGCTGCCAAGTTTGATCAATGCTGACGAGGGTCGAAGTCACCCGAAAACAGCTCGTCTTCAGCATCCGGCGCCACCGGAATCGCATGTTCTTCCGACGCCCAGGCGCCCAGGTCGATCAGCTTGCACCGGTCCGAACAGAACGGCCGAAATTTACTTTCCGGCGTCCATTCCACGGGCGCTCCGCAGGTTGGGCAATCGACGGTCATTGGTTGGCTCATCATTGGCCTCCACGCAAAGTTAAATAAAAGTGATGCAGGCGCTCGACCTCGCTTTTCAGCCAGGCCGGGACACGGTCATTGACGATCACATCATCGGCCCGGCTCAAGCGCTCCTCGCGACTGGCCTGCGCCTTGAGGATCGCCCGGACCTGTTCTTCGTTGGTCTTGTCGCGCAACACCGTGCGCTCGATCTGCACCGATTCCGGCACATCAATGACCAACACCCGCTGAACCATCTGGTGCTGAGAAGTCTCCAGCAACAACGGCGACACTAGAATCGCGTAAGCCGATTCAGCGCGCGCCAGATATTGACGGATTTCCTCGCGGATCAGCGGATGCAGCAGGCTTTCGAGCCAGACACGCTGTTGCGGGTCCTTGAAAATCAGCTCGCGCAACGCCGAGCGATTCAGCGTGCCATCGGCCTGCAACACGCTTGGGCCGAAGTGCTCGGCAATCCGCGCCAGGGCAGGGCGCCCGGGTTCGACGACCCAGCGTGCAGCGTGATCGGCGTCCACCAAGTGCACGCCCAGATCCACGAAGCACTGAGCCGCCGCACTCTTGCCGCTGCCGATGCCACCGGTGAGGCCCAGAATCCAGGGTTTTGACGCAGGAGAAGTCATCTGAAACCGGCGATCTGCAGATACGAAGTCGTTATTTGATCACCCCAGAGCAAAGCGATCCACCCTGCGAGCGCCAGATAAGGACCGAAGGGGATCGGCGTGCTGGTTTCGACATTGCGCAAGCGCAGCAGAATCAGGCCCAACACCGCACCGACAATCGACGACAGCAGAATCGTCAGCGGCAGAATCTGCCACCCGCCCCACGCGCCGAGCATCGCCAGCAACTTGAAATCGCCGTAGCCCATGCCTTCCTTGCCGGTGATCAACTTGAACAGCCAGAACACACACCACAACACCAGATACCCCGCGACCGCGCCCCACAGCGCATCGGTCAGCGACGTGAATAGGCCGAAGGCGTTGACGATCAGGCCCAGCCACAACAGTGGCAGCACGATTGCGTCCGGCAGAAGCTGGTGGTCGGCGTCGATCAGGCTCATCGACAACAACCCCCACGTCAGCACCAGCATCGCCGCTGCCTGCCAGCCGAAACCGAAATGCCAGGCGATGAAGGCCGAGAGTAGGCCGCACGCTAATTCAACCAGCGGGTAGCGCTTGCTGATCGGGGCTTTGCACTGGGAACACTTGCCGCCGAGGAACAGATAGCTCACGACCGGAATGTTCTCCCAGGCGCGGATTTTGTGAGAACAGTGCGGGCAGCGGGACTGAGGGAGGATGAGGTTGAAGGTTTCTGTTGGGGGCTCGGCGGGGAGGTCGAGCATTTCCCGGGACTGGGCTTTCCAGTCGCGGATCATCATTAGCGGTAATCGGTAGACAACGACATTCAGGAAACTGCCGACTAGCAGGCCCAAGATGAGTGCGCATAAAACAAAGGCCAGCGGGGAGCTGGCCAGGAGGTCGAGTAGGGGCATGGTTAGACGACGTTTCCGAGCTGGAAGATGGGGAGATACATCGCGATGACGAGCCCGCCGACAATGACGCCGAGGAAGGCCATGATCATGGGCTCCATCAGGCTGGTCAGGCTGTCGACCATGTTGTCGACCTCATCCTCGTAGTAGGTCGCGACCTTATCGAGCATCGAGTCCAGAGCGCCGGATTCCTCACCGATGGCGGTCATTTGGACTGCTAGCATGGGGAAGACGCCGGTGCTGCGCATGGAGAAGTTGAGCTGCATGCCGGTAGAGACGTCTTGTTTGACTTTGTTGACGGCGTTTCGGAAGACGACGTTGCCGGTCGCACCTGCCACGGAGTCTAACGCCTCAACCAATGGAACACCGGCGGCAAATGTGGTGGAAAGTGTGCGGGCGTACCGAGCCACAGCGGATTTGTAAAGAAGTGGGCCGATGATTGGGATTTTCAGCAGCAATCTGTCGATCCAATTTCTAAATTTTTCCGACTTTTTGTGAGCGTTTTTGAACGCCAGCACCACTGCGACAAGGCCGATAATGAACATGTACCAATAGCTTTGCAGCGCCTCGGAAAGGCCGATCACCATCAACGTAAATGCGGGGAGTTTTGCGCCGAATCCTGCAAAGACGGATTGAAATTGTGGAACCACTTTGATCAATAGAATTGCACTAACAATGAGTGCCACGATGACTACCGCAATCGGATAAGTCATGGCTTTCTTAATCTTAGCCTTTAAGTGTTCCGTTTTCTCTTTGTAGGTGGCTACGCGGTCAAGAAGCGCCTCAAGAGCGCCTGCCTGTTCGCCTGCATCAACCAAATTGCAGAACAGATCATCGAAGTATTCGGGTTTTTGTCTTAACGCCGCTGCGAAGCTGTGACCTGCGGCGACTTCTTGCTTGATGTCATCCACTAGCTTACGCATATTAGGGTTATCGGCACCCTCGCTGATGATGTCGAACGACTGGAGCAATGGCACACCTGCTTTCATCATGGTTGCCATCTGGCGACTGAAAAATGCGATATGCAAGGGTTTGATTTTTTTCCCCGCGCCGAAGATGGATACCGCTTTTTTTCTGACTTTAGTAGGATTGATGCCCTGCTTGCGCAGTTGAGCTTTTACCAAAGCGGGGTTATGCCCGTTGATTTCACCCTTCTGCTTGGTGCCTTTTTTATCAATACCTTCCCAAGTGTAAACGCTGACTTTTACTACTTTGGTTGCCATGCTTAATCCTTGGTCACCCGGTTGATTTCCTCAAGGCTGGTCACGCCTTGCATGGCCTTTATGAGGCCAGACGTGCGCAAGTCATTGAATCCGTCCTTGCGCATCTGTTCGGAAATCGCGATGGAGTTACCTTCTCCCATAATGATGCGCTCCAGGGCAGGAGTACTTTTCACTACCTCGTAAATGCCAACCCGACCTTTGTAGCCAGCATTACAGTGTTCGCAGCCCACAGGAGAGTAAAGCTTGAATGAGCCGATTTGCGACTCGGGGAAACCTTCTGCAATCAAAGTCTCGCGTGGGATGTCCACTTCTTTCTTGCAGTTTGTACAAAGCTTCCGAGCTAGGCGCTGGGCAATAATGAGGTTTATTGCAGTTGCGATGTTGAAGGCTGCGACGCCCATGTGGTGTAGACGAGTAAGTGTTTCGGCGGCGCTGTTGGTATGCAAGGTCGATAGCACCATGTGGCCTGTTTGTGACGCCTTGATAGCAATTTCGGCTGTTTCGAGGTCTCGGATTTCACCGACCATAATCACGTCGGGATCCTGTCGTAGAAACGCGCGGAGTGCTTGGGAAAAATCCATCCCGTGTCGAGGGTTAACGTTGACCTGGTTGATGCCTTCGAGGTTTATCTCCACCGGGTCCTCTGCTGTGGAAATATTGATATCAACGGTATTGAGGATATTTAAACCCGTGTAGAGGGAGACTGTTTTCCCGGAGCCTGTAGGGCCCGTGACCAGAATCATTCCCTGCGGCTTGCTTAAGGCCTCAAGATAAAGGGCCTTCTGTTCAGGCTCATACCCTAAAGCATCAATGCCCATTTGGGCACTCGTGGGGTCGAGAATCCGCATTACGATCTTCTCTCCCCACAGTGTAGGAAGCGTGTTGACCCGAAAGTCGATGGCGCGGTTTTTCGAGATGCGTAGCTTGATTCGACCGTCTTGAGGCCTGCGGCGCTCTGAGATATCGAGACTTGCCATGACTTTTAAGCGCGCCGCTATACGCCCGGCTAGGTGGGTAGGCGGCTTGGCTACTTCATGAAGAATTCCGTCCGTGCGTAACCGCACTCTAAAAACTTTCTCATAAGGCTCGAAGTGCAAATCCGATGAACCTAGTCGGATTGCGTCCATGAGCATCTTATTGACAAAGCGTACGACTGGCGCGTCGTCTGCATCCTGGCCTGCGATGGACGATTCTTTGCTCTCATCAACCGATTCAATTTCGAGACCAAGATCTACGTCAGCTAAATCCCCCATACCCGAGTGGCTGTCAAAAAACTTCTCAATCGCGACGGTGAGCTTGTCGTCCTCTACGAGGATCGCTTCCGTTGTCAAGCCAGTACTGAACTGAATATCGGTTATGGCCTGATGATTTGTCGGATCGGAAATACCAACAAATAGCTTGTTGCCGCGACGCCACAAGGGCAGAGCGCAATGCTGGCGAACGAGCTTCTCGCTGACGAGCCCTTTGGGCTGACCCTCTCTCTCAAGGTTAGTGAGATCCATGAAAGGGATCCCGAACTGATCGGACGCCACCTCAGCAAGCGTCAGACTCTTGACCAGTTTGCTCTGCACCAGATAGCTCACCAGCGATACTTTGTTTTGACGCGCCTGCAAGCACGCCTGCTGCGCAGACTTTTCATCTAGGAGCTCAGCAATGACAAGCTGTTTAGCCAAACCGGTAAGCACGACATCAGTCATCAACACCACCACACACAAACAATCAGTGGTTTATATCGTAGTCGGGCTTGACTGCCAAATGCGCGACGGGCCTATGACCATTTTTGTCACTTTGTGCTGATGGGTGGCGGCTCTTTCAGGTCCTATGTAAGGGATTGGCTTCTTGACGTTATAGAGGCAAGTTGGCACGGCATGTGCGTGACTTCCTTTGGACGCGACACCAAATTGACGATCGGAGATGTACGTTATGCAATCACAAAAAGGCTTCACCCTCATTGAGTTGATGATCGTAGTAGCGATTATTGGGATCTTGGCTGCGGTAGCAATCCCCGCATATCAGAACTACACGCTTCGCGCACAGGCGAGCTCGTTGCTCGCCAGCCTTGATTCCGCGAAGGTGGCTGTTGCGGAAAACTGGAGCCAAGGGCTGACCGGCACAGCGCTTTGCACCGCTGCGCCAACCGGTACCATTGCAAATTGCACCGGCAGCGGGACACTGACTGCGAGCCGCACAAGCCCTACCGTTAGCGTCACCTTGGTCCCAAGTGTTGCTAACGCTGCAGTCACTGGCGGTAATGTAACTTGGACTTGTACGGTTAGCCCTGCAACTGCCAATCCTGGTAGTGCTTGCACAGGGTCGTAAGCTTAAGTTCAGAAAAGGCGCGTAACGCGCCTTTTTTGATTTTGTGAGCTGCAGAAATTCACAAAGAGGTCGTTAGTGATTGGATATTTACAACGCTTAGTCCTGCCTTTCGTGGCCGTATTAGTGGTCGTTCCGATTACTTTTTCGCCTTTTTATGGGCACGACATGCAGCGTCTCGCTCAAGTTTTTTTGTGTCTAGTACTCGCTGCTCCGAAGCTGTTCGATTTTTGTTCATGTCGAGGCTTGTGGTTTTGGGATCGGGGTGTCAGAAGGGTGAAGCTTTTAATTCTTGCATTGGGATTTGTATCGAGCCTTTCATCTCGTCAGCCAATGTGGGCTTTTGGTGAACTGGCTCTTTTACTTGCTTGTTTCCATATTTCTCTTTGTATCGGGCATGCAAGGCAATGTGGTAGCAGTAGGTTAGACTTTTTTTTTATTCGAGCAGTAATTTTTTTATGTGTGGTCAAAACTGCCCAATTTTTGGGAGCGGGGGCTTCAGCGTTCGTGAGTAATGCGCATATGCTTGATACCGACCTTCTCATGGAAGGTTTTTCAAATATTCGCTTTTACGGGCAATTCCAAACATTCACTCTGCCCCTCTTGGCCCTCCCTTTGCTCTGTCGAACACAGACTCGATCCTTTAAGATTTGTATATTTGCGTTGGTGTGCTGCTGGTGGATGATTGCGATTTGTAGTGGCACTCGAGGTACATGGCTAGGGATGATAGGGGCTACTTGTTTAATGGCGTTTAGCAGCGGTCAGGGACGGCGTTGGGCTGGCTGGCAGGGTTTGGCCGCGCTTATTGGCCTGACCTCATTCTGGCTTCTTTTCCGCGTCCTGCCCGATTATCTAGGCTTGAAAGTCTTTAATTTTGCAGGCGACAGGCTCAGCACGTCACTCTCTGCACGTGACGTGATTTGGCACCAAGCGTGGGAAATGATTAAGGAGCGGCCACTGCTAGGGTTCGGCCCTATGCACTTTGCCGATATCCCCAATCCCGTAGCAGCACACCCCCATCAAGCTATCTTGCAGTGGGCCTGCGAATGGGGAATCCCTTCTACACTTTTGGTAATGTGGCTCGTCTCTAAAGGATTATGGGCTACGTTCCGTTTGATTCGCGCGAATCACCGGTCAACTGAGCCTGTGGACTTATTGCGGGTCTGTCTATTCGCGAGTTTGATTGGCGCGTTGACCCAGTCAATGGTGGATGGAGTTATCGTAATGCCCTACTCTCAGTTGTGGCTCGCCATTGTCGTGGGCTGGCTGATTGGTATCCATGATTTTTCGACTGAGCCCCCAGCGGTACGGCCAATTGCGCAAAAAGGATGGGTTGCAATATTGACATTGGCCGTCGTATATCTGGGCTATATAGTCTTTCGTGATGCCCCAAATCTTGATCAGCGGGAGCAGGTTTACATCCAGGAACATGGGGGGCGATTCCAGCCGCGATTCTGGATGCAAGGAGTCATTGGGCAGCCTGGTGGCCGCTTGTTGGAGCAAACAAATGCTGCTAATTTCTCACCATTAGCAACGCCGAAATAGCTCAGTCGGTAGAGCAGCGCACTCGTAACGCGAAGGTCGTAGATTCGATTCCTATTTTCGGCACCATTTTTCATCACCAGTCACACAGAAGCCCAAAGCTCAAAGCTCAAAGCTCAAAGCTCAAAGAGCATAATCGTCAACCCGAGCATCACTACGGTCTCACGACCTTCCTCCGCAGTTATAAAGAAGGTCGGTCTGTGTTATCTCCATCAAATACCTCCACTGCTCCCATCTACCCGACTCGCCAGCAACACAGTTCCTGCCAAAAGGTGTTTTTGTAATGGCGCTAGCGCCGAGAGCAGCATTCATCAAGCAGGTTGCGCCGCTGGCAATGCAGTGGGGCGTGACGGCTTACTCCGCTGCAGTCTCATTGGGCCTTTCGGTCCTGTTCGCGCGCAGTATGGGGTCAAGCTCGTTTGGGCATTACACCTACATCTATGTGCTGGTGACTGTTCTTGTACTGATGCAGGACGCAGGGTTTAACGTGCTTCTGATGCGGGAGCGTGCGTCTCCATCCGCGGCTCTAAGCACACGCTATTCAGAACTGCCAAGTACTGCGCTGATGCACCTGCTGGTAACAACTTCAGTTTTCATGTTGCTGGCTGGCGCATTCCACCTCTGGGTAGACGGGCCTGCTCTCATGGCCGGCATCTTCTGCTTCGCCATGGTCACTCTCACTCAATGGCAGTCCTCCTGGTTTAAAGGGGCAGGAAATTTTCAGCGAGATGCTCAATTCCTTTTTTATGGCAGGACTGTCAGTGCCTTGTTTGTACTTGGGTCTGTGCTCATCGCTGGCGCTGCTCCGGTGTCGATTTTTCTCGCTTGGGGGCTTGGCCTCGGCTTTACACTCGCGTGTCACTTCAAGCACTTCCCAGCGTTCCGCCGAATTGAGTGGAAGGTGCCGGCTTGGGCCTATCGCAGTTCGGTCAGTTTCTTCGCGGTCGGCCTCGCTTCCACTCTCTATCACCACATCGACATCGTCATTCTTCGACACCTGTTGGGAGAAGTGCCTGCTATTGGTCAATATGCGGTAGCGACGAGGATTCAAGACGGCCTTATGGCGCTAGCTACGCCGGTGGCTTTGATGCTGTTTCGGAGGATGAGAATACTAGCGGTAGATGGCGACGATGGAAGCCGATTCAGCCGCAATTCGGTTGTCGGTGCGGCGTTCATCGGTTTGCTTCTGGCGTTGGGCGGGTGGGTACTTGGCCCCTGGGTGGTTGGGATCTTGTTTGGGAGCGCTTACGCAGATGGGGCACACACCATAATTCGCCTTCTGTTCACCGGCCTGATTTTTGCGCTTCCGAACTACGTGATGGAACAGCATGCCATCGCTACGCAGCAGGAACGATGGTTTGCAAAAAGCTTAATCGCTGCGGTCACTGTAAACGTCGCCCTGAACTTCGCCTTGATTCCGGTGATAGGCGTTGCTGGCGCGGCCCTTGCAACTCTCTTAACAGAGATCTGCCTTTGCACTGCTCTTTGCTGTCGGCTGCGCCGCACGTTGTTCAACTAGTTATTCCCAGTTGGTGAAGTGCTCCTAAGCTGTGTGCGAAGGGTGGACCACGTCCCGACCTTGAATGGGGTGGGACAGAGAGAGTGAATCGCATACAGATTCATATGGACGTATCCCACCGTAGATCAACGTAAACAACTGAGGCGTAACCGGTGTATAGTGCGCCCTGTTAGCTGAATCAAGGACGAGCCAGATGGATGAGTTTTGCGATACAGGGTCCAATAGCAGCCCGACATGGGGGCTTCTTGATGTCTTGATGTGGAAGGTTTTTCCAGAGCCTTTAGGTGGCGGTCGGGCCTATATACAGCGGTTCAAAGATGCCTGGGTAGTCCACAACAAGCTAATCCTCAAAGCGGCTGCGCTTAAATACGCACTTCCCATCGAGCTTGTAGCTGGGGTTTGCTGGATTGAAACCGGTGGTGATCCCAACTTTATTGATAGAGTGGCTTTTGAGGTGCGTGCGTTCGATCACATTGGTAATTTTTCAACTGTGATTACGAATCCGCCGTCAAAAACTAGCTTTGGATGGGTAAGTATTCAACTTAAAACCGCCGCTTTGACAATAGGCTTAGATCCAGAGCAGATGGATGTAAGCCAGTTACGGAGTTTGTCTTACTGTCTTGAGCGCGATGTATATAACATTGACTTGGCTGCCAAGCATCTGCGAATGCTTGCCGATCACGATGGTTTTACTTCCATTGGATTAGATGAGGTCAGAGTGATTGGTGCTCGCTACAATAGGGGGATGGCCTTGTCGCTAGATAAAATAAAAGAAAATACTAGATACGGAGACTTTATCGTAAAAAACTGGCTTCGTTTTAGCCAGCTTATGATGTGAATATTATGAGTAAAAATAGAAATGTATTGCGCGTGATTTTGTATGTCCTCTTTTTCGTTCTCTTGTTCATGTACGCATTATTTCATGGGTCCAAGTATGACTGGATGGATTCGCTAGACCCTGCGCAAAGCCCCGCAGGCGTCTTGGTGGAAGATGATGCTAGCAATCGTTTAGTTTTTCGGGGCGTGATTCTGGCGCTGGTAATAGGAGTGCAGTTAATTATAGTTTCTAGATGCTCTAGGCTGGAAGCGGCGCTGACAACAGCATTGCTTGCTTTAACAGTCATAGCCTTCTGGTAATGTGTAGGTCCGCCAGCGCCACTGGCGGACCTTTGCGCCGATTTTCTCAGCGGCTATCACCTATATGTTTATGCGAAGGGTTTATTCGCTGTCCGGTCCCAGCCACCGGATACGATGCCCGCACTTGCTCCATCAACCCGTCGTTGCTGTGTATATTCGAATTTGATACGTCCGTAATTTAGAGTTATGGCTTCTACAGGCAGGCCCGCAAATTCGGCGCCTTGACCACTTACGGTAGAGATCAATACTTCTTCTAAAACAATGTCTAGGTACTTGAATTTTTCAGCACCCGCCCGGTGTATGCGAATAGTCACATGTTCGATGTGCGACCCTCTGCAACACAGTTCGAATAGTTTGGGTGTGGCCCGGTCAATGTATTTGGTAACGCGGAAGTCTCCTAAGCTGACGCCTCCTGCGGATGCGCCGCCATTTGAGCTGGCAGACTGACTGATTGACTGGATAGCATCGTAGTGATACGAGAGTAGCTCGACCCAACCCTTGTGATCAGCATCAAGCGACTCTCCTTCAACACCGTTTACCTGCATGAATGCGTCGAATGACATATTAGCTTCCTGCTCTTGACTGTTGGGGGGAGAATCCTAGCTTATGATCCTCACCATTGCCAGTCATGTGACCGCACCCAGTCCCAAGCCCTCGTAGGAAAGTGAGCGTGCATCTCAGTGTACGAAATCACATGGCAGTCTCACAGATATCACTGTGAGCCCTATGTCGCGCTATTGGCGGGGAAGTGCCGCTCCATTACAAGTCAGCAAACCGAATAGTTAATTCCCAGGATTGGGGTAACTGATTCGAGTTTGCAACCAATCTGGTTGTCTGAATTGGCCTCGTGACAGTGAAGTGCGATCTAGCAGTGGGTGAAACTCCATTCGAGACGGTACTGGCCTGTGTTGAGATGCTCGGCTTGATTAAACGACGGAACAACCCGGTCTTAAGCACCGGGCTTATTCGTATCCAACACCCGCATCGTCCCGCCAATCAACAAATCCCCGGCGGAATCCCGTCTTTATTAAAATCCTTCAACCGCTCCTTCTCTTCCTCAGTCGCATGAGCCGGAACGTCCTTCTGAGGTTGTTCTTTTTCGTCAGGTTTCTTCTCGTCAGCCATCGTCATCTCCTCATTCATCTCGAACCAAACCCTCAAGCCCAAACCGCCGTGTCGCTGTTGATCTGCGCCATGGAGGTAGCATTGCTCTGCCGCTGGTGGTGCAGGTCTTCGCGCATTTTGGAAAAATTGAGCGGCTTCGACGCCAGCTGCCGGAGCACGACGTCAGAGATCACGTACCCCCCGCAGTCGCGGCAGATAACAACCTTGCCACCCTGCGCCGACTCACGCTGCTCAGCCTCGATCCCGCACAGATAACAATTCATGCCCGTTCTCCCTATGAAGGTAATAACAAGCAGAGCCCGACCGGCCAGCGCAGTTCAACCTTTAATACGTCGGGACGGATTCAGAGGCTCAAACGCATCGACAAATCCACCGCCTTCACATCCTTAGTCAGCGTCCCAATAGAAATGTAATCAACACCAGTTTCAGCAATGGTGCGCAAAGTCGCATCGGTCACACCGCCGCTAGCCTCAAGCTTGGCGCGTCCGGCAGTGAGGCGCACGGCTTCGCGCATGTCATCCAGGCTCAGTTCATCAAGCATGATGATGTCGGCGCCGCCGTCGAGGGCTTGCTTGAGTTCGTCGAGGCTTTCCACTTCGATTTCCACCGGCTTGCCCGGCGCGATTTTGTGCGCGGCGGTGACGGCTTCCGCAATCCCGCCACAGGCAGCGATGTGGTTTTCCTTGATCAGAAAAGCGTCGAACAAGCCGATCCGATGGTTATGGCAACCGCCGCAGGTGACGGCGTACTTCTGCGCCATTCTCAGGCCGGGGAGGGTTTTGCGGGTGTCGAGCAGTTTGACCTGAGTGTCGGCGACCATGTCCGCGTAGTGCTGCGCGCGGGTGGCGACGCCTGACAGCAGCTGCAGAAAATTGAGTGCGCTGCGTTCGCCCGTCAGCAGCGAACGGGCGGGGCCTTCCAAGTGGAACAGCGCCTGATTGGGCTGCACGCGATCGCCGTCAACGACCTGCCAATGCACCGCGACGCGCGGGTCAAGCTGACGGAAAACAGCATCGACCCACGCTGTGCCGGCGATCACCGCTGCGTCGCGGGAGATTACAGTGGCCTTGGCCAGGCGCTCTGCCGGAATCAGCTGCGCGGTGATGTCACCACTGCCCACATCCTCCACCAACGCACGGCGCACGTTGGCTTCAATTTCGGCAGTGAGGGCGTCAAGACGTAGGTTTGGCATATCAGGCTCCACGAACTAAGTGCGCCGAGTATATGGTAGGCGCGTGTACCAACCTATGTAGGCGACGTGTCCAGTCGGGTGCATAACCTGCACTTTGTCGGTTTTTTCCTCGCTTATGCGACAGATTGTGATTTTGAGGGTCTATCGCTGCGCACGTCCCTTCGCCGCCTCCTATTATTCCAATCAAGGCGAAGCGTCCGCTGGCGAGCGGCCCGGATTTACCTGATACTTTCGCCTTGTATTTGACGTCATAGCGTTGACGTTAGCCTGCAACATCCCCAGGGATAAAATGTTGAGATCCGTTTGAATGGAGTCAAGTCTTCATTCGCTGCGGGGTGTAGCTGTTGTTAAAGCAGTTGTGTCGACGGTGTGAAGGAGTCCTTGATGCAGAACGACGGAAACAAAGTGGTGCCCTTGAAGGCAGGTGCGGATCATCCGGGATCCTCGCCTGTCGCTCGGCTGCCCGTCGTTTTGCTTCAGGTTCGTGACCGAGCCGCGCAGCAGTTGAAGGAGAGCCTGCAGACGTTGTTCGATAACGCTGACGACACGCTTTTCGAAATGGCCGACCGTGCTCACAACAACGCTGAGCAGAACATCTTCTTCGAGGCCATGCGCGACTTGCGTTTGAAGCGCAAAAGCATCGAGCGCAACTTCCTCGACAAATTCTTTGAAGCATTCCTGCGCTTGGGTCAGTACGAAGTGGCCGAGCCCCCGATGCCCGAGCCCGTTTCCTACGACAAGTTAGCCTTGGTCCATAACGATGATCTCGAACGCACCGTTGCGGTTGACGCCATGGTGGTCAAGGTCATGAGTCGCGACGGTATCGCCCTCGGTCAACTGACCACGCGTTTGAATGTTCTTATCCCTCAGCCGTTGACCGACGAGACCAATCCGTTGGGACCGACGCTGCTGTGCGACTATTTCCTGCAGGCCGGGCGCAGTCTTGGCGTTGAAATCAAGGTGAAGCTGATCATTCTCAAGTTGTTCGAGAAGTACGCCTTGAGCAACGCCGATCAGCTCTATGAGGAAGCCAACCAGTTGCTAATTTCCGCAGGTGTATTGCCGGAACTGAAGGCGTTGCCGTCCCGTCGCTCCACTGATCGTATCGCCAGCGTGCCGCCTTCGAGTGAAGCCTTGCGTGCCGACAACGCCGCTATTCTCCAGGCGACCGAAAGTCTCGATAAAAGCGTGCAGGACGTGTTTTCCGCGTTGCAGGAGTTGCTGGTGCATGTGCGTGGCCACCTGACGCCGCGCCCCGAGTCGGTGACCGATGCGCGTCCGATTTCCAGTCAGGACTTGCTGCGTCTGCTGTCCCACTTGCAGCAGTACGTACCGAAAGCCGAGGAGAGCGACGACTTCGACCTGCGCGCCCAGCTTGAGCAGTTGATCAGTCGGGTCAGCGCGAGAAGCGGCAAGTTTCGCGTTGTGGGTACGATGGATGAGGACGTCATCAACCTCATCTCGATGTTGTTTGAATTCATTCTCGACGACCGCAACCTGCCCAGTTCGCTGCGGGCGTTGATCGGCCGCTTGCAAATTCCGATGCTCAAAGTCGCGGTGATCGACAAGAGTTTCTTCAGCCGTGGCAGTCACCCGGCGCGCCGGCTGCTGAATGAAATCGCCTCTGCGGCGCTCGGTTGGGGTGGTCGCGACGACACCCAGCGTGACTCGCTTTATGCCCGCATCGATCAAATCGTCCAGCGCCTGCTCCACGATTTCGTCGATGACCCGGCAATCTTCACTGAGCTGCTGGTGGATTTTCTGGCCTTTACCGGCGACGAGCGTCGTCGCAGTGAGTTGCTTGAGCAACGCACCCGTGACGCCGAACAAGGCCGTGCACTGGCAGAGTTGGCCCGTCAGCGGGTGCAGCAGGCGCTGAACGATCGCCTGCTCGGCAAGACCCTGCCGCAGGTCGTTGTTCGCCTGTTGCAGGAGGCGTGGAGCAAGGTGCTGTTGCTCACGTGCCTCAAACACGGCGATCAGTCAGTTGAATGGACGTCAGGCCTTCAGGCGATGGACGATCTGATCTGGAGCGTTGAGTCCCATGACGAGCCGGAAGCGCGACAGCGTTTGCTCGAGCTGGTGCCTGGGTTACTCAAGTCCCTGCGCGATGGCTTGAGCAGTGCCGCCTTCGACCCGTTTGCCACCAGCGAATTCTTCAGTCAGCTCGAAGCGCTTCACGTCCAGGCGTTCAGCCACGTGACGAAAGCACCTGGCACGACCACCGTTGGCGACCAGGTCGCGTCTGATCATGGGCCGACGATGATGGCCGTGGTCGAAGAGATCGTTCTCGTTGGGCCGGGCGAGCAGATTCAGACCGAGCCATCGATGCAGTTGCCTGCCGACGACGAAGGTTTGATGCAAGTCGAAAAGCTTCGCCTGGGCAGTTGGGTCGAGATCCAGGAAGACGAATCCCATAAGCTGCGCTGCAAGCTGGCCGCCATTGTTGATCCGAGTGGGCGCTATGTGTTCGTCAATCGCACGGGTATGAAGGTGCTTGAGAAAACCCGCATGGGCCTGGCGGTGGAATTTCGTCGCGGCGCTATTCGTGTCCTCGACGACGCCCTGCTGTTCGACCGCGCCCTTGAGTCGGTACTGGGCAATTTACGCAAGCTGAAGGGCTAGGGCGCAGATCGATCCTACGACTTCTTGCTGCGAATGCGCGCAACCTCAGGGTCGATTCGCCATCCACATCCTTTCCCGTCGCGGGCATACTGCGCGCTGTTGTTTCACGCCCTAAGGATTTCCCATGCATCTGGACCCTGCCACCGGCTGGTGCCACGGCGCGCAGCATTGCCCTTCACCCAATTTCAATGCCCGGCCTGATAACGAAATTTCGTTGCTGGTGATTCACAACATCAGCCTGCCGCCCGCGCAGTTCAAGACCGGCAAGGTCCAGGCGTTTTTTCAGAATCGGCTGGACGTCACAGAACACCCTTACTTTGAAGGCATCGCCGAACTGCGGGTGTCTGCGCATTTCCTGATTGAGCGCGATGGAGCGATCACTCAATTCGTGTCGTGCCTCGACCGTGCCTGGCACGCAGGTGTCTCGATCTTCGACGGTCGCGAGACGTGCAATGACTTTTCCGTTGGCATCGAGCTTGAAGGCACGGATGATCAACCTTTCACCGGCGCGCAGTATGAGGCGCTGATCGAGTTGACCCGCCAGTTGCAGGCGGCGTGGCCAGCGATCACGGGGCAACGCATATGCGGTCACAGCGACATTGCGCCGGGGCGCAAGACCGATCCGGGTCCGTGTTTTGACTGGGAGCGGTTTCGTGCCGCCCTGGACGTTTGAAGTGAGGAGCAGCTAATGAGTTTTCTGGTTTTGCTGCTGGCGGTCTGGATCGAGAAGTTTTCGGCCCTGCGCCAGCGCATTCAGCGCGACGGGCCATGGCTCAATCAATTGAGCCGGCTGGAATCCAACCCACGCTCAGCCAAGCGACCGTTGTGGATTTTGATGGTGACGGTTGTGCTGCCTTTGGTGGTCCTTGCCCTGGCATTGGTGATTGTCGGCTCGGTGGCCTACGGCTGGCTCGCGCTGCCGATCCACTTGCTGGTGCTGATTTACAGCCTCGGCCGTGGCGACGTCAAAGCCGCGCTCGGCTCGTTTCGAGATGCCTGCCGTCGAGGCGATCAGGAAGCGGCGGTGCTGGTTGCCGAACGCGACCTGGGGGTCCGGGCCGAGAATGAAGAACAGCTACTGGGCGGCGCTCAGACATATTTGCTGTGGCAGATTTATCAGGGCTTTTTCGCGGTGATTTTCTGGTATTTCGTGCTCGGCCCGGTTGCGGCGTTGGCCTACCGCTTGCTGGCGCTGGCCTCGGAACACGGCAAAACCCCGGCGCTGGTCGAGCGTGCGACACAGGCAAGGCATGCCTTTGACTGGGTGCCTGTGCGCTTGCTGTCGGCCAGCTTCGCATTGGTGGGCAACTTCGTCGCGGTCAGCCGCGTGATGCTCAGCGAACTGCTCAACTGGAACATCAGCGCCTCACGCCTGATCAGCAAAGTCGGCTGCGTTGCTGGCGAGGTTCCTGCGCCCGTGGTGGGCGTCGAGGGCGTCAACAGCCTCGACGTGCTGTGGGAACTGCTCATCCGCTCGGCCATCGTCTGGTACGTCGGGTTTGCGCTGATCACGTTATTCGTTTGAAACGTTGGGAGCCGGCAAGCCGGCTCCCACCTGTTCAGCCCTCGCTTCGCTTGGTCCAAAAAAACCTGTCCGAATTGACCAGCGTTGCCGCTTCGCTACCTAACCACTGATTGATATAGATCAATACCCCTCCGGTCCTTGACGCTATCCTCTTTTGCCTTCGGCAAGACGCCGCCATCCCTCTGAACTGACAGTTCTTCTTAACGTTATTCACCCTTCAAACAACATAATTAGTCCAAGTAAAGATGGCTTGTCGCCAGCAACTAGCGGCTGGCCGGTTCTTGATTAACAAAACGCTGTTTTCTTGATTAACAAGAATCCTTTGCTATAGCTAAATCCTCTCACCTTTTGCAAACAGGGCAACGGAATGTCAGTCGCTAAGAAAATGAGCGTCGGTCAGCTCACGATGTTGACTGCGGTCAACATGCTCGGGTCCGGCATTGTGCTATTGCCCACCAAACTCGCCGAGGTGGGCGGCATTTCCATCCTGTCCTGGCTGATTACGGCCACCGGTTCGCTGGCTTTGGCCTACGCTTTTGCGCGGTGCGGCATGCTCAGTCGCAAGACCGGCGGCATGGGTGGATACGCGGAATACACCTTCGGCAAATCAGGCAACTACATCACCAACTACACCTACGGTTTGTCGTTGTTGATTGCCAACGTGGCCATCAGTATCACCGCAGTTGGATATATACAGATGCTGTTCGATATCAAGTTGGGTTCGCTTCAAGTCGGCCTGGCCACCATCGCGCTGTTATGGATCACCACGTTCGCCAACTTCGGCGGCGCACGTATTACCGGCAAGATTGGCGCGGTGACCGTATGGGGCGTTATTGCTCCCGTGGTGCTGGTTTCGACGATCGGCTGGTTCTGGTTCGACAGCAGCACGTATTCGGCCGGATGGAATCCCCACGACAAAACCTGGTACCAGGCAGCGGGCGCTTCGGTAGCGATTACCCTGTGGGCTTTTCTCGGCCTGGAGTCGGCGTGCGCCAACGGCGATGCGGTGGAGAACCCCGAAAAGAATGTGCCCATCGCAGTGCTCGGCGGGACACTCGGCGCAGCAGTGATTTACATCGTCTCCACCAACGTCATTGCCGGCATCGTCGACAACGCGGCACTGGTTTCCTCAACGGCGCCGTTCGGGCTGGTGTTCGCCAAGATGTTCAACCCCATGATCGGCGACATCATCATGGGGCTCATGGTCCTCGCCTGCGTCGGCTCGCTGTTGGGCTGGCAGTTCACGGTGGCGCAGGTGTTCAAAAGCTCCGCAGACACCGGTTACTTTCTGCCGATCTTCGCCAAAGCCAACAAGCACGGGGTGCCCATCATCAGCATGCTGATCCTGCTGGCGATCCAGACCGCCCTGGCGCTGCTGACCATCAGCCCTGACCTGGCCAAACAGTTCGACACGCTGGTCAATCTTGCGGTGGTCACCAATCTGGTGCCGTACATCCTGTCGATGGCCACGCTGATGACCCTGCAAAAGGTCTCCAACGTGCCGCCGCAAAAAGCCCTCATCACCAACATCGTCGCCGGGATCGCCACCGCGTACAGCTATCTGGCGCTGTACAGCTCCGGCGCCGAGGCGTTGATGCTTGGCGGTGTGGCGACCATCGTCGGTTACACCCTGTTCGGCTTCGTCAACACGCGCCTGATCAAGCTTGAAGCGCTGAACAACAGCGTGCCGACCCAGACCGTTTCCGCGCAGCACATCGTCGGCGAGCCGATCCCCGTCAACAACCTGAACCTGGCCACCCTGGAGACTCGACCATGAGCGACAACAGACACCTGCTCGGCATGCTGGCGCTGCTGGTCAGCAGCCAGCCCGACAAACGCAGCGTGTTCGGCCGGGCCCTGATCCAGCTGATCAGCGATGTGGAAGACCGCGCCATCAGCGTGCTGACCTCCGAAAGCCTCAGCGACGCGAAGTCGATACTCAGCACCGATCCGGCGATCCAGTGTGTGTTGCTCAGTTGGGAAATGGACAGCAGCGACGACCACAAGCAATGCATCGATCTGCTCACCACGCTGCGTGAGCGCAACACGCGGGTGCCGGTGTTTCTGATCAGCGATCGCAGCACGGCATCGAGTGTGCCGTTGATCGTCATGCAGCACGCCGATGACTTCATCTGGCTGCCGGAGGACACCAGCCGCTTTCTCAGCGGACGCATCATGGCGGCCATCGAACGCTACCGTCAGGCGGTGTTGCCACCGATGTTCGGTGCGCTGCTGAAGTTTGCCCGCAGCTACGAATACTCCTGGCACACCCCGGGCCACGCCGGCGGTACGGCCTTTCTGAAAAGCACGGCAGGCCGAGCCTTCTACGAGTTTTTTGGCGAGAACCTCCTGCGCTCCGACCTGTCGATTTCCGTCGGCGAACTCGGCTCGTTGCTCGATCACAGCGGCCCGATCGGCCAGGGCGAGCGCTATGCGGCGAAGGTGTTTGGCGCCCATCGCACGTACTACGTGACCAATGGTTCGTCGATGTCCAACCGGGTGATCCTGATGGCCAGCGTCACTCGTGACCAGATCGCCCTGTGCGACCGCAACTGTCATAAGTCCGCCGAACACGCGATGACGCTGTCCGGCGCCATCCCCACCTACCTGGTGCCCACGCGCAACCGCTTCGGCATCATCGGCCCGATCCTGCCGCAGACCTTGAGCGCCAAGAGCGTCAAAGCCGCCATCGCCAGCAACCCGCTGGTCAAAAGCCACATCGACCCGACGCCGGTGCATGCCATCGTCACCAACTCCACCTACGACGGCCTGACCTACAACGTCACCCGCGTCGAAGAGCTGCTGGGGCAGAGCGTTGACCGGCTCCATTTCGACGAAGCCTGGTACGGCTATGCCAGGTTCAATCCGCTGTACAAGGACCGCTTTGCCATGCACGGCAGCCCGGATGATCACGATCCGTCCAAACCCACCGTGTTCGCCACGCAGTCGACTCACAAGCTGCTCGCGGCGCTGTCCCAGGCCTCGATGATTCATGTCCGTAACGGCCGCAACCCGATTCCCCACGGGCGGTTCAACGAGTCCTACATGATGCACGCGTCGACCTCGCCCAATTACGCGATCATGGCGTCCTGTGACGTCAGCTCGGCGATGATGGAGGCGCCTAGTGGGCAAATTCTGACCAACGAATCCATCGAAGAAGCGGTGGCGTTCCGTCAGGTCATTTCGCGCATGCAGACCGACATGCTGAGCCAGGACGACTGGTTCTTCTCTTGCTGGCAGCCGCCTACTGTGCAGGTCGGGGCCACGGCGATTGCGTTTCACGAAGTCGATCCAGTGCGGCTCAAGACTGACCCGAACTGCTGGGTCTTGCACCCCAACGAGGTGTGGCACGGCTTCGGCGACATCGAAGACGGCTACTGCATGCTGGACCCGATCAAGGTGTCCATCCTCAGCCCGGGGATGGGTGACGACGGCAACCTGCTGGACTTCGGCATTCCGGCCTGCTTGCTCAGTGCCTACCTGGGGCACCAAGGCATCATCGTTGAGAAGACCACCGACTTCACCATCCTTTTCCTGTTCTCCATCGGGATCACCAAGGGCAAGTGGGGCACGCTGGTCAACGCGTTGCTCGACTTCAAGCGCGACTACGACACCAACCTAGAACTGGAGCTTTGCCTGCCCGAATTGCTGACCGCGAACCAGCAGCGCTATGCCGGCATGGGCTTGAAAGATCTGGCAGAAGACATTTTCGCCGCGATGAAAGAGACCAAGACCACAGCAGCCATGTCGAAGGCGTTCGGCACGTTGCCCAAGGCCGAATTCAGCCCGGTGGAGGCTTACGAGAAGTTAGTCAAAAACGAGGTAGAGCAGGTCACCCTGGAAGAGGCCGCCGGACGAATTGCCGCGACAGGCATCGTGCCTTATCCGCCGGGCATCCCGCTGCTGATGCCCGGGGAAAACGCGGGCCCTGCAGATGGGCCGTTGCTGGCCTATCTTCGGGCGCTGGAAAGCTTCGATCGGTCATTCCCCGGCTTCACCCACGACACCCACGGGATTGAAAGCGAAGCGGGGGTGTATCGGATGCTGGTCTTGAAATAGCTGCAGCGCTGAAAGGGGTGAGCCGTCTGGCGCCCCTGTGGCTCAGTTGCTCTGAGCCTTCTGCAGCGCTTGCTGCGTCAGCGCCACACATTCACGCCCACCGTCATCGTTGTGCCGCGCCAGGGCCGCTTCGGCGCGGTGCACGGTCGTGTCGATATCGCTTTTGACCGCATCGCTGAGATGGGGGTTGGCGACTTTCGCGTCACGAACCTTGCTCAGGTTCATCTGGCACTGATTGTTGTCGTCGTTGGCATTTGCCGCGAAGGGCAGGTCACATGCAGTCAGGAGCAAGCCGGCAAGCAGGGCGTGTTTCATGTGGGTTTCCGCAGAATTGGGGGTGTGGCTCGTTATCGGTACGAGCCTTGTGCATCAGACCTCAGATTCCGGATTTCTGCCAGTGGGTGCCCGACGCTGGCTATCAGTTGACCAGCGTGATGATGCCCACCACCTTCTTGTCACCATCCAGCACCGGCAGGTATTTGCTGTCATTTTTGGCGAGCATTTTCACCGCGTCAGCCATCGAATGATCCAGCGAGAGGCTTTGCGTACTGCGCGAGAGAATCCGGGCGGCGTCGATATCGGAACGGTTGCGTCGCAGCGCATGCGCTTCGGTCTTGTGCAGAATCTCCTCAAGGTCCTCGCGAGAAACATCGACGAACTCGCCCATTTCCTCTAGCGCCTTGTCGAGATCTTCAGCGTTGAAGCCGTCGCTGTTGAGTGGCGCCTGTTCAGGCGCCGGCAGCTCACTGGCCTGCGCCTTGGGGTAACGCACCCTGGTCAGGTTGTTGTAGATCAGCGCGCCAGCCAGCAGACACACTGCGTTGAGCATCACCGGGCCAAGCACTTGAAGGCCCATGGGCGACAGCTCGTTCTTCGAGGTGACGATGCAGATCGCGACCGCAGCAGCGGGCGGGTGCAAACAGCGGAGCACGCACATGAGCAGGATGGAGGAGCAGACCGCCAGGCTCGCGGCATTAACGGTGTTGCCGAGCAGCCTGATGGACAACAGCGCCACCAGCGCGGCGATCAGGTAACTGCCGAGGATCGCCCACGGTTGAGCGAGCGCGCCGGTCGACACCGCGAACAGCAGCACCGCCGAGGCGCCCACCGGCCCCAGCAGGTGCAGCGTGATGTCGATGCCGTACAACTCGCGGCAGAACACCGCGCTGACGAAGATGCCCAGGCACGCGCCGATGGCGGCACGCGACCATTCGGCAGGGTGGGTGTTTAGCGAATGGGGGATAAAACTACGCAGGAGGTTTTTCACGATCAGCACATTTCAAGAGAGAGGATAAAAGCGTTGAAGCCCACCACCTCATTGCTGAAGTGGTTTTCCGCCGAGGGCATCATGAAGGCGCCGAAGGATTGTCCTCAACGAGACCGTGGCTGTTCTTGCGGGCGATGACATGTTGTGAGTAATAGTTCTTTCCAAATGTTGGAAAATTAACGTGCAACGTGACGTCTCGGGTCATGTCGATTGCTCCGCATGTAACAGAACGTTGAAAGCGTGAAAGGTGCTGATAAGTGTCAGCTACTTGGCCTTAGTTGGCCGGTGCCACAACACGACTGTCCTCATCGTCCGCGGTCATCAAGACCGATCCCAGATCGAAGAGTTTGAGGGCGACGACGTAGCTGGTGAGCGCTGCGAGCGTCAAGCAAGTAAGGAGATGAACGATCATTTTTCCTGCCCTCGGTTCGTGTTTGGGTGTGAGGGCGATGGTACGCCCATCAGTTTTGAGCGGAAGGCATTAGGGGGAATGTTGGTTATCGATGGGAATGATGGATCGTTCGCCGTGGCGCGGCGAGCGCAGTTCATGTGGGAGTGAGCTCGCTCACGAATACGGCGTTTCAGACGCTGGCTGTCTGGCGGATACACAACTGTTTGCGAGGAAGCTTGAGCGACATCACGGTCGCTCTCGCCTTCCATACTGTGTTCGGCTTTTTGTCTTTATGCCCGAATCGTTTCGCCATAGCGATGGGTCGCCAGGCACGCCAGCAACAAACCACTGATCGCGACCATCCCGCCTACCAGGCCGATGTTGGCCACGCCGAGCTGGCTGATCACCACGCTGCCCAACAGCGCGCCGCCGCCGATGCCGATGTTGTAGATGCCCGAATGCAGCGCCATGGCCACGTCCGTGGCGTCCGGCGCCATCGCCAGGACCTTGGACTGCATTACCAGACCAAAGCACATGATCGCCATGCCCCAGACCACGCTCAGCGTACCCATCGACGATGAGTTGCCGGACAGCGGCAGCAGCAGAATCAGACACGCCGCCAGGGCGCCGATCGCAGTGATCAGCAGGCCGCGCGGGTAACGGTCGTTGTAGCGGCTGAAGATCACCGACCCGACGATCCCGGCGCCGCCGAACAGCAAGAGGATAACGGTGGTCATGTCGCCATTCATCTTCGCCACGATCTGTGCGAACGGTTCGATGTAGCTGTAGGCCGTGAACTGCGCCGTGACCACCAGCGCCGTCAGCAGGTAGAGCGACATCAGCGCCGGGCGCTTGAACAGCATCGGCAGGCTGCGCAACGAGCCCGAATTCTGGCTCGGCAGCAGCGGCAGCGACTTCATCAACACCAACACCGTAAGGCCCGAGGCAATGGCAATCGCCAGGAAGGTTGCGCGCCAGCCCAGCGCTTCGCCCAGCACGCGCCCCAGCGGAATGCCGAGCACCATCGCCAGCGCAGTGCCGGTTGCCAACAGGCCGAGGGCTTGAACCTGCTTGCCCTCCGGTGCCACTCGCACCGCCAGCGATGCGGTCACCGACCAGAACACGGCGTGGGCCACTGCGATACCGACGCGACTGACCAGCAGCATGCCGAAGCTCGATGACAGGCTCGACATCACATGGGCGGCGATGAACGTCAGAAACACAAACAACAGCAACTTGCGCCGCTCGATGTTGCGGGTCATCAGCATCATCGGCAGCGACGTGAGGGACACGATCCACGCATAAACCGTCAGCATCAGACCGACTTGGGCGGTGGTCATGTCGAAGCTATGACCGATGGCGCTCAACAAACCCACCGGTACGAATTCCGTGGTGTTGAAGATGAACGCTGCCAGGGCCAGCGCGATCACGCTCAGCCAACTTCCGGTGTGTGCATTAGTGGTATTCATCAATACGAATGCCCTCCTGAAGAATTCGGTTTGCCGTTTCCCCGGTAAAAACGCCGACAAGCAGAAAGACCGCTCGAGGCGTGTGCCTGGGCGGTGCATGCGGTCAGCTGAATATTATGAGTATGGGGAGATGCGACGAGATGTTGCGGATTCTACGCCGTTGTCATCGTCGTCACAACCGCGGCCGGGCGCGGTCGCCGGGTCACAAGCCGGTGCTGATCGAAGGCTTCAGGCGTGTGCCTAAGCGGCGTTTTCCCGCAACGCACCTGTGGATAAGGCTCGCGCCGTTTGACATGTCGGGGTTTGTATCCTTCGCTTGTACTGTCAGGGCGACAATTGGACGCACTTGCTTGAGTGCGCTCTTTATAGGGATGTAAGCACGCGGGTCATTCCGCAGGACGTTGTGATGAAACAGCCCGATCGGGCATTTTTCCGCCAGTTTCTCCGTGTGTCTTGTGTATCAATGCTGTTGCCAGTCACGCCGATCGAAGCGGCTTGCACGTTGGTGTCAGGGACAGGAAATGACAACTACGTATGCGACAGCAGCACCAGTCCGGGCCTGATCGATCTGGCCGGCGATAACGTGCTGACGTTTCCAGCTGGCGGCACGGGCGTGGTGACGGGCAACATCCTGTTTGGCAACGGCGCCGACCGGATTGTCATGAGCTCCGGCCGGGTGCAGGGCGCCATCAACCAGGGCGCGGGCACAAACGTGTTGGTGATGGAGGCCGGGACCATCACCGGCAGCCTCATGCAGGGTCCCGGTATCGACAACTTTTTCATGAGCGGCGGCACCCTCCAGTCACTGGCGCAGGGTGATAGCCGCGACGTGTTCTCCATGAGCGGCGGGACCATCGTCGGGGCGTTTGAAGACGGTGATGTCGCGACCCTCAGCGGCGGCACCATTGGCCGCGTCGACATGAAGCTCGACAACAATCTCTTCGACATGTCGGGCGGCCGGATCATCGCCAACCTCGTCACCGGTTTCGGCCGCGACACTATTGTCGTTTCGGGCGGCAGCATTGGCGGCAACATCAGCGTCAGTGGCGGCAACGACAGCATCAGCGTGAGCGGCGGGACGGTATCCGGCGAAATCCGCGCCAGCTTCGGCGACGACACGTTCGCGTGGAACGGGGGCGGAGTGATCCAGTCCTCCGTGCTGATGGGCGACGGCAATGACCGCGCTTCAATCAGCAACCTCAATGAAAGCACGCTGATTTCGAACCCTTTGCTAGACGGCGGACTGGGTAATGACCAACTGACGTTTTTCCAGACCCTCAGCGCCGGGGCCGGGCGCTACCTGGGGTGGGAAGCGATTGATCTCACCGGGCAGTCGCGTTTCACGCTCGACACCGACCTCTTTCTTGGCGACAGCGTGAGCAACACCGGCACGTTCAACATCGACAGCTCCAGTACGTTGGAGGTGACCCAAGGCGCCATTCGCCCGTACGCCGCAGGGCAGCTCGCCTCGTTGAACAACGCCGGGACTGTCGACATGACCGCCAACAGCGTCGTGGCCGCCGACACACTTACCGTGTTCGGCAACTACCTGGGCAACAACGGCCGGTTGCTGCTGCAGACGGTTCTAGGCGACGACCGCTCGGCCAGTGACCGACTGGTGGTGTCCCAAGGTGCAATCAGCGGCAACACCCAGCTGGGCATCAGCAACCTCAACGGGCTGGGCGGACTGACACAGGATAACGGCATCGAAGTGGTGCAGGCCGTCAATGGAGCGACCAGCACCAACGACGCCTTTGTGCTCGGCAACCGCGTCGTGGCCGGCGCCTACCGCTATCAGTTGTTCAAGGGCGGCGTGACGGCCGGGACCGAGAACAGCTGGTTCCTGCGCTCTTCGGTGGCTGCGGTCCGAAGCCCATTGAGCGTACCGCCGCCCACCGCACCGCCTGTGGTGGATCCGACACCCCAGCCCGTCACGCCGTCGCCTGTCATTCCGACGCCTATACCAACGCCAACGCCAACACCAACACCAACACCAACACCAACACCAACACCAACGCCAACACCTGTTCCCGTTCCCGTTCCCGAGCCAGTGCCAGTGCCTCCGGTCCCTGTCGATCCGGACGAACCGGCCGTTGAGCCACCGACCCTTGCTCCCGTCCCACCGCCTGCTGCTCCGGTTACACCCTCTGTTGCGCCTGCCGTTGTCTCGCCAGTCCCGGCCCCGTTAACTGCACCATTGCCAACGGCGTCGCCCGGCGCCGAGCCCATTCCGTTATATCGCCTGGAAGTGCCGATCTATTCGGTGTTCGTGCCGGCTGCGCAGATCATGGCGCGTGAAGCGCTGGGCACTTTTCATGACCGTCAGGGCGATCAGAACCTGCTCAGCGGTGCGCCCGGCGGATGGGCGCGACTGTATGGCAACGACATACGCAGGGACTGGGCCGGCGATGCCTCGCCGCATTTCGATGGGTCGACCAAGGGCTACCAAGTGGGCCACGACCTGTATGTCGCACCGACTGATTCCGGCCGGGTGCAACGCGCTGGCGTCTTCGTCGGCCAGAGCCGGTTACAAGGCAGCGTCGAGGGATTCGCCGAAGGCTTCAAGGGCACAAAAGCCGGCCGCATGAAAATCAACGGCGATCACTTCGGCGCCTATTGGAGCCTGGTCGACCCGGGCGGCTGGTACCTGGAAGCCGTCGCCATGGGCACACGTCTTGGCGGCAGCAGTCGGTCCGATCAAGGCATCAGGCTCGACACCGACGGCCATGCCATCAGCCTGTCTCTGGAAACGGGCTACCCGATGGCCGTCTCCGAACGCTGGGTCGTTGAACCCCAAGTGCAGGTTATCCATCAACGGATCGACCTCGACCGCCAGAACGACGGCATCTCCGACGTCTCGTTTGATTCACAGGACTACTGGACGAGTCGAGTCGGCGCGCGCTTGAAGGGCCGTTACCTGATCGACAATCTGCCCGTCGAACCCTACCTGCGCGCGAACGTCTGGCAGGTGCTGGATGGCAAGGACACCGTGACCTACAACGGCGTCGACCGGATCAAAACCCAACACAGGTCTTCATCCACCGACATTGGCGCTGGCTTGATCGTTGGCGTGGCGAAGGGAGTAAGCGTGTACTTCGCGGTGGACTACGCCGCCCAGCTGGACAGCAATGAACTGGCGGGAGTCAGCGGCAGTGTCGGCATTCGTGCGAGTTGGTGAGCCGTGTGATGGGCAGGCGATTTCGAAACCGCCCGTCTAATCCGCGGCACTTGGCGCGCTAGTGGGCTTCTCATGGTTATGGTGCGGATAACTCGCACGTAAACGAGGAGATCGAATTCATGGCTAATGACACTTCGCTTACAGGGACCAGCGCGCAGACGGATCCGGATAAGGATCTTGGGTTCAATGAGGAATCGCCCGATGTTTCCGACCCGCAGGTAGACCCGACTGGGCCCGCGCGTACCGAGAACGATCCGGTGACTGAAGAGCCAACCACTAGGCGTGGGAATGATGAGCTGTTGCCGGGGAAGGGCGGGGTCTGATCGACTCGCGCTGAACCCAAAAGCCCTGCTGATTCGAGCGGGGCTTTTTTATGGCAAAAAAGGAATAAAGGACTGACAGGATGGGGGAGCATCTCCGATTGTGCAGCTGAACTGTTTCGGAGCAGCGTGAGATGAAAAGGTCAGGTACTTGCTGTTGACGGGGCTCGGCTTAATGCTTGCCATTAATCATTCGAAATGGGGCAGCAGGGTAGGGATTGTGCGCGGCCTGCATCTCCGGCAGCATGCCGGCGCTTACTAATCACCTTCAGGGATGAGAAACATGAAACGTGTGTTCACAGTGTTTGTTATAGCGGGATTGCTTGCGACCGGCGTATCACATGCCGATGTCGGCCGAGAGGAAGAGCTGGCTAGGGCGGTGGACCAATTCGCGGCGAAGCTGGAGGCAGAATGGAAGCGGTGTTTGAGCAACCCGAATACGCGAACGACAAACGATAGCGAACGGTGCGCACTTGTAATGATGCAAGCGGCTAATGACGCGGTGAAACAGAAGTACCAGGAGAAGCTTGTCATTACTCAGCAGGACGCCGAGCAGGAAATGCTATCAAAAGGCGTTCCGGCCCTGCTTCCGCAGGCGCAGGAGGCATGGGAGCAGTACGTCAATGCGGATTGCCGAGTCGTCGGTGCGTTGATAACCGGGACAGCAAGCACTACCTATCAGCTTGTTTGCGAGTACAAACATCAGATCCAACGACTACACGCCCTTGACGAATGGTGAGTTCGGCAACCGTCCCCTTGAGATCGTTGTTGCTCAGGCTGAAGCCCGATGAAATGAGGCGAAGCCTACCGGGCTGAGGGTGTCGTCAAGCTTGGCTTCTACAGACAAAACCGGCCATAAAAGCACAAAAAAAGCACTTGCGATAAACGCTAAGTGCTTGATTTGTATTGCGTGTTTGGTGGAGCCGGGGGGATTTGAACCCCCGTCATATGCCGATTCCACGTGGCTTTCAATCAGAAGGCTGGCATAAAGCTGTCATTAGCGAATATCTGCCTTTTTTTCCTGCGCCTCTCGTCGAGTGTGCAGGTCACCGATGAACAAATAGTTCGCGTGAATTACGCTGAATATGGCAGAGCATTGCACCAATGTAAGAAAGATCACCATTCCTAAACCAGCGGCTCTGGCTATTTCCCGATATTCAATGTAGGCAGGAATTGCGCTAGCTAGCAGCTTGCACAGATATATAAGTGTGATGCATAGCGCCACTGATCCTGATTCCATGACGCTCCCTACGATGCTCTCGAGCCTTCTGGTATCTTGCATTGTCGCTGTGAAATCAGCGATTTTTATTTTGTCCGGATCCTGTAGCCTCTTTATAGCAATAGGGTAGACAAATGCTATCCATATTCCCATGATTGTGAATACCATTCCCGAAATTGATAACAGTACGCTGCAGTAATCCTTGAAGTCTGAATAGCTGAACTTCAAATGTTGAGTGAAAGCCGCGGCTCCGACCACAGATGCCACTATCGCCATTAGAATCAATTTAACCATTAGCTGTAACCTGTTTAGGTAACATGTCTTTTCTGATTGGGGCTAAGTACCGATCTCGATTTTTTTTAACGCTAGCATAAATTTCATGTGCTTTGAAAACTGGTTGATTATCGTCGTCCAGCGCAATGTGGTCGGTTAACCGGTATTTGCTTGCCCAGATTATTGAGTTTGGCTTGTCTAGCACAAAGCCGACATCTTCCCATGATTTTGTGTCGTGATTCGCGGCGTAAGTCTCAATAATGTGCTCAAGCTCCTCTACTGTAGGCTTTGCCTCAACTCTTAGTTCGACTTGACGAATTGAGTTGTCCTCAGCGGATATATATGGAACCTCAAAATTCCTAAAAAGTTTTGCGAATCCTTTTCTTTTATTAACATCCTTGATGGAGACAGTTTCGCGTCTGACGATTTGTGTGACCTTTCTTGCGAGTTCTTGCATTTCCGCCGATGAGGTCGAGAGAGATTTCATCGACACATCAAATTGGAAATAATATTTATATTTGTCGTCTTCGTCGTTTAGTTCGAAGCGGGTGAAACCTTTCTCAGTCGTCGTTACAACATACTCCGGTAACGGGACTCTGAAATTCATGCACCCACTTACCCAGTCTTGAAACATCGCTGAGTCAGTTCTCGAATTGTCAAACTTCAAAGAAGCGACAATGTTCAATTCAGGCACCACCCAGTAGTAGCACGGGCGCCCCCAGATCATTTGTTTACTACCTTTCGCCTTTGTCTGTTCGACCAATTGTTCGATCGAGCCGTCTGGATTTACTGTGATGCCATATAGCGGACCATGACGGTCGGAATCACCCTTCCAGAGGACAAGAAAGAAATCCCCGGTCTCCGCATCGCTATGGATAGCATGGCAATAGCAGTGGGTTTTATTTTTATACTTAGATGCGTCCCATGGGTTTGTCGCTTCAAAATTCCGATCATCCTTCCACGCCTTTAGTCTGGCAAAAGTATCGGCTAGATTTAACCCCTTAGGATCATCACTGAAATGGCGATACAACCCGCATTTGTTCACAGAAAAAAAGTTGAGATAGCCACTTTGGAGCATTGCGAAGTCCCTTTCGTCCCAGGCTTAACTCAGAATCGCACCTGGATGTGGTTGAGGTTATTTTCCTCAATCTATCACTGGCTAGGGCGTATCGCCAGCTTCCACTACACGGTCCACTTTTGCATTGGTTGGCTGGGAAAATGCATTTTCTGCTTTGACGCCAGCATCGTTACCACTCGTCGGCATCCATCTCCCATAGACCCGCGCGATCATCGTCCAATCGCTGTGCCCCATTTGCTGCGCAACCCACATTGGGTGCTCTCCGGCTGACAGCATCATTGACGCGTAGGTGTGGCGTGTCTGATACGGGCGCCGATATCGAACGCCAGCTTTCTTCACCGCATGTGCCCACATGGTTTTCCGAATTGGCCCGTCGCCTGCCCACCGCTCCAGCGTGCGCGGATTTTGAAATACCTCCTCCCCAGCCAGGAAAGTGTGTTCTTTCTGCGCTTTTAAAGCCGTCATCGCAGGGCCGAGCAACTTCACCGCACGTCGACCCGCAGCTGTCTTTGGTATCTCCGCCGCTCCCTTTGAAGCCTGAGTCATCGCCTTGGTGATCATCACCTCCCCACGGATGAAATCGACGTCTCTCCAGTCCAAAGCCACCAGCTCACTCGTGCGCAGCCCCGTCCACAATGCAAATTGCACAAGGTTTGCGGTCTGGCCTTCAAGCGCGCCTATGATCGCGTGCTGCTCCTCCGGACTGAATGGATCGACGTCATCCTCATCTGTCGGAGCGGACTTACGCTTGTACGTCCAGCCCGCCATCGGATTGTTCTCAATCAATTCCTCGTCGACTGCCTCGGTAAGTGCCGAGCGGAGGCAGCTCTGGATATTGCTCAGCGTCTTGTTGCTGGTTTCCAAGGTGTCGAGCCAGTCCTTGATCATCTTCCGTTTCAGATCGACCATCATATGCGTGCCCAGCGCGGGCACCAGGCGGTGCTCGACGAGCTTGCGATAGCCATCGAAAGTGCTGCTGGACAGATGTTTTTTCTTAGATCCGAGCCATCGAGTGAGGAAGCCGGCAACCTTTTCCCGTGAGGCCTCCGGCGCAAACTTCGCCGCCCTGGCCGAGCCCGGAAAGGTGACCGCGTAATCGAACGTGCCGATAGAGATGGCGTGTTCAATCGCGGCCTTGTGCTGCTCGGCCTTCTTCAGATTAGTGGAGGTGGGCTTGAGCGTGATGCGCTCGCGGCACCGGACGCCCCGATACATGAACGTGATTTCGATACTCGAATCGGAGACTGCCCGAACTCCCCGCCCATCTCTACCCATGACTCATATCCCTCTGTGTCGATCAGCGTCCGGCCGTCCGGAGCCTTGTACCAAATCTCGCCAAGCCGCCAAATTCCATCACGGATCTTCGAGCGGATAGCGTCCTCGCTGTAGCCAGACTCGCTGGCAAATTTTCTAATAGTCATGTAGCGCATTGAGTGACTCCTGACGCGTCAGGTTTGCTATCCGTCTAAAGCTGACGTGCGCGCCAATCCGCGCCAACTGAGTTGATTGGCGGGACGGTGCGGCGTGCTTTATCGTTTGGCATCAGACCGCAGGAGGCCCTATGCGCCAAAGAGGCTTGAAGTTTCATCAGTGGACCGAGCGAAGGCTCAGTGCTTTCAGATATAGCGAGATTTTGCCAGGCGGCACGCAGCTCGACATTCGGATTCATGTCTCTGAGCCAGTAACGCTCATCTTCGTCGGCATTTATACGAGCGATGGCTCGATGGTGAGTGAGGAAACTTACGCCACCCTGCACGTCGCACATGATGAAGCACTCAGGTGGGCGATTGTCCAGGCGCACTGGATGGCTGGCGCATGAGCTATTCATCATGCTTTCCATACGAATCATTCACCGTGCGTAGCTTCAAGTGGATGCCGCAGGAGTTGGCCAAGCTCGTGAGCTGGCCCACCGTGGTGGCTGGTTCTTTCAACGCCTGGCCGAAGCGGATTAGACGATCGCCCAAGCTTTCGAACTCAGCACGCGGGTGAAGCTGGCTGCCTTGGGACATGATCATTGGTCAGCCTCTACACCAGCGCGATATCCCGACAGGAAAACCACGTAGGCGTCCTGGGCGTATTTGTTCGCGAAGCCTGAGCCTTCCTGCTCCAGATCCTCAGGAGCAAAGCCTGCTGGGTTTTCCTTCACAAAGAGGGAGCGTGGATCGACTTCGGCGGCCACCATCTTGATGCGCTCGTGAATGCAACCAGCCGCCCCGAGCTCACGCTGAATACGCTGGTAAACCTCCTCGCGGTGTACCTCGATGCTGGCCGGAGCCTGAATGCCTACGCGCGCCTGCTGGCCTTGGATACCAAGGATGGTGACGGCGATCTCGCTATCGATGCGGAGGGCTTCGCCAATACGGCGGGTGAGAATTAGCATTGTCCTTTCTCCTGGCCGAGTGATTCCCGACCGCGTTCTATGGCTTCGCAAAAAATTGGGTTTTGGTTAGTGGTTCAGATCAGCCTGAGCACCGGACTGCGTCCCCGCTGGAGGCGCACGCCGCTGCGAAGGCAGTCATGCGATGAAAACGCCGTCTTGCGACTCGTCTCGTTGTTTTTCAGGAGTAGGGTTGCTGGCGGCAGCGAAGCTGATCAGGCCGCGACGGAAAGCTTCGGCGATCAGTGCTGCTCTGTTGCTGACGCGCAGCTTGAAGAAGATGCGCTCAACGGCTTTTTCGACCGTGCTTGGTGCGCACCCAAGGCCACGCGCCGCCTGCTTCGATGTCTTGCCTGCCGCGATTTCCAGCAAGCACTCCAGCTCGCGCAAGGCTGCGCCGCGGCCAAGGAAACCGGTGATGCCGTGAGCGGTGATGGAGGTCGAAGTAGTCATGCTTAATGCTCCTTGCTGAGGTGTTGTGTGTTGGGGCGTTGAAATAATCACGTATCGTGATTTTCAAGTCAATCACATTTCGTGTTTTTTTCTTTGGTTTAAAGGATAAGAAACTCGCCGCCGGACGAAAAACCCAAAAGGCAGGCACAAAAAAACCGCCCGTAGGCGGCTTGAGGACATTTTTGACACTACAGAAAAATCGATTTAGGCATTTTCCCGTCTACGACGGTGCCTACGATTTCCCAGGTATTGTCAACCGCCTTCATTGGGAAAAGCGGGTTTAGAGGCTTTAGGTAGAGGTCGCCTGCGTCACTGACAAGCTGCTTAAAAGTGGCCTCGTTAGAGTCGATCATTCGTGCCACGACGTACTGACCGTGGCGCGGCTCGATATCCGGGGCGACTAGAATCAGCGAACCTTCCGGGAACGAGTTTGCGCCAGCGGGATTCGTCATAGAGGCCCCAACCACTCGCAACCAAAAACCATTTTCTCCAGCCCATACGTCAGACGAATGTCTGGGCGCCGCAGCGACATTCGACAAATCCACCGCTTCCATGGCCGAACCTGCCTGGACCCAACTGATCTCAGGGTACAAAAAAGACCTAGTCGGCTGCAGCGCAACCTCGACGTTCGAGTCGAATTCTGTACGAATATCCCTACCGTGTACCGCTGTCAAAGACGTGTAATCACTGTCAAAGCCTAAAAGTACAGCGGGGCTAATCTTTAGAACCCCAGCCATGGCCATCACATCGTCAACGGACGGCTCCCGCGTGTCTCTCTCGTAATTTCCAATGCGTGATTGCGACGCCCAACCGCAGGCTTCAGCGAGTTGCGCCTGAGACATCTTTCTAAGCCTTCGATAGAAGGCAATGCGTGAACCTATCGTCTTTTTCATAGAAGAATATTAATCACGATTTGCGCACCTGTTCTTTCACTATTTGTGTTTGACTTAAACACGATACGTGTTCATCCTTTGTGAAGGACCAACAGGAAATTTGCAATGAATCGAATTCGACCAATTCGTGAAGGTGCCGGTATCAGCCAAGCAATGCTGTACAGAGCGCTTGGATGGAAGCAATCGCGGCTGGCGAACTACGAAGCAGGAAAAAGAACTCCTGGACTATCTGAAGCCCGGGAGATTGTCAGCGCTCTCAATTCGTTGTCGACCTGCTGCTCATTGGAGGACGTATTTCCTGATGAAACAGTCAAGCCTGGGTCTGACGCGAGGGGCTCGCCGACCTTGGAGCAAAAGATAACCGTACAGCGCCGCCACCAACAGGTAGGCGTTTCCCCTGTTCACCCATCCAGTACAACGCAGGCAACTCCATGAACGCCTGTGAAACCCTTATTTTGAGGTCCGGTTAGTTTTTCGAACGGACACAAAAAAGCCCGACCTTAGTCGAGCGTCTTAGTCAGTTCCCGCGCCAACGGGTTCTGCGGATTCACTTTGCCCTGAGAAAGTCAAAATGAGATCAGAAAGTAGCAAAACCCCTGATGTAACGCAACAGCCTCTCACAGTAGAAGCTGATTTCGGCGATACACCAATCGACAATCGGGGCCTGAAAGTCTTTAGCGTCACCGCCGGGGTCAACGTAGAGGACGCGCTGCAAACAGCCAAGACTCTTTCTTCCGGTCTCGGCCAGATCTGCGACCACATGCATGACTCGCTCAACATGGGCGAAATGGCTTATTGCGACGGCATGAAAACCTTGGCGTTCGTCGCCGAAGCAGTTTCAGCCCTTGTTTGGTCGGTTCAGCGCGGCATGACTCCAAAAGCGGGCGGGGTTGCGCAATGAACAGTCCCATTCCAAACCTCAAACGGCTTGCAGAAGAAGCCGAGTTCCAGATGCTCGCGGCGAAGAACCTACTGGATTGGTTTTCGGCTCTCGCCCGGGCTATTTCGCGGGACGTTGAGCACAACTCAGGCCGCGATGTAGCGGAGTTGGCGCAGCTCGCAACCTATTTGGGAGACACAGGTGTCCCCGGCACCGAGTCTGCCATCGAGATGTTCGGGAAGATCGCGCGAAGTGAATCCGCGCCACAAAACCCCGACATGCCAAATCGTGGCGCCGGAGGTGCGGCGTGAATCTGATCACCACCACCGCACTAACCATGTCGTCACTGGAGATTGCGGATCTGGTTGGCTCCCGTCACGACAGTGTGAAGCGCACCATCGAACGGCTTGTGGAAAAGCGCGTGATCGTCCAACCACCATTGGTGGACGGACAGACCACTGACTCAATCGGGCGCCCGCGCACTGAGTCCGTATATCAGGTGATAAAGCGCGACAGCTTCGTAGTGGTAGCGCAGCTGTGTCCTGAGTTCACCGCCGCGCTAGTCGATCGCTGGCAAGAGCTGGAAGGTAAGGCCGGTCGCCCAATGACTCAAGCCGAGATCACGGCGGCAAACGCCAACCAACTGGTTGAGGTTGAGCGTCAACAGCGTGAACAGCAAGTCGCGCTGAAGCGTATCGAGCGGAGGGTCGAGGTTATCGCCGAGCAACGCGCGTGGGATCACTGCCCGCAGAACTGCGTGCCGCTGGGGCGCATCAAGCAAAGCATGAACAAACGTTTCGGTTTGTCGGGGCTCACGGTGACGTTCGTGCTCCAGCAGTGGCCGCACATGCCCAAGCAAGCAGGGATGGTCCGTAACGGACACGAGGAGGCGAAAGGCAGCCAATACGTGGTGTGGCACAAGACCGACGTGCTGGCCGCGTTCAACCGGTTTGTTTCCGAATCCCAGATGGTCACCGCCACCCAGGCTACCAACCCATATTTTGAGGGCCGGTTTCGACTGGTCCAGCAGGTGTCCCAGTGAGTAAAGAAATCGATCTTCCAGCTCTGGCTGAGACTGTGCACATCAACGACGAGATGATGAGCCTGCTCACCAACGAGCAGTTGGCTTACCGGATCTGGAATCTTCTCGACAGCACCGTCGAGATAGTTGGCAACCCTGACGAAGAAGGCTCGCGGGATCACTGGGATTCAAACCAGCAGGAAGCGTACTGCAGCGCTTTAGAAGGCCAGATCTGCGCCAGGGTGCTGGCTCGGCGGATTATTGGTGTGGAGCCCCGCAGCATCCAGGAAGAGCAGACGCGCCGGCTTCAAATCGCGCTAGGTATCACCTGCGGCACGACCAAGGCTACCGATATTCAACAGCCAGCAGCTCGGGCTCTGCCTGAGCCAACTGAGCGCCGTGTGCTCCTGGACGTCGATTACTTCGATGCGTTTGACGACTTAACGCTCGCCTGTATGGCATTCAACGGTACCGACGTCGCCCAGGCTGCTGTTCTCGGGGCGGATCACGAGATGAACCCACAGGATTTCCGCGACTGCATTATCCCCATGAAGAACTCGCTGACGGCTCTGCGTCTGCTCGTACGGCGCATGTCAGGTGGCAGCATCGAAAGCAGGAGGGAAATTGTCACTCGCTCCTACCGGCCTGCCGGGGAGACCCTGCAATGAGCTTCCAAGCCATGGCGTGGGCGGTCGAGCAGAAGTTGCCTACTCGGGAGAAGTTCGTGCTTCTGATGTTGGCCAACAGAACCAACCACGACACCGGCCGCTGTGACCCCTCGCATCGGCGTCTGGCAGATGACTGCGGTATGAGCGCCTCGACTGTGAAGCGTGCTATCCAGCAGCTGGAGGAGGACGGTTATCTGGTCATCGAAAACCGAGCATTCAATGCGGTGAAGCTGCCGAATCAGTACCGGCTTTGCCTTGAAAGGGGGGTAGGGTCACACAGAACCTACCCGGTTCAGGATGAACCCACCGTGGGTTCACACAGACCCGAGGGGTTAGGTCACAGTGACCTGGGGGTAGGGTCACACAGACCTATAAAACAGGAATATAACCAGGAAGATAAAACAGGAAGTAAAACTGAAAAGCCTTGCGGCGACCTTTCGGCCCCCCCGACGAAGGCCGCCGTCTCGAACAAATCGGCGAAAAGACCGAAGGCGGAGCTGGCCGATGCTGAGCGGCAAGAAGCTTGCCGCATGATCTGGTCCTCCTACTCGACGGCTTACTTTGCGCGGTACCGGACTGAGCCGGTGCGCAATGCCAAGATCAACACGCAGGTGAACGATCTGCTCAAGCGGCTGGGCAGCGTTGAGGCGCCTCATGTCGCGGCGTACTACGTAACGATCAATGACAGCTACTTAATCCGGAGCTGTCATGACCTTGGATCGCTGCTGGCAAAGGCGGAAGCCTACCGAACGCAGTGGGCAACCAACACGCAGGTGAATGGGGTTACGGCTCGGCAGATGGAAAACACCCAGGCCAATCTCAACGCCGCCGAACAGGCCAAAGCGATGATTCTGGAAGGAGGGCAGGGTAATGCTTTCCTCCGCCGATAAAGTCGCTCTGGTCGAGGCTCTCTGCGTGACCGCAGAGGCGCTTGGCACCACTTTGAGCCCAAACACCGCCAAGACTATGGCCGACGATCTGGAGCAGTACTCGGTGTCTGCGCTGGTTGACGCGCTGCAGCTCTGCCGCCGCGAGCTGAATGGACGGTTGACGCTGGCAGCAATCATCCAGCGGCTACAGTCGGCGGATGGGCGCCCTGGCCGGGACGAAGCTTGGTCCATCGGGCTGGCATCAAGCGACGAGACCGACACTGTTGTGATGACCGAGGAAATTCGCCTGGCGATGTCGGCGGCACAGCCAATTCTGACAGTGGGCGACAAAGTCGGTGCTCGCATGGCGTTCATGTCTTCTTACGATCGTCTGATAGCCGAAGCACGGCAGAAAGGCGAGCCAGCGCGGTGGAGTATTTCCGCAGGCTTTGATCCACAGCGCCGCGTAGCCGCAATTCAACAGGCGGTACTGATGAAGCGCCTTGAGCCGATGGCTGCAAATCTTGCGCTCGAAGGTCTTGGACAACCAGCCATCAGCGAAGACGGGCGTGCGATAGCCGGGCTGCTCACAGGAAAGGCTGCGTCGCCATCGCCCAAAGTGAGGGACCGCTTGCGGCAAATCCGCGATGAGATGAGGGAGCGGTCCGCGGAGCGCGAGGCTGACCGGCTTCGCACTCTGAGAGCCGAGCGTGACAGCCACCTCGAGCGCGTTAACCAGCATATCGACAAGGCCGACCGGTTGCGGCAGGAGCGTGGTGATGAATAATCAGAGCCGGACCGTTCATGTGTCCATCACCGACACCGAGATCCGCAAGCAGGCAGCCACCAGTGCTCGTCAGCTACGCGATCCTCGCTATCCGCAGCTGCGCTTCCGATATTCGACCGTCGATCGCAGCAAGGGCTCCTGGCACGTCGTGGTTGGCGGTAAGTGGGGCAAGGCTGGCAGTTATCCCGGTATCAACGCCAAGCTGATGCAGGCCACGCTGCCGGACATCCTCGCGCGCCGTGCGGTTGACTCGACCGCGGCGTCGACCACCACCAGCTGGCGCACCGTCGGCGACGTGCTGACTTGGTACACCGACCGGATGACGCGGGACCGTGGCTTGTCGGCCAAGCGCAAGGCCAGTGCCCAGTCGGCGCTGCGCTGTCACCTGGTGCCGCGCCTTCAAGAGTTGGAGCTGGCCGGGCTCAGTCGGTCCTCGCTCGACCGCCTGCTGATGTGGCCCATGCAGGAGAAATACGCGCTGTCGTTCGTGCGCTCGGTTTACGGCGTGCTGGCGGCAGCGTTTAGGCAAGCCGCGCGGTTGAAGCTGCTCGACGTCAACCCGATGGCCGATCTGAAGTTCACCGACTTCGTCCGAACCCGGATCAGGCCCAAGGCCGCGCGGTTGCGTGGTGATGACCTTCCTCCGCTCCTACAGACATTCGCTGAGCAGTTCGACGCTGTGCCGGTGCAGGCCATGCTGCCGCTGATGATGCTTTGTCACGGCACGCGGCTCGGGGAAACCCGGCTGGCCCGCTGGAAGAACCTCAACTTCGTGACCCGGCAGTGGTTCATCCCGGCGGGCGACACGAAGACCAAGGCCGAGCACACCCTGCCGCTGACAGAGCAGGCCTGCGCGCTCCTACAGCGATACCGTGCCCAACAGCACTCGACCGGCTACAGCGGGCCTTTCCTGTTTCCCGGCAGCAACGGGTCGGCACTGAGTGCCAGCAAGGCGTGCACGGTGTTCACCAGCGTGAGCAAGGGTGAATGGTCGAGCCACGACCTGCGCAAGGTCGCACGCACCGCTTGGGCCGATCTGGGCGTCGATTACATGGTCGGCGAAATGCTGCTCAACCACGCGATGAAGGATCTGGACGCGACCTACATCCACACCACCGCCGAAGGCATGAAACGCAAGGCGCTGGAGGCATGGCATCAGCACCTCGACAGCCAAGGCTTCGCCCCGCTTCACGGTGGGACATATGCGGGACAGCCAGCGATATGCACACGCGTGCATCCCTTTGAATCCGGGGCTTTCAGCCCAAATCAGCATCCATCCCAAGGGAGGAGCCATATTGAAAAAGGCGCCGCCCAAGCCCAACCAGGAGACGGCCATGAGTGAAGTAACTGCAGCATTACCACGCAAGATCCTGACCTCTGGCGAGCGGGATTTTCTGAAGCAAGGCAACCGCCTGCTGCTCGACAAGCCCCACGGCCGGATCGGGGCCGCTGCTCTGATGGACCTAGTCGCTGACTGGGGCAATCACCGCGGGAGCCTCGCCTTCCAAGACTACGCCCGCCGATGGATCACCGAAGGGCACGCAAAGAACAAGGTCGCTGATCAGCTACTGCGGGAGCTGTTCGGGCTGAATCAACCAAATCCGAGGAAAGCGGCATGAAGAAGCGTACGTACCTGGGCAAGCCGCTCGGCGATACCGAATACCTACTCGAGCAATGGGGATGGTGGCGGATGTCCGGGATGGGCGTTCCGCGCTATGTGTCACCGCTGTATGCGCTCATTCGTGACAACACGGTAGGGGAGGGTGGTACGGCGGAATTTGTCATCACCGACGACGTCGCTCTGGTTGTCGACAGCGCGGTGGCCAAGCTGACCAAGCGCGATCCACAGATGGGCGGCTTCGTCTGGATGTATTTCGGCATGAAGTACCCGGCGTTACGGATCGGGAGGGAAACAAAGATGGGGGAGGCCAAGGCCAGGGAGATCATCAAGGCCGGCGTAGCGTGGATAGACTGCGCCATCGAGCAGGTTCGAGAGGCGGCGTAGAAAGTTCTTTCCTCGCGGATAAACACCTGTTTTCATGGCACGGTGTTCAACGCATTCAGCGCGACACCCAACTCAAAAGCCCGGCCAATGCGCCGGGCTTTCTTATTCATGGTATTTGGTGTTTATTAGGCCCTCACATCGCAAAAGGAGCAGCTTGTGCCCAATAACCACGGTTATAAAATTACTCAAGGAGAGGATGGCAACTGGAACATTTATGACGAGAACAACAACCTTGTCGATGGGCCATATGTCACCTGGGACCACGCAAACCGAGAAGCGCATCGCCTGCCCCCTCGGGCGCGGCCTAATCCCTTGGTTCCCGATAAAGCCAAAGATCCAACGAAACCAGCACGTCCCGCATCGAACGATGGTGGTCCGGGCCGCTGATAGGTTGAGTGTGGTTTTGTTCTGGAAGGTGCGCAGATCTTTTGAAAGCGGTAAATGGTGGAGCCCTTCACCTTCCACCCACTGTCTTTGCACTGGACATGCGATTAACGCACGTTGCGTTCTCATTGAAAGGAGCCGTAAGCCGATGATTGACGAACAAGCGCGGGATCGATTGCTCGAAGCTGTGGATAAGCACGTTGATCAGGCATTTCAGAAGCAATCCAGCGTTGAGCCTCGATTCCTGATATCCCTCGGGGATGATTCTGTAATGGATCGTGTCGAGTTATGCGATTGGCTGATGCGTGAGTTAGCAGTGCGTCACCCATCGCTAAGGTTCAACGTCAGCGTCCCGAATCAATTCAACACTTTGGTTGTCGATTTTGAGACCCTCTGAGCTCCGAATTCAGGCCAGGGCTCAGTAGTTCGGAATAAGCCAAATATCAAGGATGGAGTGTTGCATGAGTACTAAATTTAGCGTTGGTGACGTTGTTAGGTCTCGTATTGGTGATCACGACATGACAATCACTAATTCAGGGCCGATCGAAGTGGGCAGTTTTGTCGGAGTTGGCACTGTCCATCGCGGCACCCTGAGAGACGATTTGGTGGTTTGTGAATGGTTTGCAGCAAAAAAACATGAGCAGAAAAGGGTCTCTGTCTCTGATCTCAGTTTAGTTCTTCCTGCTCAGCATCATGAATTTTTTGAAGGGCAAATTGTGCAGCTTGCTTCGGGAGGTCCGAAAATGCTCATTGAAGCATGCGGACCCATGCATGTTGGTGGAGGGTTCGTGGGCAGCGCGACTCAAGGCGTGAAGAGAGTAGGGGGCTCGGTTCGTGACGATCTAGCTGCTTGTAAGTGGGAGGTAGGGGCGAAGACCATGAAGAAGCGTTTTCAGCTAAGCGTCCTCAAGCCTGTCTGATACCGATAGCAACCCCGCAGTTGTCATGCACTGCCCAAGAGGCCGTACAGGGAGGGCCTGGACTGCGTGGTGCCGGGCAGTCACCTGTTTCGAAAGGACATTGGCAATTGACGAGCTCGGCTCCAAGTTTGCAACACGGGCGGCTTCGGCGGACAGGCGTGGAAAGACACGCATTAAACATCGAGCCTCGGCATATGCCGGGGCTTTCTCGTTTTCAGCCCCTCCACACCCATCGCTCCGAGCTGGGAGTGCTGTGGGGCTGATTCATTTCCGCTCCCCAAATTGGGGGGCAGTCGGGCGCCGTCATGCTAGATAAAGATCCTGACCTCTGGGCGCAGGCCTGGGAATGGCTTCGACTGAAACTGAGCGACCCTCTGTGGCAAGGAGCGGTTATGGCCGCAACCATTTCCCTATTGCGCGTGCTCTACGAAGGCAAGGAGGCCAATAAATGGCGTGTCGTACTTGAGGCGCTAATCTGCGGGGCCTTGAGCCTGTCAGCCAGCAGCGTCATTGAGTGGATGGCCTGGCCGTCGAGCCTTTCAGTTGCAGCCGGAGGCGCCATCGGGTTCATCGGTGTGACAGCGATTCGCGAGTTGATCATCAGGTTTCTCGGTCGCAAAGCGGACTCAGCATGAAAGCATTCGCAACGGCATTCATCATCGTTCTGGTAGCCATCCTCCTCATCGGGCTGCAGCAGTACCGTGTTGTTGCGCTGCGGGGTGAGATGTCCGTCGAGACCAAAGCCAAGACAGACGCTCTGGCCGCAAACCTCGAAAGCCTCGCCACCATCACAACGCTTCGCGCTGAAGCGCAACGCAACGCTGACTACACCGCCGACCTGAATAAACGCATCAAGGCCAGCGAGGACAAAGCCAAGAAGGCGAGGAAGGAATTCGATGACCTCAAGCGCAACAGCAAACCTGTTCGTGATTGGGCTGCTCAGCCTTTGCCTGACGGCCTGCGCGGCAAAGCCGCAAGTGGTAACAAAGACCACGGCAATAAGGCTGGAAGCCCCTGAGCTGATTCCATGCGAGCGCGTCAACGCAGACGATACCGATCTGCGTGACAACGGCGATGTGTGGGAGCTGAAAGATCAGGCCATCAAGCTGCTCGACACATGCGCTGACCAGGTCGATGCGCAGATTGTCCGCAGTCAAAGCAAGTAACAGGTGCCACGAAAGCAGATGAGCCCGTTCCGTAGTGCATCAGCTTTGTCAGCGTGTGAGAGGTTCCACCCCTTGTGGGAGTGCGGGAAACCAGAGCCAACCATCTTCTTCTATCGGGTTGTGGAAATTTCGCGTCACTTCGAACACAAGGTCGCTTCCTCGCTCCCCAGTGATCGATATGACGTGTGCGGAATGCCAGCCTTTGTACGGCTCGGTTTTGATGCCAAGCCAACCAGCTCTTTGAACCGCACCCTGGGTACCATCGGCGCCGGTATATAACGACCGCTCTCCTGGATTGAAGTGGAAGGCCACTCCAGTCAAGCGAACGTCCTCGTCAATGCCTTGATAAATGTCGATATTCGCTGTTTCAAAATCCATTTCAGTAGCCTCGGTTTGGGTCCAACACCAATACCGGTAAGCAGACTCAGACACAAGGGTGATATATGCCGTTCAAGCAGCTTGGCAGGTCTCGACACCCTAGCGCCGACCATTCCCTATGACTCGCCTTCAGACGCTTGGCAATCGAGTAGGCACGCAGGCGAGCAAGATTCCTGTTGCTCAGCCCGGGTCGTGGCGCAACGACAAGGCCACATCAGGCCAGCGTGGATACACCTATGCATGGCAGAAGGCGAGCAAGGCTTTCATCCTTGCCAACCCGCTGTGTGTGATGTGTGACGCATTGGGTCGAGTGACAGCGACGGCGCTGGTCGACCACATCCAGCCGCACCGGGGTGACATGACGCTGTTCTGGGATCGCGCCAACTGGCAGCCGCTCTGCACGTACTGTCACTCGTCCGTGAAGCAGCGCGAGGAAGCCGGAAGGCTGTAGCAGGCCAACTCCCCGTGCTGGTCGATTCCGGCACGCCAGTGACGTGCAACAAGGGCAGGGGTGCCTCGAAAGTTCGGAGCCTTGGCGCTCTAGACCACCCGGTCCCGCATTCAGAGTTTTTTTCCTGTTTTGAGGTTTTTTGTTAATGGCTTTAACACCCAAAAAGCGCGCATTCGCCGACGCTTTGAGGGGAGGTGCGTCCAACAAAGAAGCAGCGATAGCCGCAGGCTATAGCGCTTCCAGCGCATCGGCCGCCGGATCACGGCTTGCAAAAGACCCTCACGTTTTGGCCGAGCTGGCAAGCGGGCCCGTTAACAAAAATGTTAAAGCTCAGCCGAAGGCCAAGGCGCCCAAATTGGTCGAGCCTGAGGCGGACGATGAGGACTCAGGCCCGACATTCGACCTGGCCCGTGCCCTGACCTTTACCGACCCCAAGGCGTTCCTGATTGCCGCGATGAACGACCCGGAAGCCGAGGCAAAGCTCAGGGTCGACGCTGCGAAAGCGCTCATGCCGTTCATGCACCAGCGCAAAGGCGAGTCGGGCAAGAAAGAAGACAGGCAGAACGCAGCGGAAGAGGCGGCGGCCGGCATGTACGGGACGAGCAAGCCACCGCTTCGATCGGTGAAGTAGGTGGAGTGGTCAACCGCGTGCCCAGACTGGGAGCGCCGGATTCTCTCTCGCCAGTCGCTGATTCCGTTTCCGCCGCTGTTCCGTTCTGAGGCCGATGCCGCGCTTGAGCTGTTCAAGTCGCTCAAGGTTGTCGATGTACCAGGCCAACCGACCTTCGGCCAGTGCTGCGAGCAGTGGGTGTTTGATTTCGTGGCGGCCATCTTCGGCGCTTACGACTCCGACACTGGCAACCAAAAGATCCGCGAGTATTTCCTGCTGATCAGCAAGAAGAACGCCAAGTCAACGATCGCCGCCGGGATCATGGTCACCGCCCTGGTGCGCAATTGGCGCGACAACGAAGAACTGTTGATTCTCGCGCCTACCATCGAGGTCGCTCAGAACAGTTACAAGCCCGCTGCTGCGATGGTCCGGGCCAACCCTCGTCTGGAAAAGATGCTGCACGTCCAGGATCACATTCGGACCATCACGCACCTCACTACCAAGGCCGCCTTGAAGGTGGTCGCTGCCGATTCGGACACGGTGTCCGGTAAGAAGTCCGGCAAGATCCTGGTCGACGAACTCTGGGTGTTCGGCAAGCGCCCGAATGCTGACGCGATGCTGATGGAAGCCACCGGCGGCCAGATCTCGCGGGATGAAGGTTTTGTGATTTTCCTTTCGACCCAGAGCGACGAGCCGCCGGCGGGGGTTTTCAAGGAAAAGCTCGATTACTACCGCGACGTTCGGGACGGCAAGATCCAGGACAAGAAGTCGCTGGGCGTGCTGTACGAATTTCCGAAGGCGATGGTGGAGTCTGAGGAATACCTGAAGCCTGAAAACTTCTACATCACCAACCCGAACATGGGGCGGTCGGTCAGCCGGGAATGGCTGGAAGACCAGATGGTCAAGGAGGCGAAGAAAGAGCCAGGCGCGCAGCGCAAGTTCCTCGCCAAGCACCTGAACGTCGAAATCGGTATGAACCTGCGCGCCAACCGGTGGGCGGGTGCTGAGTTCTGGCAGGCGCAGGCCAAGGCAAAGAACCTAACGCTCGCCCAGCTCATCACCCGTTGCGAAGTCATCGACGTCGGGATCGACGGCGGCGGTCTTGACGACCTGCTGGGGTTCGCAGTGCTGGGCCGCGAGACTGAATCGCGCAATTGGCTTCTATGGACCCATGCCTGGGCCCACCCCTCGGTGCTGGAGCGCCGCAAGAGCGAGGCCCCGCGCCTGCATGACTTTGCCAAAGACGGCAACCTGACGCTGGTGGAGTACATCGGCAAGGACGTTGCCGAGGTGGCCGAGTTGGTGGCCGAAATCTACGCGTCCGGGAAGCTCGACATGATCGGCGTCGACCCGGCAGGCGTAGGCGGAATCCTTGACGGCCTGATCGAGGCCGAGATTCCGCAGGACAAGGTGATTGGCATTTCGCAGGGCTGGAAGCTGGGCGGTTCAATCAAGACTGCCGAACGCAAGCTGGCAGAGGGCGGGATGGTCCACGGCGGTCAGCCGATGATGTCCTGGTGCTGCGGTAACGCGAAGGTCGTTCCGGCCGGAAACTCGATCCTGATCACGAAACAAGCGTCGGGGACGGCGAAGATCGACCCGTTGATGGCGTTCTTCAACGCCGTAGCCCTGTTGTCGCTCAACCCCGTCGCGCGGGGCAACGTCGACGATTTCTTTGATGACCCAATAATGGCAGGGCTCTAATGGCGAGCAAAAACAAACCGGGGCTCATTCGCTCCGCGCTACAGAGCTGGCTGGGTGTTCCTGTTGGGCTTACCAGTGAGGCTTTTTGGCAGGAGTGGTTTGGCACCTCCAACAGCGGCAAGCACGTCACGGTCGACGGCGCGGTACGGCTTTCCACCGTCTGGGCATGCGTTCGTCTGTTGTCGGAGTCCGTTTCGACGCTGCCCTTGAAGCTCTACCGGCGGATGCCGGACGGGTCGCGTGAATCCGCCCGGGATCATCCACTCTTCAGGGTGCTGTGCCGCTCCCCAAATGCCGAAATGACCCCGCAGCGTTTCATGCTGCAGGTTGTGGCCAGCATCTGCCTACGCGGTAACGCTTTCGCCGAGAAGAAGTTCATCGGCACCCGGATCGTTGCCCTCGACCCGCTTTTGCCGCAGTGCATGACGGTCAAGCGCCTGGACAATGGCCGCTTGAAGTACACCTACACCGAAAACGGCAACGACCGGGACATCCCGGAAAAGAACCTGATGCACATCCGCGGCTTTGGCCTGGACGGTGTGTGCGGGATGCTTCCGGTGACCACGGGCCGTGACGTCATCGGCACCGCGCTGTCATCAGAAGAGGCGGCCGCCAAGGTATTTGCCAACGGCCTGCAAGCCTCGGGCTTCCTGACAGTCGAAGGCGGCGCAGCGCAGGGCTCCGGCACGCTGACACCGAAGCAACGTGAGCAGTTGAAGAAAAGCCTGGCAGCGTTCAGCAGCTCGAAGAACGCCGGCAAGACGATGGTGCTGGAAGCTGGCCTCAAGTACCAAAGCGTCACGATGAACCCGGAAGCAGCGCAGATGCTGGAAACCCGGGCATTCAACGTAGAGGAGATCTGCCGCTGGTTCCGCGTGCCGCCGTTCATGGTCGGCCACATGGACAAGCAGTCGAGCTGGGCGGCCAGTGTCGAGGCGCAGAACCTGCACTTCCTCACCAACAGCCTGCGGCCGCTGCTGGTCAACATTGAGCAGGAAATCACCCGCTGCCTGATCGGCGAGGCGGATGCCGAAGAGTTCTTCGCCGAGTTCGCAGTGGAAGGCTTGCTGCGTGCCGACAGTGCTGGCCGTGGCGCCTGGTACAACACCGCGCTGATGAATGGCTGGATGTCCCGCAACGAGGTCCGCCGTTTGGAAAACCTGCCGCCGATTCCTGGTGGCGACATCTACACCGTTCAGTCGGCGATGGTCGCGCTGGAGAGCCTGGAGCAGGGCGAGGATATCTCGGCCAAGTTCAACCGCTTCATGTCCAAGGCGCTCCACGCGCACAAGGACGGCAACCGCGAGGCAACCCGCGAATTGCTCCAGGACATTTGCTCCGCGCTTGATGGCGGGGATCCAGACGCCTCGACCATGGCTCACGCCCTTATCTCGATTTCACGCCTCAGCATCACCGAACCAGCGGAGTAACCATGACGATCAGAACCCTGCCAGCAGCGCCGGCGGAGCGACCGCGCGCGAGCGCTTCCTCGGATCTGCTGCCGATTGCGCTCGAGCGCTGGAACCCGGACATCCGCGCCGCGGCCGACGACGAGAACACCATCTCCATGTTCGACCCGATCGGCTACGACTACTGGACGGGTGACGGCGTTACCGCGAAGCGGGTCAGCGCGGTGCTGCGCAACCTGGCAGGCGCCGACGTCACGGTGAACATCAATTCGCCTGGTGGCGACATGTTCGAAGGCCTGGCGATCTACAACATCCTGCGCGAATACAAAGGCAAGGTGACCGTCAAGATCCTCGGCCTCGCCGCCTCGGCTGCGTCAGTCATTGCCATGGCAGGGGACGAGGTCCGCATGGGCCTCGGCGCCTTCCTCATGATCCACAACTGCTGGGTTGGCGTGGCGGGTAACCGCATCGGCCTGCGAGAAATGGCCGACACGCTGGAGCCTTTCGATAAAGCGATGGCGAACATCTACGCAGCTCGCACCGGTGACGAAGTCGCCGCCATGCAGACGCTGATGGATGCCGAGAGCTGGATCAGTGGCGGTGACGCTGTCGATCAGGGCTTTGCCGACTCGCTGCTCGACAGTGCCGAGCTGAAGGAAGGCACCAAGGCATCTACGCCGCAGCAGATCGCCGCTCGCCGCCTCGATGTGATCCTCGCGAAGCAGGGCATGCCCCGTTCCGAGCGCCGCGCAATGATTCAAGAGCTCAAAACCGGCACGCCCAGCGCTGCCGGCCCTGGTACGCCGAGCGCTACCGAATCCCCGGCCGTTTCGGCCTCCGTAATCGCTGATTTCGAAAGGGCACTGGCCTCTTTCAAGTCGGCAGCCTCTACCGTACCCGGAGTTTGACCCATGTCCGATACAAACGAATTGCTCAAGAGCGTCTCCGCCGAACTGGCGAAAGCCACCAGTGAGTTCAGCACCAAGGCCGAATCGGCACTGGCCGAGGCGAAGAAAGCAGGCAACCTGTCTGCTGAAACCAAGGCCGCCGTCGACGAGCTGGCGCTGAAGTTCAACTCCCTGACCGAGGCCGAGAAGCAACTCAAGGCCAAGCTGGGCGAAGTTGAGCAGGAATTCGCACGCCTGCCCTCGGCCAGCACGCCGCAGAACCGCGACAGCCTCGGTCAAACCGTCATCAAAAGCGAGGCGCTGAAGGCCTTCGCTGCAAGCCTTGAAGGCGGTAAACGCGTCAACATTCCCGTCAGCGCGGCGCTTCTGTCGACTGACGTCGCTCAGGGTGTCGTCGAGCCGCAGCGCCTGCCGGGCATTGATACGCCGGCGAAACAGCGGCTGTTCATCCGCGACCTGATTGCTCCTGGTCGCACCACGTCGCCGGCTATTTTCTGGGTTCAGCAAACCGGCTTCGTCAACGCCGCGAAAGTGGTAGCCGAGGGCATGGCGAAGCCGTACTCGAACATCAGCTTTGCTTCCAAGCTGACCGCAGTGTCCACGATCGCGCACATGTTCAAAGCGTCCAAGCAGATCATGGACGACTTCGCGCAGCTGCAGTCCACCATCGATGTGGAAATGCGCTACGGCCTGAAGTACGCGGAAGAGCAGGAGATTCTGTTCGGCGACGGCACCGGCGTTCATCTGCACGGCATCGTGCCTCAAGCGTCTGTTTTCGACCCGGCATTTGAGGTCGAGGCCCGCTCCGGGATCGACGACCTGCGTCTGGCGATGCTGCAGGCACAGTTGGCCCGTCTGCCAGCTTCGGGTCACGTCCTTCACTTCATCGACTGGGCGAAAATCGAGCTGACCAAAGATTCGCTGGGCCGCTACATCCTGGCGAACCCGCTGGGTCTGGCAGGTCCGGTGCTGTGGGGCCTTCCGGTGGTGGCTACTGAAGCGGCCGGCTTCCAAGGCAAGTTCCTGACTGGCGCATTCCAGACTGGCGCTCAGCTGTTCGACCGTGAAGATGCCAACGTGGTGATCTCCACCGAGAACGCCGACGACTTCGAGAAAAACCTGATCTCGGTCCGTTGCGAGGAGCGATGCGCGCTGGCGGTTAAGCGTCCTGAGGCCTTCATTTACGGCGCGTTCAACGCACCGGTCACCCCTTAACTCAAGTCGGGCCGCTCGAAAGGCGGCCCAACGGAGGCAATCATGAAGTTGAAGACTCTGAAGCCGCTGTATCTGGGCGGACAAACGCGGGTTGAAGGCACGTCTTTCGAAACCATCGAGCAGCACGGTCGCGAGCTGATCCAGAAAGGCTACGCCGAGCCAGACTCGGGTGACGACGATTCCGTTGTTGTTCTGAGCGAAGAAGATGCCGCCGGCGCGGGCGTTTTGACCAGCGCGGCGTTGGCCGCTCCTGCGAAGACTGAAAAGTCCAAGAAGCCGGAAAAGCCAGCGAAGGGCGAGTGATATGTCGGTCATCGATATCGGCGTAGCCATGCGGCATTGCCGCGCCGAGGAAGGCGATCGCGATGACGTGCTTTTGAAGCTGGAGGCGGCGGAGGAATCTGCCGCGCTCTACCTGAATCGCTCGTTCTACGCGGATGCAGAAGCCATGGCTGCCGCCGTGCTGGATGGTACGGCCGGCGACGATCCGATTGTTGTCACCAAAGCCATCACGGCGGCGTGCCTGCTCATTCTAGGTAACCTGTACGCTAACCGGGAGGACGTTGTAGTTAGCGTTAGCGTCTCAGACCTGCCGCAGGGCTCCCGCTCGCTGCTGAGCCCTTACCGCGTTGATATGGGGGTCTGATGAGAGCAGGAAACCTTCGGCATGAGTGCTCTGTGCAGACGAAGCAGCGCGTGCCTGACGGCATGGGCGGCGGGGTCGAGGGCTGGATTGAAGCGCGGAAGATCTGGGCAGAAATCACCGCACCTACAGGCCGGACGTCTCCCGTTTCCCAGCAGCTCACCGCACTGGTGACCGCAGAGATAAAGGTCAGGCCCGCGGCGGATCTGGTGGCCGGGGTTCGCCTGGTCAATTCAGGCGTTACCTACCTCATCGAGGCGGCGCTTCCCGACAACGACCGGTCCATGCTCCGTCTGTTGTGTTCAAACGTTCCACACCCCTGAGGTCCTTATGAAAGTGAAAGCACTGGCAAGCCTGTCCACTGCTCAAGGCTGGAAAGCTGCGGGCGACGAATTCACCGTGAATGCTACCGAGGCCGAAGAGCTGATTGCGCGCGGTCTGGTTGAGCGCTCTGACGCTGAGCCTGTACCCGAGCCTGACCCGGCTCAGAAAGCACCCAAACCCACCAAACCGAAAGCCTGATCATGGGCCGGCGCTCAAGCGTTCAGGGAGATATCAAGCTTCGCGGCCTGTTGCGCCGGATCGGCAACGAGATCGAAAGCGACCTGCGCCCGGCTATGGTTCAGGCAGCAGACCTGGTGCTGCAGACCCAGACCTTCCTGATTCCTCGGGACACCGGCGATGCGGCGGAGACGTTGACGTCGTTCGTTTCGAAAAGCGGGCTGGATGCGGAAATCGGCATCAGGGGCAAGAGAAACAACACGCGGTACTTCTATACGAAGTTCCTCGAGTACGGCACCAAGGGTTACGCCCGGGGTGAAACGCAGATTCCGGCGAGGCCAGCGCATCCGTGGTTGCGGCCGTCCTACGATCTCAACCGTGAGCAGATCATCTTGCTGATCAGCAGAGCGATCGATTCTACGTTGCGCAAGGCTGCGGAGGCCAAATGAGTGACCCAGGCCTCGCGCTGCAGAAGGCGCTCTTCGAGAAGTTGTCGGCCAGCCTGACGGCGCCGGTGTTCGACGCCGTGCCCACTGGGACGCCGTATCCGTATGTGACCTTGGATTACGAGGTCACCGACAACACGACGCCGGTCAGCGGCAAGAAACGCGAAAACCGTCTGTTCTACCTGTCGGTCTGGTCGGACTATCAGGGCCAGGCGGAAGTGAAGCGCATCAATGGCGAGATCGCCGAGGCGCTGGACGAAGTTGCGCTGCCGCTGAGCACGGGCACCGCCGTCTCTGTCCGCGTGCTGCGCACGGAAACGAACCGCGAACCGGACGGCAAGACCTATATGGGATCGGTGACCCTTCGAATCATCACCCAGCACTGACACCGCCGAGCAACACCGACACCCGCCATCGAGCGGGTTTTTTATTGCCAAAAACCACCCGCGCCCTGGAGGGCAACCATGACTATCAAAACTTCCGCCGGCGTCCGATTCCTGATCGGCCCGGCCCACAACATCACCTATGCCGAAGACACCGCAGGCCGTGCTGCTGCGCTGACCGCGCTCAAGGCGCTGACCTTCGTGGAAGTTGGCGAAGTGGAAGACGCCGGCGAGCTGGGCGACGAGGCCAGCACCGCAGACTTCACCGCGCTGGCCAACCGTCGCAAACGCAAGGTGAAAGGCACCTTCGACGCCGGTACCCAGCAGATCACCTTGGGTTCCGACCCGGTTGATCTCGGGCAGAAAGCAGTGAAAGCAGCGCTGTCCAGCGACTCCAACTTCGCTTTCCAGATGGACTACGGCGACGGAACAGCCGATTTCTACCTCGGCCAGGTGCTGAGCTGCCGCAAGCAGATCGGTACCGCTGAATCGATCCGCAAGGCGTCGGTGTCTGTGGCGATCAACTCCGCGATCTACGAGCAAGCGGCGCCGGCGGCCTAAGGCCCGCTGCTCAACGCAGTGCACAGGCGTTGCCATCGCGGCGCCTGTTTTGAATCTTCCCCTCTCTGTAAGGAACACTGATCCATGTCCAAGACTGACCACGGTACTGTTGAACTCTCGATCGGCGAAGAGCTGTACGTCCTGGCCTTCAACCTCAAAGCTGTCAAAAAGATCGAGCGCGCCCTGGGCGGCATTCTTCCGGCAATGCAGGAAGTTCAGCGCTTCAACCTGTCGGCGATTATTCAGGTGATTGTTGCTGGCGCAGGCCTCGCGCTGAAGCCGTCGGCGCTCGAAGAGCTGGAAGAAGCCGTTTACCAGGCGGGCATCATCAGCGTCACTCCGACGCTGATCGAGTACCTCAGCGCGCTGCTGAACCCCGCTGCGAAGACTGCCGACCAATTGGCCGAAGCCGAAGTAGCTGATGCCGGCGGCAAGGCAAAAAAGTAAAGCGGGAGGGCAACGGCAGCTATGTCGATGAGCTGTTCGGCATAGCGACCGGGTGCTTGGGATGGACGCCGGACGTTGCATGGTCTGCGGCCGTTCCCGAAATTCTGCTGGCGTGGGACTGCAAAGTAGAGTTCCTGCGCAACACCAATCCGCTGGGTGTGGCAGGGAAGGCAGGCGGCCCGACAGCGCCCCCACCGGATGAAACCCCGGAACAAAAGCGGCAGCGCATCAAGGCTCAGATTCGTGGCGCGAGGGGCTGATTCGGACGTTGACCGCAGCATGCGACGGATGATGGCGCTTCTGTTGAAAAGTGTTAGATTTGCCGCCATCAAAAAGGAGCGTTCGTCATGTCAAGAAGTAAAGGATTGCAGGTCTGGTTGATGTGTTTCGTTATCGCTGCCGTCGCAGGCTGTACGCATGACATCCGCCCGGTTGTTAAAGACCAGGGCTTGTACATCACGAAAATCAGGGACGAAAATGTCCAGATCGTCGCGAGCCAGCAATTTCAGCAACTGACCTTGCAGGACGTTCCGTTGAGGTCGAGCAACTGGAAGTGGCAGAAATTCAACGTTGCCATCGGCAAAACACTTACAGAGGGCGTCTATTCCTATGCGCGATCGACCTTCGATCACACCACAATAGGCGATACGAAAGACGCCGATATCGCAGGGTTCACGGTAGTTCTTTCTAACGCCAGTGTTGAGCTGTGGATTGATGATGACTCGTCGTTTGCGTCGCAAATGGTGCTCGCTCCAACGTATTACATGAACACGGTTGACGCCCAGGCCAAGGTGACTTTGACGGGAAATCTTTTATTACCCAGCGGTGAGAGCCGTCCCATCCAAATTGCAGGGAAAGGACTCAAGAACCTGAAGCCAGCAAGCATGGACGCAGAGGTCATTGAAGAAGTAACGGGGCTGGCCGCTGCTGATGCGGCCAAGCAAGTCGTCGACCTGATACGCGGCGCGAGAGGATCAAAGCCTGCTAAATAGATAGATTGGCTCCGTCCCGCCACCGGGACATTAATTACATCGAACCGGCTTAACAGCCGGTTTTTTTTCGCCCGGAGAAAGTGCATGTCAGGTCAAGAAGTTCGCGGGATGCTGATCCGGCTTGAAGCAACCACGGCGCAGCTTCGTCAGGAAATGGCGAAAGCGGATACCACCGTAGCGCAAGTGGCAGGGCGGATTGATAACCAGCTTGGCCGGGTGGATAGCGCTTTTGATCGGGCTGGCGCCAGCGCAGAGGCAGCCGCCAGCGCCCTTAAAGGTGCAATTTCTAGCGTAGTAGGCACCGCAGGCATCAGTCAGTTGCTGCAGCATGCCGAGGCATACACCACTATCGCGAACCGCTTAAAGCTGGTGACTACCAACGCCGCAGAGTTCCAAGCTGCCCAGCGTGCAGTCTTCGATATCGCTCAGCGTTCCGGTCAGCCACTGACCGCCACCGCCGAACTTTACCAGCGCATCGCGACGAACCAGAAAGAACTGAAACTGACCGGTCAGGGCGTAGCTGGGATTGTTGAAACCATCAGCAAAACCATGGTGATCAGTGGTGCGTCTACCGAATCTGCCAACGCTGCGCTTATCCAGTTGGGACAGGCGTTTGCCTCGGGGACTCTTCGTGGCGAAGAGCTCAACTCCGTTCTGGAACAAGCCCCAGCTCTGGCCCAAGCCATCGCAAAAGGCATGGGCGTTTCTGTGGGCGCGCTTCGCTCTTTGGGCGCCGCCGGCAAGCTCACTGCCGACTCTGTCGTTAAGGCACTGCAGGCCCAGGCAGCAGCGGTGAATGAGCTGTACGGAAAGATGCAGGCCACCGTCAGCCAGGGCCTGACAAAGCTGGACAACTCGGCCACCCAGCTCATCGGAAAATTGGATCAGACTTCCGGCGTCAGTCAGAAACTTGCCGGCGTTTTGACGTCAGTCTCGAAAAGTTTGGACTCGGTGTCGGCGGATGGTTCGTCGCTGGCAGACACCGTTGAGCGCGTAACGAGCGTTGCCGAGAAGCTCGCCATAGTGATTGGCGCCCGTTTGGCTCTGTCTGCTGGGCAGTCTGCTGCTGCCTTTGCTTCGGCAACCAAAGCATCGATAGAACAGGCGATTGCGCTCAGCCGCTCAGCAGTTGCATCGGATGCTGCTCGGGTCGCTGACGCCGCAAGTGCGCAGCAAGCACTTCTAACTGCTCAGTCTCGCCAAGTCGACGCAAAGGCAATGCTCGAGCGCGCGAGCGTCGAATTGGCGGCTGCCGAACAAAAGGTAGCAGCTGATCGCGTGCGTCAGGCATCAGAAGTCGCAAACTTGCAGGCCGTCCAGACGGCACTGGTCGCGGAGCGCGGGCTCGAAGAGCAACGCCTGCGTGCGCAGATAACCGACACCGGCCGCGCGCAATCCATTGCTCGCATCGTTGAGCTGCGACAATCGGAAATCGCGATCACCAACCAGGTGAGGGCGGCAGAGACCGCGCTGGCAGAGACGTCGGTTGCCACTTCTGCACAGATCCAAGCTGCGTATCAACGCAGATCGGCAGCGGCGGGGGCCTATGGTGAGACCACGCTCGCGGTCAATGAGGCTGTCGCAGCATCGGAAAAAACCACCGCAGCTGCTTCCAGCGTGTCGAGAGGTATTGCGGGCCTATCGGCGGCGGGCGGTGGCTTGCTTGCCCTGCTGACCGGTCCTGTTGGCATGATCGCGACCGTGGCGCTCGTCGCCGCCTCGTTCATAGATTTTGGAGGAAGTGCAAAAACTGCCACGGCAGCGCTGATCGAACAGAACCTGACAGTGGACGATTCCATCGCCAAGTTCAAGGAGCTGGGTGCCGCGCAGCGGACGCTTCAAGTTTCCACCTGGACCGAGAAGCAGGTGGAGGCCCTGGACAGCGTCGGCGCCGCACTGAATGAATATTCGCTGCGGGGCATGGAGGCATTTCAGCAACTCGGTGTTGCAGGGGAGGAAGGCGCTGACGCATTCAGCAAAATGGTCGAGAGGGTCCGCGCAGGGACACTGCCGCTCAATACCGTCACTGAGTGGGTGAAGGAGAACAAGGCAATCTTGCCAACATACACCGCACTGCTGGAGCAATCGGCCGCGGCGTATGAGATTAACGGCCTAAAAGCGGATAAATACGGAAAGCTGCTTGGGCAGGTCAACAGCGTCACAACCGCCGCCACAACAGCAACCGGCCAACTCGCGGCATCGCAGCAGAACTCCGGCCAAACCGACGCGAGCAAGGTTGCATGGGACAAGTACATTGACCAACTGACAAAAACTCGCGATTTGCTTGGCGCGAACGCTGCGGCCGAAGCCGCGTACACCGCGGCAAAAATGGGCGCAACCCCGGCTCAGGCTGCCCAGGCAAAGATCATTGCTGATCAGACTGATACGCTCAAAAAATATCAGGACGCAATCAAGGATAGTTCGGAGGCAGAAAAGGTTCGTCTCAAGGCCCAGTTGGTCGCGCTTTACACCGCTGAAGACGCTGCCAACGAAGCCGCTGCAGCGCAGAAAAAGGCGTTGGACGATACCGCCAAGGCTGCGGAGGAAAGCGCGGCACGCCAGGTTAATGCAATGCAGTTGGTCATTAATCAGGCCGTGAATCTGACCAAGGGCCGTAATCTTCTCCTGCTGCCAGAAACAAAGCAGGACACCAAAAACCAGACCGGTTACGGCCTTCTTACCAATGGTGGGACTGCACCAGTCGCGCCAGTGAAGCCGAAGGCCACGCCGGATCAGCGGGCTGAAACTGCCATCGCGCAGTTGGACGCGACCACTGAGGCGAACAAGCGTGTGGACAAGGCGGCCAATGCGGCGGCCACTGCGCTAAAAAACCAGCAGAAAGCTCTGGAGGATCTGCTCGCCAAGTCTGGCATCGCGACCAAGGCTTCCAACGATATCGCCGATGCATACCTGGCTGGCGCGAACAACGTCCGTGAGCTGACCATCAAGCAGGAGATCGAGACCGAGGTTTTGAAAACCGGCGCCAAGGCCTATGACCGCGTCGCAGCTGCCGTCAATGCAATGCACGACGCGAAGGATCGCGCTGAGGTCATGAAGCATGTGGCCGAACTGCGCGTGGAAATCGACAGCCTTCAGAAAGAGGCCGTTGCGACCCTTCAAGGCCAAAAGGCTATCGACACATTCAACGTTGCCAAGTCTGTGCAGGCTGAGCTGATCGATAAGAAGATCGCTGTCGGCTCCGCCGAGTACGACCAGCTTGTTGCTGTCACCAAGGCTCAACTGGAAAGCAACAAAGCGCTTGAGCAGGCCAACGCCGCGAACGGCATCGTCGACCGGCTCTATCCACAGACAAAGTTGTTGCGCGATTACACCCAAGAGCAGGAAGCGCTGAACAAGGCGATCGAGCTTTACCCGGAGAAAGCCGATGCATACCGCGATGCCCTTCAGCGGCTGGGCGTTGAGTACCAAAAGAACAAGAACGCTGCGACAAGCTGGGGCCAGTTCACCGAGGGGGCGATTGACCGCATCGACGACGCTTTTGCAGACATGTGGAAGTCCGTCCTGAGCAAATCCGGCAACTTCATGGACACGCTCAAGGACAGCTTCCGGCAGTTCCTCGCGGAAATGCTGCACATGGCGATCACCAAGCCGATTCTGGTTCAGTTCGCCAGCGCGCTGGGTGTGGGCGGTGCTCAGGCTCAATCCTCCGGGCTGTTTGGAGACTTGACCGGCGGCGGTGGTGGTGGGTTGACGTCGTGGCTCGGTACTGCCAAAAACGTTTTTTCTGTTGCGAGCAGCAACTTCGGGCAGTCCATCATGGCTGGCTGGAGTAGCGGCGAAGGTATCGTTGGCGGTATCCAGGGCGCGTTCGGGAACGGCGCGTCCTACATCAAGGATGCCATTACCAGTGGTTTCACCGCGGGCTCGGCTACTGCCAGCGCCGTCGCATCCACTACCGCAGAAAGCTTGACTTCGACACTTGCCACTTCGTACGCCGGTTATGGCGCGCAGTTCGGCACAGGAGTGGCGCAAGGTTCTTTCAGCGGCGCCGCAGCGTCCTATTCGGCATCTGCTGCTTCCTCTAGCCTCAGCGCCTTGAGCGCTACGCTAAGCTACGTCGGCGCGGTATACGCGGTCATTCAGTCGTACCAGGCGTACGGCGCGAAGGGCGCTGCCACGACGGCAGGGTTTGCCGCCGCTGGTGCCGCCATTGGTTCCGTCGTTCCTGTTATTGGCACAGCTCTTGGCGCTGCTATCGGTGCTGTGATCGGCTCGATCGCTTCCAGCTCTCTGTTCGGGAGTGGAGAGAAATATCCAGACCTGAGCACGTCGGCTACCGGGCGTTATGTCGGCGGCCAGTACATTGACACCGGCGTCGCGACCACTTGGCAAAGCAAGGCCCCCAAGTATGGCACTGCGGCTGATAACGCAATGTCGTCGACGCTGAACAAGTTCAGCTCCACGCTCGGCAATCTGTACACAGCGCTCGGCAACGGCGCGCCTGTCGTGGCTTACAGCACTTTGCAGCAGCGCAAAACCTCCGGGAAGTACTCGAGCACATTCGGCGCGCAACTCGACGACGGCTCTGTCATCACCGGCAAACAGCAGTTCAAGGCTGACGACATCGCGGCGGCGCTGACCGCTGACTATGACGACATCATGGGCACCTTCCTCGCGAAGGCGATCGTGAGTTCGAAGTCGCTGCCGGAGTACTTCAAGTCTCAGTTCACGGCCTTTGCCAACGATTGGAACACCACGGCTGATCAGGTCATCAAGGCGATCGAGGGTGTTTTCACCCGCTTCAACGGGGTGAACGATGCGCTGTCCCTGATCAACGTTGCGAACCTCAAGCTGGACAACACCGGCCTGATCGCTTCCGATTCGATCCTCAACATGATCGGGGCGATTTCTAATCTGGACACTGCCACGGCGACGGCGAAGGAAAAGGTCGATGCGCTCAACAAGAGCGTGGGAACTTACTACCAGGCGTTCTTCAGTGCCGATGAGCAATTTGCCGGTCTCACGAAGAGCTTGCAGGGTGCCTTTGCGGGCTTTGGCCTAAACCTGCCGGACACCCGTTCTGCATACCGGAATATGGTCGAAGACATTGACGTCACGACCACTGCGGGTCAGGCGATGTTCGCCACCATGATGGGCTTGGCTACCAACGCAGACGCGTATTACACCCAGATCGACAAGCAGGCCCAGGCAGCAGTGGATGCAGCCAATGAGGCAGCCCAAGCAGCGGCCAGTGCGTGGTCGAACTATTACGGCCTTTTCGCGACCGACACACAGAAGGCCGGGGATGCGCTGATGCGCGCCACTCAGGAATTTCGCGCGCTGGGCCTGGGCTTGCCAGCCAGTCGTAGCGACTTCGCGGAGATGGTCAACGCGATTGATCAAACCACTGTCGCAGGTAAGGCACTGTTCAATTCGTTGTTGGGCTTGGCGACGGATGCGGATGCTGCTTTTGATGTCATGGAGGCAAGTGCAGCGTCGGCGACTCAGGCCGCTCAGGATGCGGCGAAAGCTCAGGCTGATGCGACCGAATCAGCTGCTCAGGCGATCAAGGATGCGTTGAGCTTGGCGGTCAACAACAGCTTCGCGGCAGTACAGCGCGCTATCAGTGCCCAGCAGAAAGCAGCCGAGGCGGCCTATAACGCTACGAATGCTTCGATCAGCGACATGCTCGACACCGCGAATAGTCTGGTCAGTGACCTGACCGGTGTCAGCAATGACCTCGGTTCGGCGCTCAAGTCTTTGCGCGGCGATTCGGAGTCCGCCGTGCAGATGTTGCGCCGCCAGGCGCAGGCAACGCTGCAGAATGCTCTCGCAACCGCGCGGGCCGGCGGATCGCTGGCAAACTTCGCAGGATTGGGCGATGCCCTCACCGCCGTAAGCAGCAACAGCACCGGCTTGTATTCCTCGCTGGAAGAGTTCAATCGCGATCAGGGCCGCACGGCCAACGTGGTGGCGGAGCTCAACACGCTGAACGGTAAGCAGCTCACCAATGCCGAGAAATCGGCCGCGGCGCTGCAGGAGCAGCTGGATCAGGCGAAGAAGGCGTATGACGCTCAGGTCGCGCAGTTCGACTCGCAACTCGCGTTCGCCCAGTCGCAGCTGGACGCGCTCAACGGCGTAGACACGACGGTGCAGTCGGTGACCGATGCCGTGGATCGCATGAATGCAGACGTTGTTCGGGCTTTGGCCGGCCAGGCCACTGGTGCTGGCGCTGGCAACACCTACAACAACAACGCCGCACTGGTCGAGTCGGTTTACCAGCGGGTGCTCGGGCGTACTGCTGAAGCCGGCGGTGTCTCGTTCTGGTCGTCCCTGCTGGCGAATGGTTCGGTCACTTACGCAGGTCTTGTCGATGCCATCGCGCAAGGCGGAAAGGCCAACGGCGAAACAGTGAAAATCCCAGGCTATGCCGCCGGCGGCAGTTTCGGCGGAGGTCTGCGGCTGGTCGGCGAGAATGGCCCGGAGCTAGAGGTAACAGGTCCGAGTCGTATTTACAACGCTGACCAAACCGCATCGATGATGCGGGGCAGCGGCAGCCAGGATGCTGCCGAGGAAGTCCGACAGCTTCGTGCGGAGCTTAAGTTGGCGCTGTTTGCCATCGCGAAAAACACCATGAAGGCGGCGAAGAATACTGATCTGCTTCCGCAGAAACTGGAACAGGAGTTGTTGGCGTGAGGATCATTGAACCTGTGCAAATAACGCCCAGCATGATGAATGTGGTGGCGTTTCAAGTCTCGCCGGCGGCCGATCCATTGGTTGTCCAGGTGGGGCAGGCGTTTCAGCTGGCTTCGATGAGCACGAATGTCCCCGAGGACGACTACCCGTTGTGGTTGTCGACCAAGTCCTACGTGGTCGGCGACCGCGTAATGCTTGATCACCGCAACTACGAAGCTTTGATGGCCAACACCAACACCAATCCGATTTCGAAGATCACCAGTCCGGCCACTTGGCTGGACTTGGGGGCAACAAACCGCTGGAAACTGTTTGATGACAAGGTTGGAACTGTAACCACCAACCCCGAGACCATTTCTCTGAAGATGGTGCCCGGCCGTGCAGTAGATGCCATGGCCTTCTTTGGACTTGATGCGGCGTCGATTTACGTCCGAGCGATTGATCCCTATCAAGGGATCATATTCGAATCTCAAGTCTCGCCAGTTTCCACGGACGGCATTGATGACTGGTATGACTACTTCTTCAGTCCGGTTGAGTTGAACGAAGACTTTGTTCTTCTGGATGCTCCGGTCGGTAGTTACGGATCTATCGACATCGTTATATCCAAGCCTGGCGGGATCGCTTCTGTTGGAGCGCTGATCATGGGGAAGATGGCAGAGCTTGGAGAAACGCTCTACGGCACCTCGGTTGGGATCACGGACTACAGCCGCAAGGATCGTGACGACTTTGGGAACTTTACTGTCGTGGAAAGAGGTTATTCCAAACGCGCTGAATTCGACCTCATGGTGCCGACTTCACGCGTGAGCGCAACCCAACGGACTCTTGCCAAATACCGCGCCAAGCCGTTGGTGTGGATCGGCGAGGCCACTTATCAGTCAACGATTATTTACGGGTATTACCGGGAGTTTAACTTGGTCATCAGCGGCCCGACTGTATCTGACTGCTCAATCTCTGTTGAAGGACTCGTCTAATGGCAACAATGCCGATCATTACACCGCTGCCGCCGGCACCGAGCCGTCAGAATGCCTCCGGGACATTCGCCTCCTTGGCTGACAACTTCATGGGGGCCTTGCCGCAGTTTGGCGACCAAGTAAATCAGATGGGCGACTTCATTGATGCGCAGGCTGGTGCCGTAGTCGAGATTGCAAGGCAGGTTACCAACAACGGCACAGTTCAGGTCGAGGCGGCAGCAGATAGAGCAAATGCCGCTGCGCTGAGTGCCCAGTCCGCTGCGAGCCAGGCGGGCGCTGCTAAGACACAGGCCGATGCCAGCAAGGGCTTTCGGGACTCAGCTCAGGCAGCAGCTTCCGCCGCGCAGAGCGCTGCAGGGCTTCCTGCCACTTCAGGCAAGGCTGGCCTTCCGCTGGTTGCCCGGGCTGATGGAGGGGTGGAATACACGGGCAGCCTGCGCCGCTACGATCTTGATGTGGCGTCATCCACCGCCGTTCTGGATCTGGCTGTCAGCCAGGTCTTTCAGGTCAGCGCAAATGTCCCGCGAACACTGACATTTGCAAATGCGCCGGCCGCAAACCGCGCCCAAACCGTTGTTCTGCACATAACAGGTACGGCCAAAATCACCTGGCCGGCCGGCATTCTCTGGAACTACAGCCAGGCTCCCGTGCTGGGGAGTGCCTGGACGACAGTCATCCTGCTCTGGGTCGGTACCGGCTGGGTTGGCTCTGTAGGAGCGCGGTCATGATCGAGGTACTGTTCATGGGCGGCGAGGAGGCCGGCCCGTCTGTGCCTTGGGCTCTTATTGCTGCTGACAGCCACCTTTCGGTCGGCGCTACGCCGGCAGAGGTGAATTTCCCAGCAGGCACTCAGCCAGGTGACCTGGTGGTGGCATTAGCCTCGCCAGGTTCCGAAGCAATTAAGACGAGGTTTATGGCTAGCGGCTGGCAGCACTTCTCCGAAGGCGATCAGGACTATCTGTGCGCCGCCAGATACGCCCCGGGCCTTGCCCTTCCTCGATGGGAGAAGTCGGCATCCAATACGCTGGGACTCGCGGTAATGACCTTTCGTGCGCAGGGCTGGTCAAGGCTGCAACTGGAATCGCATATCTCCCCAGCTCAGCCTGTCAATGTCAGTACGCGCGCCCCCAACGAGCTGTTGATCAGCATCGGCATTACACCAAGGTCAACGCAAGCGTGGATCGGGCACATGACAGGGGCGCCGCAAAGCTCCGTTGTTTCGGTGGCCTCCGAGCCAGCGCTGCAAGTCTACTGGTCCAACGTAACCCTGCCAAAGACGATAACCGACATCTACGTTGACGCCCCTTCTGGGGTAGAACGGAACCTGATTCTTTCCGCTTACTGATTACAGAAACGCAAACACGCACCGCCCGAGAGGCGGTTTTTTTGTGCCTGGAGAAATGAACAAATGGCTTATAACAGTGCTCACACCGGTCCAGAAATTGACGCTGCAGTCGAGATGCTTACACAGGTGCAGTCAGCGCGAGACGAGACCAGCGAGAATGCTGCGACCGTTAAAACCCTGAGCGCCGAGGTCAGAAGCGACACCACGCAAGTGGCTGAACAGTCTCAGGCTGTTGCCCGCAATTCGGCCAAAGTTGCCGATCAGACCATGGCTGTCGCAGTAGATCGGGAGGCTACACAGAATGCCGCTGCGGCCGCTCTGATTTCCAAAACCTCGGCGGCAGATGATCGCAGCTTGGCTCAACAAAGTGCAGGGCAGGCAGACGCCAGCGCCAGGGCAGCCTCGCAGAGCCAAGGGGCATCTGTCGCAGCGGCACAGATCGCCCAAGAGGCCCAGGTGTTCGTCACGCAGGCGCGCAATGCCGTAGATGCTGCTGCCGTCCAGGTCGAATTAGGTCGGGCGGCCGCTCAGCGAAGTGCTCAAGCGGCGGCGGCAAGCGAGGCTAATGCTGCCGCAGTCGTTACGGGCGGCACAGCCAGCTTCAACCCAGCCCCGGGCAACATCCCAATCGGCAGCGCTGAGAGTAAGATCAACGAAGACTGGCTGCCCGCTTCCGTAGCGCGGACCCAGCGAGTAAACGAGGTGGCCACCCAAGCAGCTCATGCCGAGCAGCTGGCCACTTCGCTCAACGGTAAAGTCACGACGGCGGCCGGTGCAGGACAGGTCCCACAAGCAGGCGAAGCAGGCGTTCTTGCGGAGGAATGGATGCCCCAGTCACTTGCCCGCGTATCTGCGCTTCAGGCCCCTGATGGGGCCGACGATATCGGGTACGAAGGCGGCACGGTCAAGGACGAGCTGGACAAAGCGAAGGTCCTGCTCGATTACGTTGAGTTGCGCGCGTACAGCGGGGATGCCATGCGCGTAACCCTGACTCGGGCCGGGATTGCTGGTGATTTTCTGCGCATCGCGGCCCAGTCCGGTCGTGCTGACAATGGCGGAACCTATGTCATCGCCAGCAACGGCGCGGCATGGAGCAGGGTTTACGAAGGAAAAGTGCATGCGGCCTGGTTTGAAGGCTCCACCGACCTCGCGATAATCCAGCGCGCCATTGATGAGGCGATTGCAGTCGGCGTTCAGGAGGTGCTGGTCTCCCGCCAGTACGTTTGCGTGGGAGCCCTGAAGAACCGCACCAATGTGCGCTTCGTGGGCGACGGGCAGCTCTCGGGAAACGCCAGCTACAGGGTTCGAGTTATCCCGGACTCTGCTCCAACCACTCCGCCCAAGTTTTATGACCTTGACCCGGCCCGGCACCTCAAGGTCTTTTCCAACGCTCGCGCTCCGGTTGTGGTCCTGACCGGCAGCTCGACGGGTACTTGGAATCCGAATACGGTGGATACCGGGGGCGGCGTTGCTGCGATGCTGTCGCTGCGTATCAAGCAGCTCAACCCAGAAAAGAAGATCACCTTCTTCAACCGCTGCATTGGCGGGCAGACCTTCGCCAACCTGGACGGCAAACCGTCTGCGTTCCCGGGTTGGTACGCAGATTCAAGTCGCGCGTGGATTGATTACATCTCTGACGTGAAGCCGGATGTCATCTACATCATCATGGGCAGCAACGACAGCAGCGCGATTTCGAGTGCGGCGCTTACATCGGCCGTCGCCAAAATGAAAGCCTTCGCCAAGGTGCCTGATCTGGTTTTCATCACGCAGCCCTCGGTCTGCGCAGACCCGAACGATGCATATGCGTCCTACGGCAGCTACGCGGATCAGGAAGGCCGGGACTTCGCCGCCGGCCTGGTGCGTTCCTTCGCGATCTACAACGGGCACGGCTTGATCGACGGCAATCGGATGGGCGGCATTGTTCTCGACGGCCGCGACATCCTCACCACATCGATGAAACGTTTCGCCTCAAGTGTGGATACGCCTGCCGGGCTGTATACGTGCCCCGTGGCGGCGCATGACTTCACGCTGAACCTGGCGTTCGTTGGTGATGCTGGGGCGAACACTGCGGCCTTCAGCTTGACCGGCAACCCCAATAACCCGCCGTTTGTGCGAGTGGGCGCAGGCGGCGGCTCAGGTAGCTCGGGGGATATCGTCCAAATCCGCAAGGACGCGAACGGCTTCTTCGTTTTCCAGTGCTACTGCGCGGGCGTGAACTATCAAACGATCAACACGACCATTCCGTTTCCTGCTGCCTCGTTCAACCTGGAGGTGATCAAAACCGGCGTTTGGTTAGCTATTAGCGTTGACGGACAGCAGGACACGACGCGCACGACGATAAAGTTGCTGGCGCACGGCGGCGAGTTCTTGCCAATGACCCGCTACTACGCTTTGGAAACCGGGCCCTGGACGCGGGTTAACCATGTCAATCTGGGCGAGCCAGCTGCGTATCGTCCGCAGCTGACGTCAATCCAAGCATGGGGCGCGCCAAATCCGACCGCCACGACCTCACTGCCATACGGCGGCAACGGGCTGAATCATTTCTCGTCGCTGGGCTCGACACTGATCTACGGCCCGCTTCTGGATGGGGAGAATCTGCGAGCAACTGTATACGGCAGCGGGCTCTACACCCCAGTCATGAGCAACCTGCAAAACCTCAGCGCTGCGGTGCCGCGAGACCAACTGATCTACCACCGAGTCGGCAACATGGTCACGGTAGCCGGCTGCATCACGCTGACGCCGGCGGTGGAATCCACGTTGACGCAGCTGCAGCTCTCTATCCCGATCCCTTCGGACTTTACCGCTGTGACGGACGCTGCTGGGTTCTGTGTCGGTGTTCAGGAACCGCTCATGACGGGTGTGATCTGGAGTGATGCTACCGCCGACAACGTGCTGATCCAGTTCAAGTCTACCGTGAAGGTCACGGTGCAGGTGCGTATCAGCTTCAGCTACCAAATCAAATAGCCGTTCTTTTAACGAGGCCCGCCATGCGCGGGCTTTTTTTCGTCTGGAGAAAACTACATGACCGTAACCGAGAAAGATCGTGACGTGCTGGCGCGCACACTGTGGGGCGAAGCGCGCGGGGAGGGGCTGGCCGGGATGGTGTCGGTGGCCTGGACGATCCGCAACCGAGTGGACGACGGCAAGGATAAATCGTGGTGGGGCGAGGGCTACGCCGGCGTGTGCCAGAAGCCGTACCAGTTCAGCTGCTGGAACCGGAATGACCCGAACTATCAGTTCCTGAGCGGCGCGCGTGAGATCCCGTTCCGTGAGCTGGCACAGTGCCGGATTGCTGCTGACCAGGTGATTGACGGCAAGGTGCCGGATTCTACGGGCGGGGCGACCCACTATCACGCGACCACCATGCCGAAGGCGCCGGACTGGGCTGCCAAAGCGAAGCGAACGCTGAAGCTCGGCAACCACGTGTTCTTTAAGGACGTGCCCTAAACATTCGGCTGGTGCTGGCGCCTCGGGTACCAGCACCAACGACCTAACTCACATGTGAAGCCCCGGAGGCTCAGTGCGTACAGATCAATTCGTGATGAAGTACAGCTACGGCCCGCATACGCTGTCCGTGAAAGCAAATGGCGGAAGCGTGCTTGTGGAAAAGGCAGTGGGCACTGACTGGGTGACCGCTGACACATTCAGCACTGATGGCGCGTGGCGTCTGGATCTGGGCAACTCGCCCACCCGGTTCACACCAAAAGGCGGCGCGGCTTATGAGGTGGCTAAGTGACCTTGGTGATAGGCGGGGCGCCTGGAACCAAAAGACGTATCCGGCGTGGGCTTGGCCTGCTAGGCGACAGCTTTAGCGCCAACTGCCACACCATTGATCCGAAGGCCTTCGGCACCGAAGCCTATGGTTACGCCGGTGCGATCGCGGCGAAGACGGGCCTGTTTCCCAGCTACCTGGACAATCAAGGTAAGGTCGGCGACCACTCCGGCCAGTTCATGCCACGGCTGCCGTCCTGCCTGAATTCAGCGACGGCCGATTTGTGGATGCTGCTGTCGCGCACGAACGACAGCACGACGCCCGGCATGACGCTCGCCGATAGCAAGGCCAATGTGATGAAGGCCATCACAGCGTTCCAGAACACGCCCGGGAAGTACCTGATTGTCGGCACCGGCACGCCGCGTTTCGGCACTAAAGCGCTAACCGGCCAGGCACTGGCGGACGCGATCGCTTACAAGGATTGGGTGCTGGCCTACGTCAAACAGTTCGTCCCGGTGGTGAACATCTGGGATGGCTTCACCCAGGCCATGACCGTCGATGACTTGCACCCGAATCTGATCGGCGCAGATTTCATCCAGTCGAAGTGTGTGCCGGTGATCAATGCCAACTTCGAATTCTTCGGCGTGCCGCTGCCGACGGACGCTGCTGATCTGTATTCGGCAATTCGCCCGTTCGGCTGTCTGAACGCGAACCCATTGATGACGGGCTCGACCGGTGTCATAAACGCGTCGGTCAATCCGCTGGCCGGATCGGTGCTGGCGGACAACTACAAAGCCTCGGGCTCAGGCCTGAACGGAATCACTACTCGGTGGTACAAGGAGCCGGCCGCATATGGCGAGGCACAGTGCATAGAGCTGGCCGGTGCAATGGCGGCCGCCGGCGGCTACATCTATTTGCAGCCAGCTGCGAACGTTACGCTGTCGAATGTTCTGGCAGGGGATGTGATCGAGATGGTTTCGGCTCCCGAAATTGTAGGCAACAGCCGTGGAATCCTCGGCTGGGAAGCGGAACTGATTATCACCAAGCCGGTGTCCAGCACTTCCACCACCATCTATTACCGCTCGATGGACAAATACCAGGAGCCGTTCACTCTACCGGCCAACTGGAAGGGCGTGCTGGAGACGCAACGTTACACCGGCGACGTTACCGAAACCGTCATCACCTCACGCATGGGGCTGTACCTGGCTGCCGGCATCGCTCAGGAATCCCGGGTGAAGGTAGCGCAGTTCGGTATCCGCAAGACCTGAGCCATGCGTATGAATGTTGGGGTTGAGGCGCCATATTTACTGCTCCCAGATTTGGGCCAAGGTCTTATTGGCTCAGAGTTGCCTAGCGCTATTCATCTGCCATACTTTTTGTACCCACCTGACGTGATGCAGTACCTACCGCCACGGGGTCCGATACATACATTCCCACCATCGCATGAGCATGAGTACTCCCGGCCCATTGGCGCTTGACGTGGCTTAGGCTCTGGACGAAGCACAGGTGCCATTGCTGTGGACGCGCGCGGGTCATAACACCCAGGTGAATCACACAGCGACGCCGCGCTAACCCATCGCGCAGACGAGCCGTCAGTCGAGATTCGTGCCCAGACTAGGCTTTGGGTTCTTTCATAGATGCGCACTTTGTCGCCGCGGTTGACCTTTGAAACGACCTTTCCATCCGGCCGGTCGCGGACGTTCAACCTATCGGCGTTCACAAACTCTTCGGCGTTTGCGGTTTGCTCTGGTAACAATACCGCGGGTGAAGGTGAATACGAGAGGGCTGATGGCGGAGAGGGGGCGGCGGGAGGGAGCGTCGCCGTATGTTCACCGGGCTTGGTAAATAGCCACAGAATGAACATCAGAGCGATCAGGGGCAGAAACCATCCTTGTTTGGATTTGGCCATGTCGACATCCTCTGTCTGATATAAGGCGCACTACACCATAACGCTCGGTTTTCTGGTAGTGGGTTGCACGAACCTTCCCTCTCACGGTAAAGCGCAAGTATGGAAGCCTCCGTGGTGACGTTCTTTCCCTTGCCGGCTTACTGGCTTTGGTGGATTGCAAATCCGAGGTTCCGCTTTAGCAGCGCGACCTATCTCGAAAATTACGCACCGAATCTGAAGGCCAGAAACTTGATTCGACCACAGTCCCCGCGAATTAGAAGGGCGTCCTTGAGACCAGCGCCGTAGTTTCGAAGCGAGCGAAACGGTGATCAGTTTAGCTAGCGGGCCTCTATCTGGCCGCTGGGGTTAAGCTCGAATCGAGGGTGAAGGTCGGCCAGATCGGGGTAAGGAAGATCTGATCAGCTTTGGTGTGACAGCTCTCAAATTGGGGAGGGAGCGATATAGTTCCGCAGCGTGTCGCCGGCCGAGCGCGTCAGCAGATTGAATTCCTCTCTATTGAGCTGCCCGTCGTTCAATGCTTGGGTGAGATAGGCGCCGACTAGCAGAGTATTGAACTCGGCAAGCTCTTGGGAAAGAGCCGATTCGATATCCGAAATTAGAATTCTGGCTTGAGCCATTATGGCTTCTGATGCAACCTGCATATCAATCTCTGTCCTCCACGTTATGCCGAGAAGCTTCGGCCGCGTGGGTGGCGATTGTGCAGAGGTCACGCTTGCGCGGCAAGCTCCCCGACTCGCAATTCGACGAATTGCTCGACCACCAAGTAAAGCGCCTCGATAGATGCAGCGGCAGACCTCTGAGCCGCTCGACGTCCCAAGACGTAACCTTTCGCCCGAATACCGGCGCGCTCTGCTTTGTCGCAGGTCGTGGCGCGCTCATCATAGCCAGAAGTTGATGCAGCTCCTGGCGAGCAGCGGAGGCATAGCAAGGTCATCCGTATTCATCGCAGTCAAGCTTTCAAGAGGGGGGCAGTGGGGTGGGTTAAAAGCTCGTACCCCTTTATGTACCAATCAGTGTTCTCGGCAGGAGTTGTTAGGGGGGGGCGGAGTACGCTGCAATGCCCCCTTGAACGCATAATTCTTACGCCAGCTAATCCGCACAGGGTGCAGCCGTCACTGTGGATAAGACCGCCATGGGAAAGGAGAACACAATGTTTTGTACGTGCAATTGTCCGTCTAGCGAAAAACGAAGGGCCCGCATTTCTGCGAGCCCTTGTTTTGTATGGTGCCGGCACCAGGAGTCGAACCCGGGACCTACTGATTAGAAGTCATGTGCCTGACGCCTAGGGGAGGGGAAGTTCTGCTCTACACAGGAGTGTGTGATATGGAGCGTACGGCTATACCAACGCTGCCCGCACGCGCACTTCGGGCCGCGCGGCTATTTTTTTGTAGCCGCACCGAACAGAAAGCTCAGGGCTGAGCCTACGAGGCCGAAAAGTAGCTTTCGTGTGTCGGTGATTTCAGGGGTGGATTCAAAGCAGAGGGTGACGAAAATCATCAGTATTGTCGTGATCGCCACGAGACCGGCAACATTCGACGCAGCCGAGCTGCCGCCCCAAAACTTCCCCAACCAGCCCAAGTTGAGCTCATTTTGTCTGATCTCATGCTCACGACGGCCACGATCAAAAAAAGCCTCTTCCTGTTTGCCGCTAACTCCAACCGTACCGGCGCTTTCAGACTCGGCATCAGGATCGATAACGACCGACCCGATGTTCTGCCCACCACCACCGGGCTGTTGGCTGATCAAACGACAACACCCTGAAGGTTGGTTTTGAGCACAGCAGATTTGAAATGGTCTTTGATAGCTGAGAAAGGTATGTCAGTGCCTTTCATACCTGCGCATTTAGACCAAGTTTCATGCCATGGACTACCCGAAGCGTGGGTCATCTCTGACAGCGCGATCCCAGTATAGCGCCCGTAACTTTTCCAGATGTTATCGAGGAAGGCTCGAAGATTCGGGTCAGAAGGGGGAGGGACTTCGCAGAACCCTTCACGATCGAAATCAACGTCGGTGGCCTTTCCTTTGATGACTCTCGCCCCAAAGCGCTTGAATTCATGATATAGCGACGGGATTACCGGACCGTATTGCCATGCTTCGACCGGCTCATTTATAAGCGGCTGTTCGGTATAGCCCGCATACCAGCCATGTGCGTAATAAACCAGCTTCTGGAGTTTCATTGGGGTGATGGCCTGCCCGCTGGCCGCAGCCAGATCCAGAAAATAATTTGCGACGGATTTAGGGCTATGCACTCTCATCACCTCTAACAATGCATTCGATGACTGCGTTGCGCTGTGGGCCATCTCGATGGAGAGAATAGCAGCTGTGCGCAGGCGCGTTTTATCACAAGACGAACATTTTACCTAGCAAAAATACTGTTTTTATAAACAGTGTTCTACGAGGGCTGTATTCTCGGATCTGAGGCGTACCGAGCAGGGTACCAGCTGTCATTAAGCTGGCATTCCCAAGCCAAAACAGCCCTAACAAGCACAAAAAAAGCACTTGCGATAAACGCTAAGTGCTTGATTTGTAATGCGTGCTTGGTGGAGCCGGGGGGATTTGAACCCCCGTCCGCCAGTACTCCGCTTTCGGGCCTACATGCTTAGCCGTGTCTATTAAGTTAACCCTCAGCGACCCGACGGGCAGGGTGCTTTGGGCGAGCTGTGTAAGTTTTAGCCGATTCGTCCACAGCGTACTGCACGGCGATCCTGTTCTATATGACAATCACTTTGGGTTTACAGGCATCCCCTGGTGATTGCTGGAGCCGAAGCTACCAGAAGGAAGGCTAGCACCGCTTACGCGGCGAGAGCTTGTTCCCCGTAGGTTTCGTCATTGGCAACTATAGAAAGTTGCAACAGTGGATTTACGACTTCTGTTACCAAGTCGGCATGCCCCTAGAGTTTCATCACCGGCGTCGAATCCTAATCGGCCCCAATTCTGCTGCTCTAGCAGTCAGGCGGCGGAGTCTACCCGAATCAATGAGATACGTCGACCGTCCGCCTGACATTCCGCTCGCGACGGCCTTGGAGCCGTCGCGATTCGGCAATTACTTCGCGGCACCGCCGTCGCTGCCGTCACCGCCGGTTTTCAGCTCAGTGATTTTCTTGGTGGTGATCGAGATGCACTCTTTGTCATCGCCACGTTTTTGCGCGGCGGTGGCATCAGCAACGGTTTTTTCGATGTCAGTCTTGCTGTCGCCGGTCAGATTGGTGGTAGTCGACGCTTCAGCATTCTTCAGTGTCGCGATATTCGCGCCGCACAGGTCATCAGCAGCGAAAACCGGGGAGCCCAACAGTGCAGCGGTAAGAAACAGTCCAGTCAGTGCGGTGCGCTTCATGTGTATCTCCTTGAGCCTGTTGACTCGGTGTCGCCGCTCAATTTGCCGGTGCCCGAGATAGAGGGAAAAGCGCCGAATGGTTTGTGGCGCCTAAAGAGATGGACTGCCGCCTGTCGCAGGGGTTCTATTTTTTTTCACGATGCTGTGAAAAAGCCACGTTGCCGGATGTTTCGGGATATGGGGCGATCTACGCCCCGTTTATGTGCATTAAGCGGTTCTTGGTTGAGTCACTCGATCCACGAGATAGACCAAGCCGTGGTAGTCGATACCGCCGTGTTGCGTGAGCCCGATCTCGCACGTCCGGCTGGTCGAAATGCCTTCATCACAGTACTGAACCGCGTCTTTCAGCGAGCGCAGCGCATGGGCGTTCAGCTCCGGTGTGGTGAAGCCTTTGTCGCCCGCGAACCCGCAGCAATGAATGCCTTCGGGCACGACCACACTCACGCTGCACATCCTCGCAAGGTCGATCAGCGCCTGGCTCTCACCCAGGTGTTGCGTGCTGCAGGTGACGTGAACGGCGATGGGCGCCTGCTGCGGGGTGAACACCAGCTTATCCAGCAGATGGGTGCGGATGAAACGTACCGGGTCATACAGGTCGAGCCGTGTTTCCTTGAGGTCCTGAACCAGGCGCAACGTGCAAGGGCTGGTGTCGCAATAGATCGGATCAAGCCCGCCACGACTGGCCTTGGTCAGCGCGGCGAGAAGCTGCTGGAGTTTGTCTTCAGCCTGCTCGGCGTAGCCCTTGGAGGCGAAAGGCTGGCCGCAGCACAGACTGTCCTGGTCTTCCGGAAACACCACTTGATAGCCGGCTTTCTCCAGCAGCCCTCGGGTCTTGTCCATCAGCGACATCTGTTCGCGATCCCCCGCCGCAGGCCCCATGACGCGGGACACGCAGGCAGCCAGATAGACCACGCGGGGGCGCTGATCTTCAACCGGCCGAGGGAAGCGAATAGCGTGCTCGGGTTGCGGCATCGCCGGCGTCCATTGAGGTACGCGGCCCGACGACGCCTTGCTCAGCGCGCTGGAAATCTTCGCCAGCCTCGGCGCGCCGAGCAGCATGCGTGCGCCATTGGCCGCATGCAGCGTAAATCGCGTCCCCTTCAACGCTGTCGCAAAATGCTGACTGATCCAGCTGGCGGCCTTGTCATGATGCGCTTGGTCCCCACGAAGCTTTTTCACCAGTTCGCCGGTATTGATGCCGACCGGGCAACGTTGCGCGCACAGACCGGTAGCCGCGCAGGTGTCGATGCCCTGGTATTGGTAGTCGCGCTCCAGCTGAGTGGTGTCGGTGCCCGCACGTTTTTTCGCCTGAATGTCACGCCACATGACGATCCGCTGCCGTGGACTCAGGGTCAGCCCTTTCGATGGACACACCGGTTCGCAAAAGCCGCACTCGATGCATTTGTCGACGATCGCATCGGCAGCGGGCATGGGTTTCAGGTGCTTGAGGTGCACCTGCGGATCCTCACTGAGCACGACGTCCGGATTAAGAATGCCGGCGGGGTCGAGCAACCGTTTGAGTTGCCACATCAGCGCATAAGCCTCGCCGCCCCACTCAAGCTCCACGAACGGCGCCATGTTGCGGCCGGTGCCGTGTTCAGCCTTCAGCGAGCCGTTGAACTCCACGGCCACCAGTTGCGTGACGTCATCCATGAACGCGGAATAACGCGCGATTTCCTGCGGGTCGTTGAACCCTTGGGTGAAGACGAAGTGCAGGTTGCCCTCCAACGCATGGCCGAACAGGATCGCTTCGTCGTAGCGGTGCTTTTCGAACAGTTCGATCAGTCGCCGAACGCCGACGGCCAGTTGCTCGACGGGGAAGGTGACGTCTTCGATGATGACGGTCGTACCGGTCTCACGCACCGCGCCGACGGCAGGGAAGGTGTCTTTGCGAATGGCCCAGAGCCGCGCGTTTTCGATCGCGTCTTCGGTGAAATCAACCTGCTTCTCGACCGGGAAATGCGCGATGGACGCCATGATCTGGGCCAGTTGTTCGTGCAGCAACGGCCGGGTCGCGGCGCGGGCTTCGATCAACAGCGCGCAGGCACCCTCCGACAGCTCACGAACGAATACCGGCATGCCTGGCTTGTTCTGCACCGAACGCAGGCTGCGTCGATCAAGCAGTTCGACGGCAGCGACTGGCTGGGTTTTCAGAACCGTTACGGCGTTGCAGCAGGTTTCGATGTCGGGAAAGACAATCAGCGTCGTCGCCTTGTTCGGGTGATCGGGCACCGTGTCATACGTCACCGCACTGATGAAACCCAGCGTGCCCTCCGAACCCACCAGCAGGTGACTGAGGATGTCGAGGGGCTCGTCGAAATCCACCAAGGCGTTTAGCGACAGGCCGCATGTGTTCTTCAAGCGGTACTTGTGGCGAATCTTCGCAGCGAGTTCGGTATTCGCGCGCGTCTCACGACCCAGTTGCGCGAGGCGGTGGAGCAGCTCGCCATGGCTGACTTTAAATGCAGCGACGCTGGCGGCATCTTCCGTGTCCAAGCGAGTGCCGTCGCCGAGCACCAGCCGAATGCCGGCGAGGGTGTGGTAGGTGTTCTGGGCCGTGCCGCAGCACATGCCGCTGGAATTGTTGGCAACGATGCCGCCGATTTTTGCTGCGTGCATGGACGCCGGGTCTGGACCGATCTTGCGCCCGAACGGCGCCAGCCAGAGATTGGCCTGTGCACCGATGACGCCCGGTTGCAAGCGGATCTGCGCACCTTGCTTGCGTATTTCACGGCCGTTCCAGTTGTCGCCGAGCACGATCAATACTGAGTCGCTGATGGCCTGCCCCGACAGGCTGGTGCCCGCCGCGCGGAAGGTCACGGAGACTTTATCCGCCTGCGCCAGCTTCAGCAGCGCCACGACTTCGTCTTCTGATTCGACGCGGATGACCAGTTTGGGGATCAGCCGATAAAAACTGGCGTCGGTGCCAAAGGCCAGGGTCGAGAGCGGGTCGTCGAAGCGTCTTCCGGCAGGAATTAGGCTGTTCACTCCGTCCAGAAACGCGGCGGGCAAGGTCATGCGGTTTTCCTCGTGGGTGCATCTCAGTGGCGGCTGCGGTCTCTGTCGGGCCGCATAGGTCGGGATCGGTGCCGTTCAGGCGCCCAGTTCGCGAACCAGCGAATCGCGAGTGATCTCGCTGATCGACTTGGCACCGGTCAGGACCATCGCCACGCGCATTTCCTTCTCGAACAGATCCAGCAGGTTTTTCACCCCGGCCTCGCCGTGAGTGGCCAAGGCGTAGATGAACGCGCGGCCGATCAGCACGGTGTCGGCCCCGAGGGCGATCATGCGCACTACGTCCAGGCCGCTGCGAATGCCGGAGTCGGCGAGAATCTTCAGATCGCCTGTCACCGCGTCGGCAATGGCCGGCAGCGCACGGGCACTGGACAACACGCCATCGAGCTGGCGACCGCCATGGTTGGACACGACGATGCCGTCGGCGCCGAATTTCACCGCATCCCGGGCGTCTTCCGGGTCGAGGATGCCCTTGATGATCATCGGGCCGTCCCAGGAATCGCGAATCCATTCCAGGTCTTTCCATGAAATCGATGGATCGAAGTTGTTGCCCAGCCAGGCGATGTAGTCGGTGAGACCGGTAGGGTTGCCGCGATAGGCCGACACGTTGCCCAAGTCGTGGGGGCGGCCGTTGATGCCGACATCCCACGCCCATTGCGGGTGAGTCATGGCTTGCAGGACGCGGCGCATCGGCCCGCTTTTGCCGCTCATGCCGGAATGCGCATCACGGTAACGCGCGCCCGGGACGGGCATGTCGACGGTGAATACCAGTGTCTTCACGCCGGCGGCTTTGGCTCGCTCCAGCGCATTCCGCATGAAGCCGCGGTCTTTCAGCACGTAGAGCTGAAACCACATGGGCCGCTTGATCGCCGGAGCGACTTCTTCAATCGGGCACAACGAAACCGTCGACAGCGTGAACGGAATGCCCTTGGCGTCTGCAGCGCGCGCGGCCTGCACTTCGCCACGGCGGGCATACATGCCGCAGAGACCGACCGGTGCCAGTGCCATCGGCATGCTCAGGGTTTCACCGAACAGCGTCGTCTCCAGACTCAGCTCGGACATGTTCTTCAGGATGCGCTGGCGCAGCGCAATGCTGGCCAGGTCGGAGACGTTGTGGCGCAGGGTGTGCTCGGCGTAGGCGCCGCCGTCGGCGTAGTGAAACAGGAAGGGCGGCAGTTTGCGCTGAGCGGCGGCGCGGTAGTCGGTGGAGGCAGAAATGATCATGGGATCTCGCAGATGAGTGAGCGGGGGCCACAGCCGGGCGCTAAAAACGCACCCGGCGCTCGTCTGATTAATGAACCAGCATGCCGGTGAACCAGTACGCCTGGGCGTAGGTGATGCAGCCAACGATGGTGGCAAAGAAAATGCTGTGCTTGAGGGTGAAGCGGAACAGGTCGGATTCTTTACCCACCAGCCCGGTCGCCGCGCAGGCCACTGCGATCGACTGCGGGGAAATCATCTTGCCGGTCACGCCGCCGCTGGAGTTGGCCGCTACCATCAGCACGTCACTGACGCCCAGTTGATGTGCGGTAGTCGCCTGCAACGAGCCGAACAGCGCGTTCGACGAGGTGTCGGAGCCCGTCAGGAACACGCCCAGCCAGCCGAGGAACGGTGAGAAGAACGGGAAGGCGCTGCCTGTCCCGGCGAGTACCAGCGCCAGGGTGGAGGACATGCCGGAGTAGTTCATGACGAAGGCGAAGGCCAGCACCATGCCGATGGACACGATGGCCCAGCGCAGTTCGATGAGCGTTTCTTTGAACGTGGTCAGCCCGGTTTTGGCGCTGATGCGCAGCACGATCATCGCCAGAATCGCCGAGATCAGAATCGCGCTGCCCGAGGCGGCCAGCAGGTCAAACTTGTACACCGCTGGCATGGCCGTCGGGTTGGCGACAATCGGCGCCATCTTCATGACCAGTTGATCCAAGTGCGGGACGGGGAAGTTCATGGTCAGCGCTTGCAGCGGACCGCCTGCCGCGAACAGCGCCTTGAACGGCTTCAGCGTCCAGATCGTCACGACGACTGTGAGGATCAGGAAGGGCGACCATGCCTTGACGATGGTGCCCGCCGAGTACGGCGATTTCTTGGTGGTGCGCGGCTGACCAAAGCCGCCTGCATTTCCTGCGCCGCCGCCCATGACTGCGGCACCGCCTGGCGTACCGGCGATCTGCGCATCGGCTGCGCGAGCGGGCTGCCAGACTTTCAGGAAGAACGTCAGGGCCACGAGGCTGACCAGCGCTGAGGTAATGTCAGGCAGTTCCGGACCAATGAAGTTGGAGGTCAGAAATTGAACGATGGCGAAGCTGCCGCCCGCGACCAGCGCCGCCGGCCAAGTCTCCTTGACGCCTTTCACTCCGTCCATCATGAACATCAGCCAGAACGGCACGAACACCGACAACAGCGGCAATTGACGACCGGCCATTGCACCGATCTTGAACGGGTCGAGGCCCGACACCTGACCGGCCACGATGATCGGAATACCCAATGCGCCAAAGGCCACGGGTGCAGTGTTGGCGATCAGGCAGAGGCCGGCGGCGTACAGCGGGTTCAAACCCAGGCCAACGAGCAACGCAGCGGTGATTGCCACCGGTGCGCCGAAGCCTGCGGCCCCTTCCAGAAACGCGCCGAAGCAGAAACCGATCAGCAAGACCTGCAGGCGCTGGTCGTCAGTGATCGACATGACCGAACTGCGAATGATCTCGAACTGGCCGCTTTTGACCGTCAGTTTGTAGAGAAACACGGCGGCGACGATGATCCACGCGATCGGCCACAAGCCGTAGAGGAACCCGTAACCGGCGGAAGCAACGGCCATGTCGGCAGGCATCTGGAACGCGAAGATCGCGATCAGTATGGCGAGAACAAGCGTGATGGCGCCTGCGACGTGGCCCTTGAGCCGGAATATCGCCAGCGCGAGAAAGAAGAAAACGATCGGAATGACAGCCGCCAGCGCCGAAAAGCCCAAGCCGCCAAGAGGTGTGTAGAGCTGTTGCCAGGTTTGCATGTATGAGGCCCCTAATTGTTTTTGGTTAGGCCCGGTGTCCATGTCTTACGTGCGCGGCTCCTGCAGGTGACAACTGCTTGTCTGTCTTCCTGCCGGCGCTGACGAACGAGTCGCACAGCTCACCAGCTCAAGCGTTCCGCCGTCGGGAAGTGCCTGCGGCGTGGGACAGCGGCAAACCGTCCATTGCCGGCATTGTAAATTGGTAATACCAATTTACAATGTCTTGGCGCTAGGTTAGAAGCCTTGCCGATGGTGTGTCAATTTATGACGCTTAAACTTTCGTAGCAGCTCGCCCGGATTTCGCCCGCTCTTCGCCTGAGAGGGCGATTTCTCCTACATCTGCCGGGTGAATGTCTGGTTACGATGGGCGAGAATATGCGCCCTGCGGCCATGTCAGGCGGGGCAGTCGGGATGTGGAGTGAGGGGTTATGGGGTTTGATCAGGTGCGTCAGCGCCGCTTGTCCGACGATATTGTCGAGCAGCTGGAAAGGATGATTCTGGAGGGCACGCTGCGCTCCGGCGGTCGCCTGCCGGCTGAGCGAGCGCTGGCCGAGCAATTCGGTGTGTCACGCCCCTCGCTGCGCGAAGCCATTCAAAAGCTGACGGCCAAAGGGCTGTTGGTCAGCCGTCAGGGGGGCGGCAACTACGTCGTCGACAGCATTGGATCGACGTTCAGCGATCCGCTGCTTCATCTGCTGGAAAGCAGTCCGGAAGCCCAGCGCGACCTGCTCGAATTTCGCCACACCCTTGAAGCCTCCTGCGCCTACTACGCGGCGATACGTGCGACAGATGTTGATCGGATGCAGCTGCGCGAAGCCTTTGATGCTTTGCAGGACTGCTACAGCCGTGCGGAGGAAGTGAGCCGCGCGGAGGAGGGCGCGGCGGACGCCAATTTTCACCTCGCCATCGCCGAAGCCAGCCATAACGCCGTGTTGCTGCACACCATTCGCGGTCTGTTCGATCTGCTGCGGCGCAGTGTCGTCACCAACATTGGCGGCATGTACAAACAGCGCGCAGAAACCCGGGACATGCTGATTGATCAGCATCGTGAGTTGTACCTGGCGATTATCGAAGGGCGGGCGGACGACGCTCGAGAAGTGTCGAGCCGTCACTTGCTGTACGTGCAGGAAGTGCTGGAGGAAGTGCGCCAGCAAGTGCAGCGAACTGCCCGGGCTGAGCGGCGCAGCCGGATTTGAGGAGGTGATGTTGCGCACGATGGGGAACGTGCCGCTGATAACCAGCCGGCGCTGCTGAACGTGCATTTTTACCGGGCCTCAGCCGAGACCCGGTCTTGCCGAAGCAGGCGGGAGAGACTGAGTCAGTCTTCCTTGCCCTTGTTCCGCACTGCGCGTTGCAGCTCGCGATTGGAATCGCGTTCGCGCTCGGTGTCGCGCTTGTCGTATTCCTTCTTGCCTTTACCCAGAGCAATCTCGCACTTGATCAAGTGCTGCTTCCAGTAAAGGGCAAGGGCCACGCAGGCATAGCCTTTTTGCTGAACAGACGACGTCAGCTTCTCCAGCTCGCGCTTGTTGAGCAACAGTTTACGGGTGCGTGTCGGGTCAGCGATGACGTGGGTACTGGCTGTCGTCAACGGCGAGATATGGCTACCCATCAGCCAGGCCTCACCGTCCTTGAGCAACACGTAACTGTCCACCAGCTGCACCTTGTTGGCACGCAGGCTTTTTACTTCCCAGCCAGCCAGGACCAGACCGGCCTCGAACTTGTGTTCGATGAAGTAATCGTGACGCGCCTTTTTATTTTGCGCGATGGTCCCTGTGGGATGTTTCTTGAGCTTAGCCATAGGCGACGCATTATAGGGATCAACGGGCGTCTCGGCTATGGGCTCGCACGCTGAAGCTGTGTGCTTGAGCACGTGGAGTGAATCCCGGACAATGCGCGATCTTTTTTGCGTGTTGGACGTGTCAACGATGTCGACGGACAAGGTTTCGGTTCACGGGAGTTGGGCCAGTCGCTGGGTGTTCATCCTGGCTGCCACCGGCTCTGCCGTGGGTTTGGGCAGCATCTGGAAATTCCCCTACATGGTCGGCGTCTACGGCGGCGGTGCGTTTGTGCTGGTGTTCCTCGCGTGCATCGCCCTGATCGGGATTCCGGTGATGATCGCCGAGACGCTCATCGGCCGTCGTGCGCGGCAGAGTCCGGCCAACGCGCTGCGTTCGCTGGCGCTCGCCGCCGGGCATTCGTCGAAGTGGTCATGGGGCGCGTTTGCCGGCATGGTCACCGCGTTGCTCATCCTCTCTTTCTATAGCGTCGTGGGGGGCTGGTCGCTCGAGTACATCATCGATGTCGGCAGGGGCGATTTCAAAGGCGTGACGCCTGACGGTGTCGGTGCCTATTTTGGCGAGATGATCGCTGATCCATGGCGCCTGGTCGGCTGGCACACGCTGTTCATGCTGCTGTCGGCGATCACCATTGCCAAGGGCGTCAACGCCGGCCTTGAGCGCAGCCTGCGCATCCTGATGCCGTTGCTGTTCGTGCTCATCGTGATTCTGTTGGGTTATAGCCTGACCACCGGGCACTTCATGGAAGGCGTGCATTTCATGTTCGACTTCACGCCTGAGAAGGTCCTTGATGGTCTGCTCCCGGCCATGGGGCACGCGTTCTTCTCGCTCAGCGTGGGCGTTGGATCGATCATGATCTACGGCGCCTACATGACCAAGGAGGCTTCGATCAGCGCGACAGTGGTCGGCGTGGCATTGCTCGACACGTTTGTGTCGCTGCTGGCGGGCCTTGCATTGTTTCCGATTGTGTTCGCAGCGGGCCTGAACCCAAGCGAAGGGCCGGGCCTGATGTTCGTTACCTTGCCGTATGCATTTGGTAACGTCGCCTTCGGTACCGTCATGGGCGTGGTGTTCTTTATTCTTGTCGCCGTCGCGGCCTGGAGTTCGGCCATTTCCTTGCTCGAACCCATGGTCGCGTACCTGGTCGAGCGTACAAAGGTGCGCCGTGGCTGGGTGACTTTCTGGCTATCGTTCATCTGCTGGTTCGTGGGCCTTGGTACGGTTTTCTCGTTCAACATCTGGAAGCAGGCCAAATTCTTCGTGAACGAAGGCGGCGGGTTCCATCTCTATCAGTGGGGATCGTCGTCGGGGCTGGATTTCTTTGGCGTGATCGATTTCTTCACCTCGCGGATCATGCTGCCGTTGGGTGGATTGTGTTTCGTGGTATTCGCAGGTTGGGTGATGGGACGCGGTGCGGTGCGCGACGAGTTGTCGGTACGTAGCCCGGTTCTGTTCGCTTTAACGTTCTCTTTGATGCGCTATGTGGCGCCGATCGGCATCTTGATTGTCTTTGCCGCTCAGCTTTGGAAATGACGCTGACATGACTACGCATATTCAACGTTCCGCCCTTTTGCCGTATCCCGCCCAGGCGCTTTATGACCTGGTCAATGACGTGAGTCGCTACTCCGAGTTTCTGCCCTGGTGTTCCGGCGCCAGTGTGCTGGAGCAGAGTGATACCTCAATGCGTGCGCGTGTCGAGATCGCCAAAGGCGGCTTGAGCCAGCACTTCGTCACACGCAATACGCTGACCCCCGGGCAAACCATCGAGATGAATCTGGAGGAGGGGCCTTTCAGCCAGCTGCACGGCGTCTGGACCTTCAAGGCCCTGAATGAAAAGGCCTGCAAGATCAGTCTGGACCTGTCGTTCGACTACAGCGGCTCGATAGTCCGCGCAACATTGGGGCCGCTGTTCAATCAGGCCGCCAACACTCTGGTTGATGCCTTCTGCCAGCGAGCCAAAGAGCTGCATGGCTGAGCGGCTGATTCGCGTTGAGGTGGTGTATGCCGCCGTTGACCGTCAGACGTTGCTCGCACTGGATGTGCCTGCCGGAACATCAGTACGCGCTGCGGCTATCGCGTCGGGCATGGCCGAGCGTTTTCCTGAGCTGGATCTCGCGCAGTGCCCGATGGGCATCTTCGGCAAGCTCGTTGGCGATCCGGAGCGGCGCGAGCTGGATGACGGTGACAGGGTCGAGATTTATCGCCCGTTGCTCGCTGATCCGAAAGAGGTACGGCGTCTGCGCGCTTTAAAAGCCGCGGCTTCAAGAAAGGCGCAAAAATCGATTTAATTTTCTCATCGGCACGATTGAGAGACGTAAAAAAGCCCGGGATGTCCGGGCTTTTTTGTGCGGCTGATTCTACTGGGAAACGGTGGATCAGCGCGGATTTGTGTCCAGTGGTTCCTGGGAAGGAACGGGCACGGTCTCGACCTTGTCGACATCGTTCTGAATCTGCTCAAGCAACGAACCAGGCTTCGGCGGCTCTTCCTTCGGCGGCTGCGTCCCTTGATTTTCGGGGGTGACAGTCGTGTCGCTGCTATTGCCGAGAATGGCCTCGTCGCGGCTGACGCCCGGCTTGAAGTCACCGGACAGGCTCGCCAGTTGATCATTGCCGTTGAATATCAGGCTGACACGCTCCTGCTGGCGTTCACCACCACCAGGCTGCAGGCTGTACAGATAGTCCCAGCGTTCAGGGTGGAAGGTGTCGGTCAACAAGGGGTTGCCCATGATAAACCTTACTTGCCGACGGGTCATTCCCGGGCGTAACTGGTCTATCATGTCCTGCGTGACGACATTGCCCTGTTGGATGTCGATTTTATAAACCCCGGGGAATGAACAACCGGCGAGTGCGAGCAGTCCCACGAAGGTGAAACTGGTTAGCAAGAGCTTGGTGTTTTGCATCGGTGGGCGACTTCCACTATCTTGGCTGGGACAACGTAAACCCCGATCATACCTGCATTAAGAGAAGCTGCGAAGCAGCGTCTGCGAGAAAGCTGACCATGGTTGAAAATAGCGAACTACGCAAAGCCGGACTTAAAGTGACCCTGCCGCGGGTCAAGATCCTTCAAATGCTCGATTCTGCGCAGCAGCGTCACATGAGCGCGGAGGACGTCTACAAGGCGCTGATGGAGGCCAACGAAGACGTCGGTCTGGCAACGGTTTATCGGGTTCTGACTCAGTTCGAAGCGGCCGGATTGGTGGTTCGCCACAATTTCGACGGCGGCCATGCGGTATTCGAGCTGGCTGACGGAGGCCACCACGACCATATGGTCAACGTGGAATCCGGCGAGGTTATCGAGTTCTTCGACGAAGAAATCGAAAAACTGCAAAAAGCCATTGTGAGCAAGCACGGCTTCGAGCTGGTTGATCACAATCTGGTGCTCTACGTACGCAAGCAAAAGGTATAAGCCTTTTGTGAAGTACGACAAAGGCGACCCGCGGGTCGCCTTTGTTGTGTCTACGTTGCGTGATCGGGATACCGCCACATCGACGCCGTCCGGCTCAGGCCATAATGATCGTCACGATTTGGACGTGACCACCATCTTCTTGGCGTGCGCGAGCGACTCCTTGGTCAGATCGATCCCTCCCAGCATTCGCGCCACTTCTTCCACGCGTTCATTTTTGCTTAGCTTGGACACCGCCGTGCGCGTCACATCCGCTTCACGAACCTTGTGCACGAACAGGTGTTGATGCCCTTGGGCGGCCACTTGCGGCAAGTGAGTAACCGTCATGACCTGGCCGCGTTCGCCAAGACGTCGCAGCAGCTGGCCAACAATTTCAGCCGTTGGGCCACCGATACCAACGTCGACTTCGTCAAACACCAGCGTCGGAACCCGGGATGTCTGTGCGGTGATCACCTGTATCGCCAGGCTAATTCGCGACAGCTCCCCGCCCGACGCCACTTTCGCCAGCGCCTTGAGCGGCTGACCCGGGTTGGCGCTGACCAGCAGCTCAACCTGCTCCAGCCCGTTGGGTGACAGTTCTTTATCTACGTTCTCACGCAGCTCGATATTGAAACGGCCGCCCGGCATGCCCAGCCGCTGGATTTCGTGCTCGACCTTGTGGGCCAGCTCCGGTGCAGCGCGGTGACGCAGGTCACTCAGTTCGCGCGCCTTCTCTTGATAGTGCCGCGCGTAGGAACCTACCTCATGCTCCAGTCTCTCGATCGCTTCATCGTTGGCGTTGAGGGTTTCGATCTCGTCGAGCAATTTCTGATGCAGCGCCGCGACTTCAGTCGGCTGCACGCGGTGTTTGCGAGCCAGCGTGTAGATGGTGTCGAGGCGCTCTTCGATTTGCTGCAGGCGGGCGGGGTCCGCTTCGAAGCGATCGAGGAAACGATTGATCTCGCCGACGGCCTCTTCGACCTGAATCTGCGCACTGGAGAGCAGGTTGGTCGCCTCGTTCAGTGCATCGGGCGTGTTGTTTACGCTGCTGAGTCTGTTGAGGCTGGCGGTCAGTGCGTTCAGCGCATTGCCCGAATCGCTTTCACTGCACAGCTCGACCACTTGCCGGCAGATGCCCAGCAGGCTCTCGGCATTGGTCAGCGTGGTGTGTTCCTGTTCCAGCCGCTCGAGTTCGTTTTCGCCAAGGCTCAGGCTTTCCAGCTCTTCAAGCTGGTAGCTCAGCAACTGATGCTTGGCACGCTGCTCGTCGCCGGAGTTGGAAAGACGTTCAAGCTCCTGCCGCGTTTGCCGCCAGCGCTGGAAGGCCAGTTGAACCTGACGGGCGAGATCGGTGGCGCCCGCGTATTCGTCCAGCAGTCGCCGATGGGTATCGGTCTTGAGCAGTGACTGATGCTCGTGCTGACTGTGAATGTCGATGACCAGCTCGCCAAGTGCTTTCAGGTCGCCCTGGGGGCATGGCGTGCCATTGATGTAGGCGCGTGAACGGCCTTCGGCAGTAATGACGCGGCGCAGAATGCAGGGGCCGTCGGTTTCGAGGTCCCGCTCCTTCAGCCAGGCGCTTGCTTCAGGGATATCCGACACGTCGAAGGTCGCGAGAATGTCTGCCTTGTCGGCCCCTGGCCTTACCACGCCACTGTCGGCGCGATCGCCCAGCGTCAGGCCGAGGGCGTCGAGCATGATCGACTTGCCGGCCCCGGTTTCCCCGGTGATCACACTCATGCCGCGACCCAGTTCGAGATCGAGATGTTCAACGATGGCGTAGTTATGTATGGACAGGTGGACCAGCATCAGAGCGGCTCCCAAACAACTTGTCTGGTTATTTATACAGTGTTTTGGTTTGGGCTGACAATGCCCGCTCTTAGCTCGATTTGAAAGGTCATCGCCCATTTTTAGCATCAAACCTGCATTTCGCCACCGTGCGGGGCCGTCGAACTCATGTCGGAATATTTGTAGGGTTATTCGGCCGATCCTGCACCTAAACCCCTTGAACCCGAAAATTACGACCCCATATAGCCGGGCAGAGGCGTGAGTTGAGCTCACGGATGTAATTAGAAGGAGAGAATTTATGGCTGACGAACAGAACCCGGACATGCAGGCCCAGGATCAGGCTGCCGACACGGCGACTTCTCAAGATGATCTGGCAACCCGTGTGCAAGTGCTTGAAGAACAGCTGAAGGCGGCGCAGGACCAGTCTCTGCGTGTGGCTGCGGATCTGCAGAACGTCCGCCGCCGTGCCGAGCAAGACGTTGAGAAGGCGCACAAGTTTGCGCTCGAAAAGTTTGCGAGCGATCTGCTGCCGATCGTCGACAGCCTTGAGCGTGGTCTGGACTTGTCCAACTCGGATGACGAGAGCATCCGGCCGATGCGCGAAGGCATCGAGCTGACGCTGAAAATGTTCTACGACACGCTCAAGCGCTACAACCTTGAAGCCATCGACCCACATGGCCAGCCGTTCAACGCCGAGCACCATCAGGCAATGGCGATGCAGGAAAGCGCGGACGTCGAGCCGAACAGCGTGCTCAAGGTGTTCCAGAAGGGTTATCAGCTCAATGGCCGTCTGCTTCGCCCGGCCATGGTCGTGGTCAGCAAGGCGCCATCGCCTGTTTCGCCGTCGATTGACGAGCAGGCTTGAAATTAGCTGAGTGGCCCCCATTTACAGGCCAAGCGTTTAAGAATTACCGCAATTTGTAAATGCAGTTGCGGCAACCAAATTTAAGTTTCGGGAGAGTCAAAAATGGGCAAGATTATCGGTATCGACCTGGGGACCACCAACTCCTGCGTCTCGGTTCTGGAAAACGGTAAAGCCAAGGTTATCGAGAACGCCGAAGGCGCTCGTACCACCCCGTCGATCATTGCGTATGCCAATGATGGCGAGATCCTCGTAGGCCAATCGGCCAAGCGTCAGGCAGTCACCAACCCGCACAACACCCTGTACGCGGTGAAGCGTCTGATCGGCCGTAAGTTCGACGAAGAAGTCGTGCAGAAAGACATCAAGATGGTCCCTTACAAAATCGCCAAGGCTGATAACGGCGATGCGTGGGTTGAAGTCAACGACAAGAAAATGTCCCCTCCTCAGATTTCGGCTGAAATCCTGAAGAAAATGAAGAAGACCGCCGAAGACTACCTCGGCGAGACCGTGACTGAAGCAGTCATCACCGTCCCTGCTTACTTCAACGACAGCCAGCGTCAGGCCACCAAAGACGCCGGTCGTATTGCAGGTCTGGACGTGAAGCGCATCATCAACGAGCCGACCGCAGCTGCGTTGGCTTACGGTATGGACAAAGCGAAGGGCGATCACACCGTCATCGTTTATGACCTGGGTGGCGGTACGTTCGACGTCTCCGTTATTGAAATCGCTGAAGTCGATGGCGAGCACCAGTTCGAAGTGTTGGCCACCAACGGCGACACGTTCCTGGGTGGTGAAGACTTCGACATCCGCCTGATCGATTACCTGGTTGACGAATTCAAGAAAGAATCCGGCATGAACCTGAAAGGTGATCCGCTGGCGATGCAGCGTCTGAAAGAAGCTGCCGAGAAAGCGAAGATCGAACTGTCTTCGAGCAATTCGACCGACGTGAACCTGCCGTACATCACTGCAGATGCCACCGGTCCTAAGCACTTGAACGTGAAGATCTCGCGCGCCAAGCTGGAATCGCTGGTTGAAGACCTGGTTCAGCGCACCATCGAGCCTTGCCGCATTGCGTTGAAAGATTCGGGTATCGACATCGGCGCGATCAACGACGTGATCCTGGTCGGCGGTCAGACCCGTATGCCACTGGTTCAGCAGAAGGTCACCGAGTTCTTCGGTAAAGAAGCGCGTAAAGACGTCAACCCTGACGAAGCCGTCGCTATGGGTGCAGCCATCCAGGGTGCGGTACTGGCCGGCGACGTGAAAGACGTTCTGCTGCTGGACGTCAGCCCGCTGACGCTGGGTATCGAAACCATGGGCGGCGTGATGACCGCGCTGATCGAGAAAAACACCACGATTCCTACCAAGAAATCCCAAGTGTTCTCGACTGCCGACGACAATCAGGGCGCAGTGACCATTCACGTGCTGCAGGGCGAGCGTAAGCAAGCGGCTCAGAACAAGTCCCTGGGCAAGTTCGACCTGGCCGAGATTCCGCCAGCACCACGTGGCGTGCCTCAGATCGAGGTGACCTTCGACATCGACGCCAACGGCATCCTGCACGTCGGCGCGAAAGACAAGGCGACGGGCAAGACTCAGTCGATCGTGATCAAGGCCAACTCTGGTCTGTCGGACGAAGAAATCCAGCAGATGATTCGCGACGCTGAAGCGAACTCGGACGAAGACCGCAAGTTTGAAGAGCTGGCATCTGCCCGTAACCAGGGCGATGCGCTGGTTCACTCGACGCGCAAAATGATCTCCGACGCTGGCGATAAAGTCACCGCCGAAGAGAAGACCGCTATCGAGGCTGCACTGGTTGCACTTGAAGCCGCTGTGAAAGGCGACGACAAGGCTGCCATCGACGCCAAGATCGAAGAGCTGTCGAAAGTCTCCGCGCCGGTCGCTCAGAAAATGTACGCCGAGCAAGGCGAAAAACCTGAAGGCGGTGCTCAGCCGGCTCAGGAAGAAAGCAAGCCGGCCGACGACGTTGTCGACGCCGAGTTCGAAGAAGTAAAAGAAAACAAGTAAGCGCAGGCTCACTTGATCGCCGGTTGACCACCTTCCAGTGGTCGCTGGTAGGATGTCGCCGCGCGGGAGCTTGCTCCCGCGTTGGCGTGTCTGGAACACCCGAATTTTCAAGCGCGCGATTCCGTATCGCGGGCTTTGTGGCAAAGCCGGATGCTCCTGCACTCCGGCTTGTTCAGCCGCTTTTCTCGGTCGATCGAAGGCCGTTGAACCAAGACCAGGATCGTTGAATTGACGTGAGTTGGGTCCGGGCCTGAAAGGGGCTCAACGAGTTCGGCAGACTCAGGAGGGTCATGCCGGACGTCCTCAAGAGTGCGGAAAAGTTATGTCAAAGCGTGATTATTACGAAGTATTGGGCGTGGAGCGTGGCTCCAGTGAAGCAGATCTGAAAAAGGCGTATCGCCGTCTCGCCATGAAATATCACCCTGACCGCAACCCGGGTGACAAGGCTTCGGAAGACGCCTTCAAGGAAGCCAACGAAGCGTACGAAGTGCTTTCCGATGCCAGCAAGCGCGCGGCCTATGACCAATACGGTCATGCCGGCGTCGATCAAGGTATGGGTGGCGGCGGATTCGGCGGCGGTGGCGCCAACTTCTCCGACATCTTCGGCGATGTCTTCAGCGACTTCTTCGGCGGGGGTCGCGCTGGCGGCGGTGGTCGTGGTGGTGCCCAACGTGGCAGCGATCTTCGCTATACCCTCGAGTTGAATCTTGAAGAAGCGGTGCGCGGCACGACCGTCAGCATCCGTGTGCCGACGCTGGTCAACTGCAAGCCGTGCGACGGCAGCGGCGCCAAAAAGGGCTCGTCCCCTGTGACCTGCCCGACATGCGGCGGCATCGGCCAGGTGCGCATGCAGCAGGGCTTTTTCTCTGTTCAGCAGACCTGCCCGCGTTGCCACGGCAACGGCAAGATCATCTCCGATCCTTGCGACTCCTGCCATGGCGAAGGCCGTGTGGAAGAGTCCAAGACGCTGTCGGTCAAAGTGCCGCCAGGCGTCGATACCGGCGATCGTATTCGTCTGTCGGGCGAAGGTGAAGCGGGGACGCAGGGCGGCCCAACGGGCGACCTGTACGTCGTGATCAACGTGCGTGAACACGCGATCTTCCAGCGCGACGGCAAGCACCTGTACTGCGAAGTGCCAATCAGCTTCACTGACGCTGCGCTGGGTGGTGAGCTGGAAGTGCCGACGCTGGATGGTCGCGTCAAACTGAAGATCCCGGAAGGCACGCAAACCGGTAAGCAGTTCCGCCTGCGCGGCAAGGGCGTTGCCCCTGTACGTGGTGGCGGCGCCGGCGACCTGATGTGCCGTGTTGCTGTCGAAACTCCGGTCAACCTCGGGCGTCGTCAGCGTGAATTGCTCGAAGAGTTCCGTGCCTCCCTTGAAGGTGACAGCTCTCACTCGCCTAAAGCCAGTGGCTGGTTCGAAGGTGTGAAGCGTTTCTTCGGCGATCTCTAAGGGGTAGGGCATGCGACGCATTGCAGTGATGGGCGCCGCCGGGCGCATGGGCAAGAACCTGATCGAGGCGGTGCAGGATCGTGCGCCGCTCACCGGGCTGACGGCGGCAATCGTTCGTCCCGGCAGCACGATGATCGGTGCCGACGCCGGCGAACTCGCATCGCTGGGGCGTATCGGTGTCCAGTTGACCGGTAATCTGGAGCAGGTTGCCGACGAGTTCGACGTCCTGATCGACTTCACATTGCCGGACGTCATGCTGAAAAATCTGGCGCTCTGTCGTAAGGCGGGCAAGGCGATGGTCATTGGTACCACCGGCTTGAGCGTCGAACAAAAGCGCCTGCTGGGGGAGGCGAGCCGGGACATTCCTGTCGTCTTCGCGTCCAATTTCAGTGTGGGTGTGAACCTGTCGTTCAAGCTGCTGGATCTGGCGGCGCGAGTGATGGGTGAGGATGCGGACATCGAGATCATCGAAGCTCATCACCGCAACAAAGTCGATGCTCCGTCGGGTACGGCGGTCAGCATGGGTGAGGTCGTTGCCAATGCCTTGGGGCGTGACTTGAGCAAGGTCGCTGTCTACGGTCGTGAGGGCTACACGGGTGTTCGTGACCGCGAGACGATCGGTTTCGCCACGGTCCGTGGCGGTGACGTCGTAGGTGATCACACTGTGCTGTTCGCCGCCGAGGGCGAGCGCCTGGAGATTACGCACAAGGCGTCAAGTCGCATGACATTCGCCAAGGGTGCAGTGCGTGCAGCGCTGTGGCTCGATGGCAAGGCGCCGGGTCTTTACGACATGCAGGACGTGCTCGATCTGCGTTGAGTGGTCCGGTGCTCTGAATCTGACAAGTAACAATGCGGGCAGGAGAGGGGCTTTCCCTGTATCCTGCCCGCAGTTTCAAGTCATTACACACCCGCTACGCGATGTCCCGTCGCACTCCCCAGCCCTCACGGCAATTTTAGCGGTGGATTAAAAAGACCTCTTTCTGTAAGCTACAGCTTTAGTGTGTCCACTAAAAGCGCGCAGATAATTCTATGAAAAAAGCGGGGTGACGTGTCTATACGTCATTCCGCTTTTTTACAACCTGCGATCGCCCTTTCAGGCTTTATTACGGGAGGTCTTCTTGACTAAGCCAGCCATACTCGCCCTTGCTGATGGCAGCATTTTTCGCGGCGAAGCCATTGGTGCCGACGGTCAAACCGTTGGTGAAGTGGTGTTCAACACCGCAATGACCGGCTATCAGGAAATTCTTACCGATCCTTCCTATGCCCAGCAAATCGTCACCCTGACTTACCCGCACATCGGCAACACCGGCACCACGCCGGAAGACGCCGAGTCTGACCGCGTCTGGGCGGCGGGTCTGGTGATTCGCGACCTGCCACTGGTGGCGAGCAACTGGCGTAACAAGATGCCGCTCGCTGAGTATCTGAAAGCCAATAAAACCGTTGCGATTGCGGGCATCGACACTCGCCGCCTGACGCGTATCCTTCGCGAGAGGGGCGCTCAAAGTGGCTGCATCATGGCTGGCGACAACATTTCCGAAGAAGCGGCCATCGCGGCAGCACGGGGCTTCCCGGGCCTGAAGGGCATGGACCTCGCCAAGGAAGTCAGCACGAAAGACACCTACGAGTGGCGCTCCACGGTCTGGAATCTGCAGTCCGACAGCAGCCCCGAAGTTGCCGCAGCTGATTTGAAGTACCACGTGGTCGCCTGGGACTACGGCGTCAAGCTGAACATCCTGCGCATGCTGGTTGAGCGTGGTTGCCGTGTCACGGTCGTACCTGCGCAAACCCCTGCCAGTGAAGTGCTTGCCCTCAAGCCGGACGGCATCTTCCTGTCCAACGGCCCTGGCGACCCGGAGCCCTGCGACTACGCCATTCAGGCGATCAAGGATGTGCTGGAGACTGACATTCCAGTCTTTGGTATCTGCCTGGGTCACCAGCTGTTGGCGCTCGCTTCCGGCGCTCGGACCATCAAGATGGATCTGGGCCACCATGGCGCCAACCACCCTGTTCAGGACCTGGACACCGGCGTGGTCATGATCACCAGCCAGAACCACGGTTTTGCGGTGGATGAAGCGACCTTGCCGAGCAACGTTCGCGCGATTCACAAATCGCTGTTCGACGGCAGCCTGCAAGGCATCGAGCGCACCGACAAGGACGCGTTCAGCTTCCAGGGCCACCCTGAAGCGAGCCCGGGCCCGACCGACGTCGCGCCGCTGTTTGATCGTTTCATCACAGCGATGGACAAGCGCCGCTAAGGCTGCCTTGCGACTGTAGCGAGCAGGTGGCCGCGGCGGATCGGACAAGGTTCGATAGCCCGCCCGGCACCTGAGATGTTCAAGACGGCTTGCCGACTGACACAGGATTCGAGTGACAACCCATGCCAAAACGTACAGACATTAAAAGCATCCTGATTCTTGGCGCTGGCCCGATCGTAATCGGCCAGGCCTGCGAATTCGACTACTCCGGCGCCCAGGCCTGCAAGGCCCTGCGCGAAGAGGGTTACCGCGTCATTCTGGTCAACTCGAACCCGGCCACCATCATGACCGACCCGGCCATGGCGGATGCGACCTACATCGAGCCGATCAAATGGGCGACCGTCGCCAAGATCATCGAAAAAGAACGCCCCGACGCGCTGCTGCCAACCATGGGCGGCCAGACCGCACTGAACTGCGCGCTGGACCTGGAGCGCGAAGGCGTTCTGGAGAAGTTCGGCGTTGAGATGATCGGCGCCAATGCCGATACCATCGACAAGGCTGAAGACCGCTCCCGTTTCGACAAGGCCATGAAGTCCATCGGCCTGGCTTGCCCGCGTTCCGGTATCGCCCACAGCATGGAAGAGGCCAATACGGTCCTCGAAAAGCTGGGCTTCCCGTGCATCATTCGTCCGTCCTTCACCATGGGCGGCACTGGTGGCGGCATCGCGTACAACCGTGAAGAGTTCGAAGAAATCTGCGCCCGCGGTCTCGACCTGTCGCCGACCAAAGAGCTGCTGATCGACGAATCGCTGATCGGCTGGAAAGAATACGAAATGGAAGTTGTCCGCGACAAAAAGGACAACTGCATCATCGTCTGCTCCATTGAAAACTTCGACCCGATGGGCGTGCACACCGGCGACTCCATCACGGTCGCGCCGGCACAGACGCTCACCGACAAGGAATACCAGATCCTGCGTAACGCCTCGCTGGCGGTCCTGCGTGAGATCGGCGTCGAAACAGGCGGCTCAAACGTTCAGTTCGGCATCTGCCCGGACACCGGCCGTATGGTCGTGATCGAGATGAACCCGCGGGTTTCTCGCTCTTCTGCACTGGCTTCCAAGGCCACCGGTTTTCCGATCGCCCGAGTGGCAGCCAAGCTGGCTGTCGGCTACACGCTGGACGAGTTGCAGAACGAAATCACCGGCGGCAAGACCCCGGCGTCGTTCGAGCCATCGATCGACTACGTCGTGACCAAACTGCCACGCTTTGCGTTCGAGAAGTTCGCCAAAGCTGACGCGCGCCTGACCACTCAAATGAAGTCAGTCGGCGAAGTCATGGCCATCGGCCGGACTTTCCAGGAATCCCTGCAGAAAGCCCTGCGCGGCCTGGAAGTGGGTGTCAGCGGTCTCGATCCGAAGCTGGACCTCAGCAATCCGGAAAGCATGAGCATTCTCAAGCGCGAGCTGACGGTTCCGGGTGCCGAGCGCATCTGGTACGTCGCTGACGCTTTCCGTGCCGGCATGACGGTTGAACAGATTTTCGGCATGAACATGATCGACCCCTGGTTCCTGGTGCAGATCGAAGATCTGATCAAGGACGAAGAGAAGGTCAAGACCCTCGGCCTGTCGGCGATTGACCGCGACATCATGTATCGCCTCAAGCGCAAGGGCTTCTCCGATGCCCGCCTGGCCAAGCTGCTGGGTGTGACCGAGAAGAACCTGCGCACGCATCGTCACAAACTGGACGTGCTGCCGGTCTACAAGCGCGTTGACACCTGCGCAGCCGAGTTCGCCACCGACACCGCGTACATGTACTCCACGTACGAGGAAGAGTGCGAAGCCAACCCGACGAATCGCGACAAGATCATGATTCTGGGTGGCGGTCCGAACCGCATTGGCCAAGGCATCGAGTTCGACTACTGCTGCGTACACGCCGCGCTGGCCCTGCGTGAAGACGGGTACGAGACCATCATGGTCAACTGCAACCCTGAAACCGTATCGACCGACTACGACACCTCTGACCGTCTGTACTTCGAGCCGGTGACCCTGGAAGACGTGCTGGAAATCGTCCGCGTCGAGAAGCCGAAAGGCGTGATCGTCCAGTACGGCGGCCAGACCCCGTTGAAGCTGGCGCGCGCACTGGAAGCTGCAGGCGTGCCAATCATCGGCACCAGCCCGGACGCCATTGACCGTGCAGAAGACCGTGAGCGCTTCCAGCAGATGGTCGAGCGACTGAACCTGCGTCAGCCACCAAACGCCACCGTGCGCAGCGAAGACGAAGCCATTCGGGCGGCGGCGAAGATCGGCTACCCGCTGGTGGTGCGTCCGTCCTACGTACTGGGCGGCCGTGCGATGGAGATCGTCTACGAAGAAGACGAACTCAAGCGCTACCTGCGTGAAGCGGTTCAAGTGTCCAACGACAGCCCGGTGCTGCTTGACCACTTCCTCAACTGCGCCATCGAAATGGACGTTGATGCGGTCTGCGACGGCACCGACGTGGTGATCGGCGCAATCATGCAGCACATCGAACAGGCCGGTGTTCACTCCGGTGACTCGGCATGCTCGCTGCCACCGTATTCGCTGCCGGCGCATATCCAGGACGAAATGCGTGAGCAGGTCAAGAAAATGGCCCTGGAGCTCGGCGTTGTCGGTCTGATGAACGTGCAGCTCGCATTGCAGGGCGAAGACATCTACGTCATTGAAGTGAACCCGCGCGCATCGCGTACGGTACCGTTCGTGTCGAAGTGCATCGGAGTCTCCCTGGCGATGATTGCCGCTCGCGTCATGGCTGGCAAAACGCTGAAAGAACTCGGCTTCACCAAAGAAATCATTCCGAATTTCTACAGCGTGAAAGAAGCGGTGTTCCCATTCGCCAAGTTCCCGGGCGTCGACCCGATCCTCGGCCCAGAAATGAAGTCGACCGGCGAAGTCATGGGTGTCGGCGACACCTTCGGCGAAGCATTCGCGAAAGCCCAGATGGGCGCCAGTGAAGTCCTGCCGACTGGCGGCACGGCCTTCATCAGCGTGCGTGACGACGACAAGCCGCTGGTGGCAGGTGTGGCACGCAGCTTGATCGAACTGGGCTTCGATATCGTTGCAACCGCTGGGACCGCACGCCTGATCGAAGAGGCCGGGCTGAAAGTTCGCCGCGTCAACAAGGTGACCGAGGGCCGTCCACACGTGGTCGACATGATCAAGAATGACGAAGTCACGCTGATCATCAACACGACCGAAGGGCGCCAGTCGATCGCTGATTCCTACTCCATTCGCCGCAATGCCCTGCAGCACAAGATCTACTGCACCACGACTATCGCTGCGGGCGAGGCCATCTGTGAAGCGCTGAAGTTCGGCCCTGAAAAAACCGTACGCCGCTTGCAGGATCTACACGCAGGACTGAAAGCATGATCAAGTACCCAATGACCGTTCAGGGCGCTCGCGCCCTGGAAGAGGAACACGCACACCTGACCAAGGTGGTTCGTCCCAAGCTCAGTCAGGACATCGGGACTGCGCGCGAGCTGGGCGATCTCAAGGAAAACGCCGAGTACCATGCCGCCCGCGAACAGCAGGGCATGGTCGAAGCGCGCATCCGCGACATCGAAGGCCGGATCCAGAATCAGGTGATCATCGACGTCACCACCATCCCTCACACTGGGAAAGTGATCTTCGGCACTACCGTCGAAATTGCAAACGTGGAGACAGACGACCGCGTCACCTATCACATCGTGGGTGAGGACGAAGCTGACTTCAAACTGGGCAAGATTTCGGTGGGCTCGCCGCTCGCTCGCGCGTTAATTGGCAAGGAAGAGGGCGATGTCGTCGCTGTGAAGACACCAAGCGGTGTGATCGAGTACGAAATCGTGGAAGTGCGTCACGTTTGATGATCAACACCCGCATTGCGCGGGTGTAGATTCAGACAGCGGGTTCGAAGGTCATTGCATGGCCTATCGAACCGGCGGTCGCATGTCGGGTCTGACCGGTTCGGCGCTCAACTTTGCAGCTGGGCATCGAATCTAACGGCCAGCGCGTGTTCGCCGCTGACCCGAAGAGGATCAGTTGAAGCGGTGGACGTTGGACAGCTGCTTGTTTACCTTCGGGTTCTTGCGGTAAATCAGCGCCATTTTGCCAATGACCTGCACAAGATCGGCCTTGCCGACTTTGCACAGTTCAGCGATGGCTGCCAGGCGGCTTTCGCGGTCGAGGATGTTGAGTTTGATTTTAATCAACTCGTGATCGCCCAGTGCGCGCTCCAGTTCGGCCAACACACCTTCAGTCAGACCATTGTCCGCCACGATCAACACCGGTTTCAGATGGTGGCCAATGGATTTGTATTGTTTCTTCTGCTCTTGAGTGAGCGGCATAATCTGACCTCTGCGTCTGATCTTGTAAAAAGCGGCGGCCAGTTTACCCGAGCGAGTCCGGGACCGCCCGGTTAATCGCGACTCGTCCTAATTTTTTGAGGTGCTCCGTGGCACGTTCCAAAACCAGCCATAACTGGCTTAAAGAACACTTCGACGACAAGTACGTCAAAATGGCGCAGCGGGATGGCTACCGTTCCCGCGCCAGTTACAAGCTCCTGGAGATTCAGGAGAAGGACAAGATCATTCGTCCTGGCATGACGGTCATCGACCTTGGCGCGGCGCCAGGCGGCTGGTCGCAGGTGACCAGTCGTCTGATTGGTGGTCAAGGTCGGCTGATTGCATCTGACATCCTGGAAATGGACAGCATCCCTGACGTGACTTTCATTCAGGGGGATTTCACCCAGGATGAGGTACTGGCGCAGATCCTCGAGGCTGTCGGTAATACGCAGGTAGACCTTGTGATTTCCGACATGGCCCCCAATATGAGTGGATTGAGCGCTGTTGATATGCCCCGCGCAATGTTCCTCTGTGAGTTGGCGCTTGATTTAGCCGGCCGTGTGCTGCGCCCAGGTGGCGATTTCCTGATCAAAGTCTTCCAGGGTGAAGGGTTTGACGTGTACCACAAGGACATCCGCAAGCTGTTCGACAAGGTACAGATGCGCAAGCCTTTGTCGTCGCGAGACCGTTCCAGGGAGCAGTACTTGTTGGGTCGCGGCTTTCGCGGCGTAGAAGGATCGGCAAGCGATGAGCGCCTTTGATCAAGCGATAGCTTTTTTCAAATGGCTTAATCAAGGGAGCGTAACCAACATCGCGTAGTCAAAGTTTCACAAAGGGTTACAGACGCCGCCTGCCACGCCTGTAGGATCTGTAGTACGTTAGGCCGGTAAATATCATGCGAGGCACGCTCCAGCGTGGAGCTTGCTTCAGAGGGTAGCTAATTGAACGATATGGCAAAGAATTTGATCCTGTGGTTGATTATCGCGGCGGTTCTCGTGACCGTGATGAACAACTTCTCCAGTCCTAACGAGCCACAGACCCTCAACTATTCCGAATTCATCCAGCAGGTGAAGGACGGCAAAGTCGAGAAGGTTGCCGTTGACGGTTACGTCATTACCGGCAAGCGCAGCGATGGCGACTCCTTCAAGACCATTCGCCCTGCCATTCAGGACAACGGTTTGATCGGTGACCTGGTCGACAACAACGTTGTGATCGAGGGCAAGCAGCCAGAGCAGCAAAGCATCTGGACTCAGCTCCTTGTCGCCAGCTTCCCTATCCTCGTGATTATTGCTGTCTTCATGTTCTTCATGCGTCAGATGCAGGGCGGTGCGGGGGGCAAAGGCGGACCGATGAGCTTTGGTAAAAGCAAGGCGCGTCTGCTCTCCGAGGATCAGGTCAAAACCACGCTGGCTGATGTCGCCGGCTGTGATGAGGCCAAGGAGGAAGTCGGCGAGCTCGTCGAGTTTCTGCGCGACCCGGGCAAGTTCCAGCGCCTCGGCGGTCGCATCCCTCGCGGCGTCCTCATGGTGGGTCCTCCAGGTACAGGTAAAACCCTGATCGCGAAGGCCATCGCGGGTGAAGCCAAGGTTCCGTTTTTCACGATCTCCGGTTCCGACTTTGTCGAAATGTTTGTCGGCGTGGGTGCAAGCCGTGTTCGTGACATGTTTGAACAGGCCAAGAAACACGCGCCTTGCATCATCTTCATCGACGAAATCGATGCCGTAGGCCGCCATCGTGGCGGTGGCATGGGCGGTGGTCATGATGAGCGTGAGCAGACGCTCAACCAGTTACTGGTTGAGATGGACGGCTTTGAGATGAACGACGGCATCATCGTGATCGCTGCCACCAACCGTCCAGACGTTCTCGACCCTGCCCTGCTGCGTCCAGGCCGTTTCGACCGTCAGGTAGTGGTTGGCCTGCCCGATATCCGCGGTCGTGAGCAGATTCTTAAAGTACACATGCGCAAAGTGCCAATGGGCGACGATGTTCAGCCAGGCGTGATTGCTCGTGGTACCCCGGGGTTCTCCGGTGCCGATCTGGCCAACCTGGTTAACGAGGCATCGCTGTTCGCTGCCCGTACCGGTAAGCGCATCGTCGAGATGAAAGAGTTCGAATTGGCGAAAGACAAGATCATGATGGGCGCTGAGCGCAAATCGATGGTCATGTCCGACAAAGAGAAGCGCAATACGGCTTATCACGAGGCAGGTCATGCGATTGTTGGCCGCGTCGTGCCAGAGCATGATCCGGTCTACAAAGTGTCGATCATCCCGCGCGGTCGTGCGTTAGGTGTGACGATGTTCCTGCCCGAGGAGGACCGCTACAGTCTGTCCAAGCGTGCCCTGATCAGTCAGATCTGCTCGCTGTACGGCGGTCGAATCGCGGAAGAAATGACGCTTGGCTTCGATGGTGTCACCACGGGTGCTTCCAACGACATTATGCGGGCCAGCCAGATCGCTCGGAACATGGTCACCAAATGGGGCCTCTCGGAGAAGCTTGGTCCATTGATGTATTCGGACGAGGAAGAAGGCGGTTACCTGGGGCGTGGCGGTGGCGGTCAGAACGCCAGTCTCTCCGGGGACACTGCTCGTCTGATCGACTCCGAAGTGCGCAGCATCATTGATCAATGCTACGGGACCGCGAAACAGATCCTCACGGACAACCGTGACAAGCTGGAAGCGATGGCTGATGCGTTGATGAAATACGAAACCATCGATGCCGAGCAGATCGATGACATCATGGCAGGCCGCACACCGCGCGAGCCTCGTGATTGGGAAGGTGGTTCCGGAGATTCCGGCACCCCGATCGCACCTGTAGGTCCGCGTCCGGAATCGCCTATTGGCGGCCCTGCTGCTGAACACTAAGGTCTGACATGACTTCTGCGCTTCACCCGACCCGGTTGCCTTGCGGCAACCGGGTTCTTGATTTATCCCGCACGCACGTGATGGGGATCCTCAATATCACCCCTGATTCGTTCTCGGACGGCGGCCGTTTTGCGCAGCGCGACCTTGCGTTGCGTCATGCCGAAGCGATGATGCTGGCGGGTGCGACCTTGATCGACGTCGGGGGTGAGTCAACAAGGCCCGGCGCGCGATCGGTTTCTCCCGTTGAAGAGCTGGAGCGCGTGGCACCTGTCGTTGAAGCCATCAGCGCCGAGCTCGATGTGATTATTTCGGTCGACACCTCCACGCCGGCGGTCATCCGCGAGACTGCACGTCTGGGGGCAGGGCTCATCAACGATGTTCGCTCGCTTCGCCGTGACGGGGCGCTGGACGCCGCTGCGGCAACGGGTTTACCCGTCTGCCTCATGCACATGCGCGGCGAACCGACGGACATGCAGAATGACCCTCACTACACTGATCTGGTCGGTGAGGTCAGTACATTTTTGCGCGAGCGCATGGAGCAGTGCGTCGAAGCGGGTATTCCTGCCGAGAGAATTATCCTTGATCCGGGATTCGGGTTCGCCAAGACCCTTGAGCATAACTTGAGCCTCTTCAAACACATGGAAGCCCTTCATGCATTGGGCCGTCCACTGTTGGTCGGTGTCTCCCGCAAAAGCATGATCGGCAAGGTTCTCGACAAGCCTGTTGACCAGCGTCTGCACGGCGCCCTGGCGCTTGCCGCCATGGCGATGGTCAAAGGCGCAAAAATCCTACGTGTGCACGACGTCCCGGAGACGGTCGACGTAGTGCGTATGATTGCTGCTGTTCAGTCAGCAAAATAAGAAATCTGGAGCACCCATGAGCACCAAGAAATATTTCGGTACCGACGGTATCCGCGGTCGTGTAGGTCAATTCCCGATTACCCCTGATTTCATGCTCAAGCTTGGCTGGGCGGCAGGGATGGCATTCCGGAAAATGGGCGCATGCCGAATTCTGGTGGGCAAGGACACCCGTATTTCGGGCTACATGTTCGAGTCGGCGCTCGAAGCCGGCTTATCTGCGGCGGGTGCGGACGTGATGCTCCTGGGTCCGATGCCGACGCCTGCGATCGCCTATCTGACGCGTACATTCCATGCCGAAGCGGGCATCGTGATCAGTGCGTCACATAATCCGCATTACGACAACGGCATCAAATTCTTCTCCGGGCAGGGCACCAAGCTGCCTGATGAAATCGAGCTGATGATCGAGGAGTTGCTCGACTCGCCGATGACCGTCGAGGAGTCCGAGAAACTCGGCAAGGTGTCCCGTATCAACGACGCCGCTGGCCGTTACATCGAATTCTGTAAAAGCAGCGTTCCGACCAGCACTGACTTCGACGGGTTGAAGCTCGTTGTCGATTGCGCCCATGGTGCGACGTACAAGGTAGCGCCAAATGTGTTCCGAGAGCTTGGCGCCGAGGTCACTGTGCTGTCGGCGGCTCCCAACGGGCTCAACATCAATGACAATTGCGGCTCCACCCACATGGGAGCGCTGCAGGCCGCCGTTGTCGAGCATGGTGCTGACCTGGGCATCGGTTTCGACGGTGACGGCGACCGTGTGCTGATGGTCGACCATACCGGCGCGATCGTCGATGGTGATGAGCTGCTTTACATCATTGCGCGGGACCTTCAGGAGCGCGGCCAGTTGCAAGGCGGTGTCGTGGGCACGCTGATGAGCAACCTCGGACTGGAACTGGCGCTTGCGGATCTCAATATTCCGTTCGTGCGAGCCAATGTTGGCGACCGCTATGTCATCGCCGAGCTGCTGGAGCGCGATTGGCAAGTGGGCGGCGAGAACTCGGGCCATGTCGTCTGCTTCCGGCATACCACAACGGGGGATGCAATCATCGCTGCATTACAGGTACTGCTGTCGATGAAGCGTACCGGACAGAGCCTCGCGCAATCGCGCGAAGGCCTGAAGAAATGCCCTCAGGTATTGATCAATGTGCGGTTTGAGGGAGGAGGCGTTGATCCGGTCAAGCACCCCGCCGTTATTGAAGCCTGTGACCGCGTGACCGTCGCCATGGGCGGGCGTGGGCGTGTGCTTCTGCGCAAGTCTGGTACCGAGCCGCTGGTGCGTGTAATGGTCGAGGGCGAGGACGAAATCCTGGTTCGCGGGTATGCCGATGAACTGGCAAAACTGGTTGCTGAAGTTTGCGCCTGATTTCGGCTTGCCAGTGTTGAAACTGTTGGGTAACATCTGCGCCCACTTTGACCGACGAGGTACAGCATGCGTCGCCCTATGGTAGCTGGTAACTGGAAGATGCACGGTACCCGCGCCAGCGTCGCTGAGCTGATCGAGGGTCTTGCAAATCTCGCCCTTCCGGGTGGCGTAGATGTGGCGGTCTTCCCGCCAAGCCTGCACGTGAGTCTTGTGGTTGATTGCCTGGAAGGGCAGTTGATCTCCGTCGGTGCGCAGAACTGCGCCCATCAAGCAGGGCAGGGCGCGTTGACTGGCGAAGTGTCGTCGACCCAGTTGGCGGATGCAGGTTGCAAGTTTGTGCTCGTAGGGCATTCGGAGCGTCGTCAGGTAATGGGCGAAAGTAACGAGGTCCTGAACCGCAAGTTCGAGGCTGCACAGGCAGCAGGTCTGATCCCGATACTTTGCATCGGCGAGACACTCGAGGAGCGAGAAGCAGGCAAGACGCTTGAGGTTGTCGGGCAGCAGCTGGGCAGCATCATCGAAGAACTTGGCGTCGGTGCTTTCGTTAATGCGGTCATTGCTTACGAGCCGGTCTGGGCCATTGGTACCGGATTGACTGCCTCGCCTGAACAGGCGCAGGAAGTGCACGCAGCGATTCGTGCGCAGTTGAGACAAGAGAATCCTGAAGTCGCACAAGGTGTGCGTCTTCTATATGGCGGCAGCGTGAAGGCGGCCAATGCGGTCGAACTGTTCGGCATGCCGGATATCGATGGAGGCCTCATTGGTGGCGCCTCCCTGAATGCAGATGAGTTCGGTGCGATCATTCGCGCCGCGGGAAACTGAAAAAATGCTGGAAACAGTCGTAGTCGTTCTTCATCTGCTGGGTGCTCTGGGCGTTGTTGCTCTGGTTTTGCTGCAGCAGGGTAAAGGTGCCGACGCTGGCGCATCATTTGGAGCAGGTGCATCAAATACTGTGTTCGGTGGACAAGGTTCCTCTACCTTTCTCAGTAAACTTACTGCTATACTTGCCGCCTGTTTCTTCATGACCAGCTTAGGGTTAGGTTACTTTGCTAAAGAGAAAGCTCACCAGCTGACTCAAGTAGGTTTGCCAAATCCAGCGGTACTGGAAGTGAAGCAAAAGCCGGCAGCAGATGATGTTCCGGTTTTGGAGGGGCAACAGAAACCAGCTGCAGTGCCTGCTGATGTTCCTGTCACTCCAGAGCAAAAGTAATACCGGATTCGCAGCTGTTTTTGGGGCTGCAAAAGAGTTGTAATGCCGAGGTGGTGGAATTGGTAGACACGCAACCTTGAGGTGGTTGTGCCCATAGGGTGTAGGGGTTCGAGTCCCCTTCTCGGTACCAATTAACAAGAAAGCCCGCAGTAGCGGGCTTTCTTGTAGGTGGATGTGTCGGATTGACCCAAATTTGGATCGGTCGTATACTTCCGCCCCAGCTTTGTCGCGGGGTGGAGCAGTCTGGTAGCTCGTCGGGCTCATAACCCGAAGGTCGTTGGTTCAAATCCAGCCCCCGCAACCAGTTTTAGCGGAGCCCCTTTTCAGGGGCTTTTTGTTAGCTGGACACTTTATGACGCCGCTTTTCGCCGGCGTTTTCATGATTGGGCTTTTGCCCATTTTTTATTTGCAGCATGCACGAGGGGGTTCAGGTGTCGAGCAAGCTAGAAGAGTTGCAGGCCTTGCTGGCCCCGGTGGTCGTGGCCCTAGGCTATGAATGCTGGGGTATCGAGTTTTCGTCTCAAGGGCGTCACTCGATGTTGCGCGTCTATATCGATAAAGAAGGCGGCGTGCTGGTGGACGATTGCGCGATCGTCAGCCGTCAGATCAGCGGTATTCTGGATGTAGAAGATCCAATCAGCTCCGAATACACGCTCGAAGTTTCCTCTCCAGGCATGGAACGCCCACTGTTTACCATTGAGCAGTTTGCGGAGTTTGCCGGGGCACAAGTGAAGATAAAGCTGCGTTCACCGTTTGAAGGTCGACGCAACTTTCAAGGCCTTCTCCGCGGGGTGGAGGAGCAGGACGTCGTGGTCCAGGTTGAAGATCACGAGTTTCTGTTGCCGATCGATCTGATCGACAAAGCCAACATTATTCCCACGTTTGACTAAGACGTGCCAGATACAGCGGATCCCGCGGATCCAATGGCTTGCGAAAGGCGAGGCGTACGATGAGCAAAGAAGTACTGCTGGTTGTTGAATCGGTATCCAATGAAAAAGGCGTACCGGCCGATGTGATTTTTGAAGCGCTTGAGATAGCGCTGGCTACGGCCACCAAGAAGCGTTTTGAAGATGAAGTAGATCTGCGTGTCGAGATCAATCGTCAAACAGGCGCCTATGAGACATTCCGTCGTTGGACGGTGGTCGAAGAAGACGATCTCGACGATCCGGCGATCGAAACGTGGCCGAGCAAAGTTGCGCTGACGCACCCCGGTGCCAACGTTGGCGATGTAGTAGAAGAGAAGATCGATTCCATCGAGTTCGGCCGCATCGCTGCGCAGACTGCCAAGCAAGTCATCGTGCAGAAAGTTCGCGAAGCCGAGCGAGCTCAAGTCGTGGACGCCTACCGTGAGCGTCTGGGCGAAATCATTTCCGGCACTGTTAAAAAAGTTACACGTGACAATGTCATCGTCGACCTTGGCAACAATGCCGAAGCTCTGCTGGCGCGTGAAGACATCATTTCGCGGGAAACTTTCCGCGTAGGTGTCCGCGTCCGAGCATTGCTCAAAGAAATCCGCACCGAGAACCGCGGCCCTCAGTTGATTCTGTCGCGTACTGCGCCGGAAATGCTGATCGAGCTGTTCCGGATTGAAGTTCCGGAAATCGCTGAAGGGCTCATCGAGGTGATGGCTGCCTCTCGTGATCCTGGATCGCGTGCAAAGATCGCAGTTCGCTCCAAGGACAAACGCATTGACCCGCAGGGCGCGTGCATCGGCATGCGTGGTTCGCGCGTGCAGGCTGTTTCCGGCGAGTTGGGCGGCGAGCGTGTGGATATCGTGCTTTGGGACGATAACCCGGCGCAGTTCGTCATCAACGCCATGTCGCCTGCCGAAGTGGCAGCGATCATCGTTGATGAAGATGCCCACGCCATGGACATCGCTGTAGGCGCAGATAACCTCGCCCAGGCGATTGGCCGCGGTGGCCAGAACGTGCGGTTGGCCAGTCAGTTGACTGGCTGGACCCTTAACGTGATGACCGAATCGGACATCCAGGCCAAGCAGCAAGCGGAAACCGGTGACATCCTGCGCAACTTTATCGACGAGCTGGAAGTCGATGAGGATCTCGCTCAGGTTCTGGTAGACGAAGGCTTCACCAGCCTGGAAGAGATTGCCTACGTACCGTTGGAAGAAATGCTCAACATCGACGGCTTTGACGAAGATACCGTCAACGAGCTTCGCGCTCGTGCCAAGGATCGTTTGTTGACTAAAGCCATCGCTACTGAGGAAAAGCTGGCAGACGCCCATCCGGCCGAAGACCTGCTCTCGCTTGAGGGTATGGACAAGGATTTGGCGATGGAACTGGCGGTGCGCGGCGTAATTACCCGCGAAGACCTGGCCGAGCAGTCTATTGACGATCTGCTCGACATCGACGGCATTGACGATGATCGTGCCGGCAAGTTGATCATGGCCGCCCGAGCCCATTGGTTCGAGTAAGTAGATGCGGCCTGAGGAGAGAAGTGCATGACGCAAGTCACGGTGAAAGAACTGGCCAAAACGGTCGACACACCGGTAGAGCGCCTGTTACAGCAGATGCGTGAGGCAGGTTTGCCGCACAACGCCGCCGAACAAGTTGTGACCGATATCGAAAAGCAAGCCCTGTTGACGCACCTGAAAAGCGGTCACAAGGCCAAGGTGGAAGAGCCGCGCAAGATCACTTTGCAGCGCAAGACCACCAGTACCCTGCGCGTTGCTGGCAGCAAAAGCATCAGCGTTGAAGTACGCAAAAAGAAAGTTTTCGTTCAGCGCAGCCCGGAAGAAATCGAAGCCGAACGCAAGCGCGAGCTGGACGAACGTCGTGCGGTAGAGAATGCCGCTCGCCAAAAGGCTGAAGAAGAATCCCGTCAGCGTGCTGAAGAAGAAGCGCGCCGTCAGCCTTCGTCTGGTGCCCCGGCTGCCGAGGCTGTTGCAGCGCCGGCACCGGCACCGCAAGCTGCCGAGCCAGCCCGGGAAACTCCGGCTGCGGCACCTGCGCCTACTGCCGATCGCAAGAAAGACGAACCGCGTCGCCCTGACAAACCACGCAACGACGATAACAATCGTCGCAGCGGCGGCGGTGGTGACGGCGATCGCAAGAACGCCCCGCATCGCGCATCGGTCAAGGAAAAGGCGCCAACGCCACGCGTTGCTCCTCGTACTACCGACGAAGAAAGCGATGGCTTCCGTCGCGGCGGTCGCGGCAAGGCCAAGCTGAAGAAGCGCAACGCGCACGGTTTCCAGAGCCCTACCGGCCCTGTCGTTCGTGAAGTGAAGATCGGCGAGACCATCAGCGTGGGCGATCTTGCTCAGCAGATGTCGGTCAAAGCGGCCGAGATCATCAAGTTCATGTTCAAGCTGGGTACTCCGGCCACCATCAACCAGGTTCTGGATCAGGAAACTGCCCAGCTGGTCGCTGAAGAACTGGGCCACAAAGTGACCCTGGTCAGCGACACCGCGCTGGAAGATTCCCTGGCCGAGTCCCTGAAGTTCGAAGGTGAGACGTTCTCCCGTGCGCCGGTTGTAACGGTCATGGGTCACGTTGACCACGGTAAGACCTCGCTGCTCGATTACATCCGTCGCGCCAAGGTTGCTGCTGGCGAAGCCGGTGGTATCACCCAGCACATCGGTGCGTACCACGTAGAAACCGAACGTGGCATGGTGACGTTCCTCGATACCCCGGGTCACGCTGCGTTTACCGCAATGCGTGCCCGTGGTGCCAAGGCAACCGACATCGTGATTCTGGTTGTCGCTGCCGACGACGGCGTAATGCCGCAGACCATCGAAGCCGTGCAACACGCCAAGGCTGCCGGTGTTCCGCTGGTTGTTGCCGTGAACAAGATCGACAAGCCGGGCGCCGACCTGGACCGTATCCGCAGTGAACTGTCCGTTCACGGCGTAACGTCCGAAGAGTGGGGTGGCGAGACGCCTTTCGTCTCGGTCTCCGCGAAGATGGGTACGGGCGTTGACGAGCTGCTTGAAGCCGTTCTGCTGCAGGCCGAAGTTCTGGAATTGATGGCAACGCCGTCGGCTCCGGGTCGTGGTGTTGTCGTTGAATCGCGTCTGGACAAGGGCCGCGGCCCGGTTGCGACTGTTCTGGTTCAGGACGGTACGTTGCGTCAAGGCGACATGGTTCTGGTTGGCTCCAACTACGGTCGCGTTCGGGCAATGCTCGACGAGAACGGCAAGCCAATCAAAGAAGCCGGTCCATCGATCCCTGTCGAGATTCTCGGCCTGGACGGTACGCCGGACGCTGGCGACGAGATGAGCGTTGTTGCCGACGAGAAGAAAGCCCGTGAAGTGGCTCTGTTCCGTCAAGGCAAGTTCCGCGAAGTCAAGCTGGCCCGTGCTCACGCCGGCAAGCTGGAAAACATCTTCGAGAACATGGGTCAGGAAGAGAAGAAGACGCTCAACATCGTCCTCAAATCCGATGTCCGCGGTTCTCTGGAAGCGTTGCAGGGTGCATTGAATGGCCTGGGTAACGATGAAGTGCAAGTGCGCGTAGTGGGCGGCGGCGTCGGTGGTATCACCGAAAGCGACGCCAACCTGGCACTGGCCTCCAACGCTGTACTGTTCGGCTTCAACGTGCGTGCCGATGCTGGCGCGCGCAAGATCGTCGAGCAGGAAGGTCTGGACATGCGTTACTACAACGTCATCTACGACATCATCGAAGACGTCAAGAAAGCCCTCACCGGTATGCTTGGCAGTGACGTTCGGGAGAACATCCTGGGTATCGCTGAAGTCCGCGACGTGTTCCGCTCGCCGAAATTCGGCGCGATCGCAGGTTGCATGGTCATCGAAGGCGTTGTCTTCCGTAACCGTCCAATCCGTGTACTGCGTGAAGACATCGTTATCTTCGAAGGCGAGCTGGAATCCCTGCGTCGCTTCAAGGATGACGCTTCCGAAGTACGTGCCGGCATGGAGTGCGGTATTGGCGTCAAGAGCTACAACGACGTCAAGGTCGGTGACAAGATCGAAGTCTTCGAGAAGGTCCAAGTGGCTCGCAGCCTCTAAATCGCGAGCTTCAGGAGTCATGGCTGCGTCGCATGAAAATGCCAGGCGCCGGTCATGGACTCTAAACGCAACGCCCGGTCCGGCTCTCGCCAGGCCGGGCGTTTGCCGCTTTCAGACCACATGGCTTTTGCCATGGGTCAGCAGTGACAGGTAACAAGACATGGCAAAAGAATACAGCCGTACCCAACGTATCGGCGATCAGATGCAGCGTGAGCTGGCACAGCTGATCCGTCGTGAAATCAAAGACCCCCGCGTGGGGTTGGTCACCATCACCGCCGTCGACGTCAGCCGTGATGTCGGCCACGCCAAAATCTTCATGACCGTGATGGGGCAGGACAGCGCCGAAGAAATCGCGCAGTCGATCAAGGTGCTCAATGCTGCTGCAGGGTTCCTGCGTATGCAGCTGGCCCGTGAGATGAAGCTGCGCAGCGTTCCGCAACTGCATTTCCATTACGACGAAAGCGTTGCCCGTGGCGCGCATTTGTCGGCATTGATCGAGCGTGCGGTGGCTGAAGATGGTCAGCACCAAACCGCACCCAAGCAAGACGGTCCGGAGGAATAAGGCGTGGCTCAGGTCAAGCGTATTCGCCGTAACGTCAGCGGGATCATCCTGCTCGACAAGCCGCTGGGCTTCACGTCCAACGCCGCGCTGCAGAAAGTGCGCTGGTTGCTCAACGCCGAAAAAGCCGGCCATACGGGCAGTCTCGATCCGCTGGCAACCGGCGTTCTGCCGCTGTGCTTCGGTGAAGCCACCAAGTTTTCCCAGTACCTGCTCGATTCCGACAAGGGTTATGAAACCCTGATGCAGCTCGGCAAGACCACCACCACGGCCGACGCCGAGGGTGAGGTGCTGCAGACGCGGCCTGTGACCGTTGGTCGCTCGGATATCGAGGCGGTGCTTCCGGCATTTCGCGGGGATATCAGTCAGATACCGCCGATGTACTCCGCCCTCAAGCGGGACGGTCAGCCGTTATACAAGCTGGCCCGAGCAGGGGAAGTGGTGGAGCGCGAACCGCGTTCTGTTACTATTGCGCGCCTGGAATTATTGGCGTGTGAAGGTGAGACCGCTCGTTTGGCTGTCGACTGCACCAAAGGCACCTATATTCGTACCCTCGTGGAAGATATCGGTGAAAAGCTGGGCTGCGGTGCTTACGTCGCCCAGTTGCGTCGCACCCAGGCCGGTCCTTTCACGCTGGCCCAGACGGTAACGCTGGAAGAGCTGGAAGCCGTGCATGCCGAAGGCGGTAACGAAGCGGTTGATCGCTTCCTGATGCCATCGGACAGCGGATTGCTGGATTGGCCGCTGCTGCAGTTCTCCGAGCACAGTTCGTTCTACTGGCTGCATGGCCAGCCGGTGAGAGCCCCCGACGCGCCGAAGTTTGGCATGGTGCGGGTGCAGGATCATGAAGGACGCTTCATCGGGATCGGTGAAGTGAGTGAAGACGGGCGCATTGCGCCGCGTCGACTGATTCGGTCAGAGTGACCGGACCCGTCGCGGCAGGGTTTCCTGGCACGGCGGTACGAGGGTGGCTGTTAACAGGCATGGTCACTCCTCACATTTAAATACGAGAGTCAGCTCTCGGCCTGTTGAAACCGTCTCTCAGGAGCGGTTTCTTGATAAAAGGAATGCCCACATGGCACTCAGCGTTGAAGATAAAGCTCAGATCGTAACCGACTACCAGCAAGCTGTTGGTGATACTGGTTCGCCAGAAGTGCAAGTTGCACTGCTGACCGCCAACATCAACAAACTGCAAGGCCACTTCAAGGCCAACGGCAAGGATCACCACTCCCGTCGTGGTCTGATCCGTATGGTAAACCAGCGTCGCAAGCTGCTGGATTACCTGAAAGGTAAGGACGTTAGCCGTTACAGCGCCCTGATCGGTCGTCTGGGTCTGCGTCGCTAATAACGACTCGGATAGAGGTTGGTTGGTCGTCATGTTCCGCTGGTTTTACCAGTGGGCTGGCGGGCTCCCAGCCTCTAGTTGTATCTGGACTGCCGAAGGGTCCGATTCCCCTCGCTGCCCAAGAATTCGCAAGAAACCAGTTCCCCAAGAGCCACAAAGAAGGTAGGAAACCGTGAACCCGGTAATCAAGAAATTTCAATTCGGTCAATCGACCGTAACCCTCGAGACTGGCCGTATTGCCCGTCAAGCCTCTGGTGCTGTATTGGTCACCGTTGACGACGACGTCACCGTTCTCGTGACTGTGGTCGGCGCCAAGCATGCAGACGCAAGCAAAGGCTTTTTCCCTCTTTCCGTTCACTACCAGGAAAAGACCTACGCCGCTGGCAAGATCCCTGGTGGGTTCTTCAAGCGTGAAGGCCGTCCTTCCGAAAAAGAAACACTGACCTCGCGTTTGATCGACCGTCCGATCCGCCCACTGTTTCCGGAAGGCTTCATGAACGAAGTGCAGGTTGTCTGCACCGTCGTCTCCACCAGCAAGAAAACCGATCCGGACGTCGCTGCGATGATCGGTACTTCGGCTGCGCTGGCAATCTCCGGTATTCCGTTCGACGGCCCGATCGGTGCCGCGCGCGTTGCTTTCCACGAGAGCACCGGCTACCTGCTGAACCCGACGTACGAGCAACTGAAAGCATCGAGCCTGGACATGGTCGTTGCCGGCACCGAAGAAGCGGTACTGATGGTTGAGTCGGAAGCCAAAGAGCTGACCGAAGACCAGATGCTGGGCGCCGTGCTGTTCGCCCATGACGAATTCCAGTCGGTCATCAAGGCCGTCAAAGAGCTGGCCGCCGAAGCTGCCAAGCCAACCTGGAACTGGGCGCCGAAAGCTGAAGCCACTGAACTGCTGGGCGCTATCCGCTCCGAGTTCGGCGCAGCGATCTCCGAGGCCTACACCATCACCGTCAAGGCCGATCGCTATGCTCGCCTGGGTGAGCTGAAGGATCAGATCGTTGCCAAGCTGGCTGTTGAAGACGGCAGCCCGTCCGCCAGCGAAGTCAAAGCGGCATTCGGCGAGATCGAATACCGCACCGTTCGCGAAAACATCGTCAACGGCAAGCCGCGTATCGACGGTCGCGACACCAAGACTGTGCGTCCGCTGAACATCGAAGTCGGCGTTCTGCCGAAGACTCACGGTTCGGCGCTGTTCACCCGTGGCGAAACTCAGGCGCTGGTCGTGGCCACCCTGGGTACCGCGCGTGACGCTCAGCTGCTCGACACCCTCGAAGGCGAGAAGAAAGACCCGTTCATGCTGCACTACAACTTCCCTCCGTTCTCGGTGGGCGAGTGTGGTCGCATGGGTGGCGCCGGTCGCCGTGAAATCGGTCACGGCCGTCTGGCCCGCCGTTCGGTTCAGGCCATGCTGCCGGCTGCCGACGTGTTCCCGTACACCATCCGCGTCGTATCGGAAATCACCGAGTCCAACGGTTCCAGCTCCATGGCGTCGGTCTGTGGTGCTTCGCTGGCGCTGATGGACGCTGGTGTTCCAATGAAGGCGCCGGTCGCCGGTATCGCCATGGGTCTGGTTAAAGAAGGCGAGAAGTTCGCCATCCTGACCGACATCCTGGGTGACGAAGACCACCTGGGCGACATGGACTTCAAAGTGGCCGGTACCGCCAAAGGTGTCACCGCGCTGCAGATGGACATCAAGATCAAGGGCATCACCGAAGAGATCATGGAGATCGCTTTGGGTCAGGCGCTGGAAGCACGTCTGAACATCCTGGGTCAGATGAACACCATCATTGGTCAGTCGCGCACCGAGCTGTCGGAAAACGCTCCGACCATGATCGCGATGAAGATCGACACCGACAAGATCCGCGACGTGATCGGCAAGGGCGGCGCTACCATCCGTGCCATCTGCGAAGAAACCAAAGCGTCGATCGACATCGAAGACGACGGCTCGATCAAGATCTTTGGCGAAACCAAGGAAGCTGCTGAAGCTGCACGTCAGCGCGTTCTGGGCATCACCGCTGAAGCCGAGATCGGCAAGATCTACGTCGGCAAGGTCGAGCGCATCGTTGACTTCGGCGCGTTCGTTAACATCCTGCCGGGCAAAGACGGTCTGGTGCACATCTCCATGTTGAGCGACGCTCGCGTAGAGAAGGTCACCGACATCTTGAAAGAAGGTCAAGAAGTCGAAGTGCTGGTGCTGGACGTGGATAACCGCGGCCGTATCAAGCTTTCGATCAAAGACGTTGCAGCTGCCAAGGCGTCGGGGGTTTAACCCGTCTCCTGCAGTTGATGAAAAAGAGCCCTTCGGGGCTCTTTTTTTTGAATGCAATTAATGGCTTAGGGAGCCAGACCGTCGTCGGGCGGCTCGTCAGAACATGCATCTTGCAAGCGGAACTTTCGTAAAGCGGGCAATCTGCACGACAGCTGTGGATCCATGAAAACATAAGTCTTTGATTTATAAGGAATATATTTGTGATCGTGTGTTGGCACAGCGCTTGCGACATTGTAGGTAACCCTGCAGCCAATCAGATTGGCGCAGATTCTGAGAAAAACAGGAGTTACCCGTATGAAGAAGTTCGCTATTGCTGCTGCTACCGCCACTGCTCTGACTCTGACTATGGCCAACGTAGCCATGGCTCAGACCTCTGCTCAAGCTCCAATGACTGTAGCTGCAAACGAAGTCGCCAAAACCAAAGAAGCTACTTCTGACACTTGGATCACCACCAAGGTAAAATCTGACCTGCTGACCGAAAAAGGCATTCCAGGCTCCGACATCAAGGTTGAGACCAACAAAGGCGTGGTATCCCTGTCGTCGACTGTCGCTATCACGGATGCGCAGAAAACCACCGCTGTTGCGATCACCAAGAAAATCAAAGGCGTGAAAGCTGTTTCGGCTGATGGCCTGAAAGCTGAGTAATTACATTCTGCTGAACCTGGAAGATAGCCGGCTGACAGTGTGACAGTCGTCAGGCGACTGATTCAAGGTTCATGCGAAGGGCCACAAGGATGTGGTCAACAAAAACCCCGACGTTCGCGCCGGGGTTTTTTTATGCCCTCATTTCTGCAAGACCAGCTTGTTTCGCAGCTGAGACGAGCATTTGACATCTTCTCGCCATGCCCACTGAGTTATCCTCCTACGCCGCGCGCTATCCAAGTGAAGGTGTCTAAACCATCCAATTGATAGAAGTCAGTTAGGCTGTGCACAGTAATTGCATATCACGCAGCCCATTGCTGGATGGGTGGCGAATCTACCCACAGCCTTGACACTTTGATGACCTGTCATCGGCTACAGTCTGGCGTACCTTCGCTTCTCTGTGGCGAAGCTGCTTTACTCCGGGCCAGGCCTGAAATTCTTTTGCTGTGAGAAGTAGATGCCCACGATTCCCTTACTGATTTGCGACGACTCCAACATGGCGCGCAAGCAGCTGATGAAGGCCCTGCCGCCCGAGTGGGATGTGTCGGTGACCACGGCGGCCAATGGCCGTGAAGGGATCGAGGCGATTCGCCAGGGTCTGGGCCGCGTTGTGTTGCTGGATCTGACGATGCCGGACATGGACGGTTATCAGACGCTGGCCGCCATTCGCGCGGAAAGCCTGCAGGCCAGTGTCATCGTTGTCTCCGGTGACGTTCAGGAAGAAGCGGTGCGGCGCACCCTGGAACTGGGTGCGCTGGCCTTCCTGAAAAAACCGGCTGATCCCGATCAACTGCAGCAGACCCTTGAGCGACTAGGCCTGTTGGGAGAGAGCGCCAATCAGTCTCTGGCCCTGGCATCGGGTGGCGATCAGGCCGCCATCAGTTTCAATGACGCATTCCGCGAGACCGTGAACGTCGCAATGGGCCGCGCCGCCGCGTTGCTGGCGCGGGTCTTGGGCGTGTTCGTGCAACTGCCGGTGCCCAACGTCAACATGCTGGAGGTGGGCGAGCTGCACATGGCGCTGGCGGATGCCCAGGCCAATGACCGGCTCACGGCGGTGTGTCAGGGCTATATCGGTGGCGGCATCGCCGGCGAAGCGCTGTTGTTGTTTCATGATTCGGAAATCTCCGACATGGCGCAACTGATGAAGGTCGACGACGCCGACTACTCTGACATGGAGATGTTGCTGGACCTGTCTTCCATCCTGATCGGCGCTTGTCTGAGCGGCATTGCGGAGCAGCTCGACGTCGCCTTTTCCCAAAGCCACCCCCAAGTGCTGGGCTTGCACAGCGGCATTGAAGAGCTGATCCGTCTCAACGAGCGGCGCTGGAAGAAGACGCTGGCTGTGGAGATCAGTTACAGCCTGGAAGGCCATAACATCCATTTCGATCTGTTGATGTTGTTCACCGAGGACTCGGTCGAGCTGCTGTCGCGGAAACTCGCCCATTTGATGAGCTGATTCATGAACGATCGTATCGATTTCAAAGAATTGCACTGGCTGCTCACCGTGACGCAGAACATCGACGTCGGCGTGGTGGTGCTGGATCAGGAGTACCGGGTGCAGGTCTGGAACACCTTCATGGAGAACCGTTCCGGGATACTGTCGTATGAAGCGGCGACCCGTTCGTTCTTTTCGCTGTTCCCGGAGATCAACGAGCGCTGGCTGAAGAACAAGATCGACAGCGTGATTACGCTGGGAACCCCAGCGTTCACGATCTGGGAGCAGCGCCCTTATCTGGTTCATTTCAAGAGCTATCAGCCCATCACCGGGCAAGAAGACTTCATGTACCAGAACACCACGATGTATCCGCTGCGGTCGACGACCGGGGTGGTCAGCCATGTGTGTCTGGTGATCTACGACGTCACCGATGTGGCGACGAACCGTCTGCAATTGCAGGCCGCCAACCGCGAGCTGCAGAAGCTATCGAGCACTGATCGCCTGACCAGCCTGTACAACCGCGGTCACTGGGAAGAAGCGCTGCGTCTGGAGCATGCTCGGCACGTCCGTTACGGCACTACGGCGTCACTGGTGATGTTCGACATCGATCACTTCAAGCGCGTCAACGACACCTACGGGCATCAATGCGGCGACCGGGTGATCCAGCGGGTGGCGGACGTCGTGCGTGAACACATCCGTGAAGCTGACATCGCCGGTCGTTACGGCGGCGAAGAGTTTGCGGTGTTGCTGCCCGACACCGACAAGCAAGGCGGCGCCATGTTCGCCGAGCGTCTGCGCGCCGCCGTCGAGGCGCTGGACGTCATGCAGGAAGGCGAAGCCATTCATTGCACGATCAGCCTGGGCGTCGCTGACATGACCTCGCCGATGGACGATCACAAAACGCTCATCGAGCGCGCAGATCAGGCCCTGTACGAATCCAAAAAGAACGGTCGCAATCGCGTGTCGGTGGATACGTCGGATTGAAGCACCGGCGGAGGGCCGCCTCGAAGGCGGTCTTCACCCGCTAGGACAACTCCGCGAAATCGCTGAGCACGTCATCCCTTAGAGAGATAAACCGTGCGTCGCTGCGATTGCGCGGGCGGGGCAGGTCGATGTCGACGATACGCCGGATGCGCCCCGGATGCGGCTGCATCACCACCACCCGATCACCGAGATAAACCGCCTCATCCACATCATGGGTGACATGGACCATGGTGATCTTTTCCTGCTGCCAGATGTGCTGCAACTCACGCTGCAATCGCGTACGGGTCAGCGCATCCAGTGCGCCGAAGGGTTCGTCAAGGAGCAGCACGCTGGGCCGATTGACCAGTCCCCGGGCGATCGCCACCCGTTGCGCCATGCCGCCGGAAATCTGGTGCGGGTACGACTCAGTGAAATCCTGCAGGCCAACCAGCTGAATGTGTTCGCGTACGGTGTCACGCTTTTGCGCGGCGCTCAGCGGTGCGTTCTTCAGGCCGACCGCGACGTTCTGCTCAACCGTGAGCCACGGGAAAAGCCGGTGATCCTGGAACACGATGCCGCGCTCAAGCCCCGTGCCCCTGATCGGCTTGTCGTCCAGCAGGATGCGGCCGTCGAATGCTTCGTCCAGGCCGAGGATCAACCTGAGGAGCGTTGATTTGCCACAACCACTGGCACCGACGATGGTGATGAACTCCCCCGGCGCGATGTCCAGCTGGACGTTGTCCAGAACGTGCAGTTGGGTGTCGGCGCCTGCATGGGTAAAGTGCTTGCTGATGTTTTCCAGGCGCAGCCCGTTGCCCTGTGACGGGGCGAGGGGCTGGGCGGTAAGCGGTTGGGTACTGGGCATGAGCGTTCCTTCTGACATTCGGTTTGGGGAAGCGAGAGATTCGGGAGAGGCCGAGCACGACGACCTCAGCGAGGGGCAATGCCGTACAGCCGTTGCAGGCGTCGTTCAAAAAGACGCGCCAAGAGGTTAAGCCCCCAGCCGACCAGCCCGATGACGATCATGCCGAACAGCACGAGGTCCATCATGAAGTGCTCGCTGCCATCGATCAGCGTATTGCCGATGCCGCTGCCCGACACCAGCAGGTATTCGGCGCCGATGGTCGCCAGCCACGAATACACCAGCGCCAGGTAGATACCGGTAAAGATCGAAGGCAGCGCTGCGGGCAGCATGACGCCGGTGATCGTCTGCCAGCGGGTGAAGCCGTAGACCTTCGCGACTTCCAGCAGCGCCGGGGAAACGCTGCGCAAGCCGTCGCACGTGTTGACCACCACCGGCACCAGTGCTGCGAGGGACAGGAACACCACTTTGGCGACGTCGCCCAGACCGAACCACACCGAGATCAGCGGGATCCAGGCGAACAACGAGATCTGTTTGAACGTGTTGAAGCTCGGGCCCACCACTCGCTCGAACAGCCGCGAAAACCCCAGCAGACAACCGAGCACCAGACCCAGTGTGGTGCCGATGAAAAAGCCGCTCAGGTCGCGGGCAAGACTGGCGGAAATCGCACGCCAGAACTGCCCGGACGTCACTTGCTCCCAGGTGGTGACGGCGACCTTTTGTGGCGAAACCAACAAGCCGGAGCTGCTCCAGCCCTGGCTGGATGCAAGCCACCAGACTGCCACCGCCAAGAGGGGAACCACCCAACCTCGATAGCGGTGGGTCTGGGTGCCGTGTGGGATTGTCAGTGTGCTCATGCCAACCTCCCGGTCTTGACCGGACGGCCTCGGTTTAGGCGCCGCTCGATGAATTCGAAACCGCGATCAATCAGTAGCCCGAGGGTGCCAACCACCACCACGGCGGCCATGACCAGATCCAGCTGAAACAACTGCCGACCATAGGCGATCAGGTAGCCCAGCCCTTCGCTGGACGCCAACAGCTCAACCATCACCAGCGACAGCCAGGCCTTGGTGAATCCCAGACGCAGGCCGGTGAAGATCGGCGCGACGGCGGAGGGCAGGACGATGTCGGTGACGATCTGGCGTTGGCTGAATCCGTACGCGCGGCCCACTTCCAGCAGGCGTTTGGGCACTTCATGGAAGGCTTGCAGCGTACACAGCGTCACCGGGACCAGCGCGGCGTGGGCGATCAATACATATTTCAGCGGCTCGCCGATGCCGAACAGCAGCAGTGCAAACGGCATCCAGCCCAGTACCGGAATCTGCACCAGCGCGTTGAACGTCGGCAGCAGATAATCTTCGACGGTTTTCGACAACCCCATCGCCAGCCCCAGGGTGATCCCCAATGCCGAGCCGATCATAAAGCCCACCAGCACGCGCTGCAGACTGGCGGAGGCGTTCAGCCACAAGTCGCCGCTGCTGACCAGATCGCCCAACGTCTGGTAAACGAACGCGGGAGGCGGCAGTACTTGTTCCGACAACCAGCCGCGCTCCGTGCCGAGGTACCACAGGCCCAGCAGCACGATGGGCAGCAACCAGGCCAGCGCGACGTTGGCCGCGCGGGTTAGCCAGGGCTTGGTGGATGCTGGCGCCGCAACTCGCTGAGCGGGGCGGGTTGGGGCGTTGGGCAGACGCTTGACCGGCGCTAGGGTTTTCACAGGAATGTGCTGCCGATCAAGCGCTTCAGCGGTGGCTCGGGCCATGGCATCAACCTCCGTTGTTGGCGGGTTTGTCCGAAGACGCCGTCGCCGTGTTCGCGGCTTTGCCGTCCGCACCGTAGGCGGTCCAGTAGTGCTCAAGACCTTTGGCTTTCAGCGCATTGTCCAGATAGCGAGTGTCGAACCAGCCTTCGACGCTCACAGGGCGGCGAATCATCTTCTCGTCCCTGGCCTGATCAGCGACGGCCTGATAGCTGTCGCGCAGGAACGCATCCACCAGCGGTGACGCGCTGTCGCGCAAATCCAGACCACCGAAGTCGGCTTGCAGCGAGGCCAGCGGTTCGTTGGTCTTCGCCCACTCGTTGAGCACGGCGTCGCGGTTGCTGGCTTCGGATTCCCATCGCGCGGCATCGACCAGCACGTTGACGACTTTCTGCACATTGTCGGCGTGCTGTTTTTCGTAATCCCCACGGACCACCAATGCGCACTGGCGGGTGTAGCGCACGTTGTTGTCAGGGTTATCGAAGATGATGTCGGCCAGCCCTTGATCGCGCAGTTTAAACAGCTCGCGCCCGCCGAATGCGGCATCGACGCCTTTGGACGCCAGCGCGGCCTGGCTGCTGCCGCTGTCCAGATTGATCACTTTCAGGTCGCGCTCGGTCATGCCGTGATCGGCCAGTAACTTGATCGACACCAGGTGGGCGTTGGTGCCACGGAACACCGCGACCTTCTTGCCCTTGAGGTCTTCGACGCTCTTGATCTCGGAGCCTTTGGGGACGGCCAGATACACATTCGAGCGCACGCCGATGGCCGCAAGCAATTTGGTGTCCAAGCCATTGGAACGGCCGACTACCGCGGGCAAGTCGCCTTCGTAGGCGAAGTCCAGTTGCTGATTGGAAAGTGCCTCGTTGACGGCCGGCCCGGCGCCCTTGAAGAAGAACCACTGCACTTCGGTGTCGGTGCCGGCGAAGGCTTTTTCAAGGAGCTGCTGGTTGCGCACGATGCCCAGGGACGAGCCGCTGAACGTGACCGGATCACCGCCACCAGCGCTGGCCACGCCAATGCGCAGAACGTCGGCTTCGGCCAAGGGCATCATCAGCAGCGCCGCCAGTGCGGTAGCTACGCGTGTCTTGCTGAATAGAGATGTTCGCTTGGGATTTGCCATGGCGTTTCTTCCTTGGAAAGTGGTTGACGCGCGATCAGGCAGCCAGGTGTTTCTTGTCGGCTTCGGTCTTGGGCGAGAGGGTTTCGGGTGTGGGTTTGATGGCCTGGCTGGCGTGTCCGTCGACGCCGACCGGAATGTCGCCTGCCACGGTGGTACGGCGCACCACGCGCTCGGCCTGGCCATAGTCGTTGACGGCGATGTGTTGAGTGGCGCGGTTGTCCCAGATCACCACGTCGCCTTCGTTCCAGCGCCAGCGCACGGTGTTGTCCAGGTGCGTGATGCGATCGTGGAACAAGCGGATCAGCTGTTTCGAGTCGTTGCTGCTGACGCCTTGAATCTGTTTGACGAAGTGGCCGAGCAACAGGCTGCGCTCGCCGGTTTCAGGGTGCACGCGCACCAGTGGGTGTTCGGTTTCGTAGACTTCGGCGGTGAACTGCTCGCGGTAGCGTTTCACGCCCGCTTCGCCGGTGTCGCGGGGTGCCGCGTAGTCGTAGACGTTGGTGTGCAGCGCGCGGAGGCCGTCGGCCAGGGTTTTCAGGCTGTCGGGGAGGTCAGCGTAGGCAGCCGCGGTGTTGGCCCACACGGTGTCGCCGCCGTAGGGCGGGATGACCACGCCACGCAGGATCGAGATTTTCGGGTAGTTGGCGACGAAGGTGACGTCGGTGTGCCACGAATTAGCCCGAGTTTCCCTGGCGTCGAGGTGCAGGATGGCGCTGCTTTTCTCGGCGGAGCGAACGGTGGGGTGAGGGACCTGATCACCGAAGCGGCGGGAGAAGCCTTCATGCTGTTCGTCGCTGAGAAACTGCTCACGGAAGAAAAGCACCTTGTGCGTGAGCAGCGCCTGATTAATGAATTCGAAATCCTGCGTGGAGACATCTGCGGAGAGTTTGACGCCGCTCACCTCGGCACCGATTTTTCCCGCAACGGGTTTGATCTGAATCGCCATGTCCTTGACCTCGATCTGGGCTATTGAGGCTCAGATCATAAGGATATAAATCGGCGCTTCGCTAATCACTATTTGGCATAAATATAGAAGGAGAGTTTATGCGTCAGATTAATCTCCATGACTCATCGTCATAAGCCTTTCGTTTTGCGGCATCACCCGATCACTTCACATCTGTGGCACATCCTCCTGCAAACCCTGGTCCTTCCAGGTGCCGAGTGATCGGCGCAGCCGGCTGGCCAGCGAACTGCTGCCGTGGACGTTGTGGTAGTGAAACACCGCTGTGGCGCGCAGGGCGTCTTCGGCTACGGGCATGTTGGTGTGCAGCGAGCGATAACCCCAGAACAGGTACAGGTGGCCGGGTTGCATGGCGATGCGTGTAAAGGCGTTGTCAGCCTTCGCGGCTTTGCTCCTGAGGCGGCGCTGCACCCAGCCGTTGTCCACGCGCACCTTGTCGAGCAGGTTGGCGAAGTAGGTGCGGCGGATTGGCCGACGGTTCGGCAGCATCAGCAGGTCGCCGCGTTCTCCGCTGGTGGGCATGCAGACCGGGAGGATGGTGGTCAGCACAAACGAGTCGTAGTGAAAGATCAGCGATTCGCGACGCCCGCCGCTGCCGGTCAGGCAGCGCAATGTCTGGGTCATGCCATTTTCGCTTGAGCGATCGCCGGTGACGCCCGCCACGATGCGTCGGCATAAATCGACGAAGTCCCGCGACGAGCCCCACTCATGGAGCGGCGTTCCCTGCACGGCCTGTCGGCCAGAGAGGGCCACGTAATCGTTGCCGCTATCGGCCACGGTCCGGGCAACCAGTGCTTGCAGTGATTCGAGCTGGGACGGACTGGCCCAGTCCGGCAAGACAGCGTATCCGTCACTGTCGATGGCCTTGATCAAGCTCTGAACCTGAGCTTCCGAAAAAGTCGTGTAAGGCATCTGGCGCAACCTCATGACGTAGACCGAGGAACAGCGAAACCCGTCGGACCTACTGCTTGAGATGTACCGGTTCAGCCGGGCGAGGCCAGAGCCTAGCAGCTAGCACAACTTTATCCACGCGCAAGTAAGGAATATTTCAAAATGTTATTTTTCAGCTAAAAAGCCGAGATTTTCCGTCCGTTTATGAAACAGATCGGCGAAGAACGCGCCGGATAGATGGGCGGCGAGACGTAACGAATTTGTGTCACTGAATATGTCGACGCCTGTTCCTTCCGTGAGACAGGCCAGGATGTCTGCCATGGGCGATAACTGAAAACGCCCTCGGAAAGAGGGCGTTTTTTAGCGCTTTCACTTCACGTGACTTACAGCACCACGCTCGGCAGCCACAGCGAGATCGCAGGGATGTACGTGACTGCCATCAGCACCAGGAACAGTGCGACATAGAATGGCAGCAGCGCTTTCACCGTGGCCTCGATCGTGACCTTGCCCACTGCGGCGCCGACGAAGAGCACGGCTCCCACAGGCGGCGTTATCAGCCCGATGCCCAGGTTGACCAGCATGATCATCCCGAAGTGCACCGGATCGACGCCGATGCCGACGATCACCGGCAGCAGGATCGGGGTGAGGATGAGGATCAGCGGCGCCATGTCCATCACCGTGCCCAGCAGCAGCAACATGACGTTGATGCACATCAGGATCACGTAGCGGTTGTCCGACAGCGTCAGAAACGCTGTGGTGATCTTCATGGGGATTTCCATCAGCGTCAGGATGTAGCCGAAGCTGGCGGCGAAACCGATCAGGATCATCACGATGGAAACCGTGCGCACGGCCCGATGCATCAGCTTGGGCAGGTCGCGCCATTTGTAATCGCGGTAGATGAACATGGTGACGAAGAACGCCCAGAGCACAGCGATCGCCGCGGACTCGGTGGCGGTGAACACCCCCGACAGGATGCCGCCGAGGATGATCACCATCGCCATCATGCCCCACAGGGCCTCACCGGCAATTTTCAACGCCTTGCGCAGCGGGATCACTTCGCCCTTCGGGTAGTTGCGCTTACGGGCGAAGATCATGCACAGCACCATCAACACGGCGCTGAGCAGCAGGCCCGGCATGATCCCGGCCATGAACAGCGACGCGATCGATACGGTGCCACCCGCTGCCAGCGAATACAGCACCGAGTTGTGGCTGGGTGGTGTGAGCAGCGCCTGCACCGAACCACTCACCGTTACCGCCGTGGAGAAGTCGCGGGGATAGCCATTGCGCTCCATTTCCGGAATCAGCACCGAACCGACCGACGCGGTGTCGGCAACCGACGAGCCAGAGATGGCGCCGAAGAACGTCGAGGCGACGATGTTAACCAGCGACAGGCCGCCGCGCACGAAGCCCACCAGCACACCCGCAAACGCCACGAGCCTGCGGGACATGCCGCCCTCGGCCATGATCGCGCCGGCCAGCACGAAGAACGGGATCGCCAGCAGCGAGAACTTGTTCACGCCACCCGCGACCTGAATCATCAGTGCGTCGAACGGGATCTCGATCCACCATGCGCCGATCAGCGCAGACAGGCCCAAAGCGAACGCCACCGGCATGCCGACCAGGATCAGTGCGATGAAGCTGCCCAACAGAATAAATGCGTCCATCATGCTGCCTCTTCGCTGGATTCGACCACGTCGTAACTCACCACTCGACGGTGACGCTGGTCACCCAGAAACAGCTTCTCCAGAACGAAGATCAGCGTCAGTACGCCACCGATGGGAATCGGCAGATAGGAGATGCCAACCCGCAGCCCCGGCATTTCACCCAGAAACTGATTCCAGGTGTTCAGGCACAGCTTCATGCCCTTGACCGCCATGAACACGCAGACCACGGCCATGAGGATTTGCACCAGCACGGCGGCAGCCTTGCGTGCGTTTTCCGGCAGGCGGTCAGTGGCCATATTCACGGCCATGTGCGCGCCGGCCCGGTAACTGGCAGCGGCGCCAAAGAAGGTGAACACCACCATCAACAGAATGGCAGTCGGTTCCGGCCAGCTGGAGCCGGTACCCAGGACGTAGCGGGCGAAGATGCCCCACGGGATGATCAGCGCCATGGTCAGCATCGACAGGCCCGCGATCCCGATGCAGAGGCGATACAGTGCGTCATTGAAGCGCAGAATCGTGTTTTTCATAGGCTCACCACAACGACGGTGGACGGCCAGGGCCGCCACCGCCGTGCTATCGGGCTGAAGGACTTATTGGACCGCTTCGATGCGCTTGATCAAGTCAGCGTAAGGCGCGCCATACTTGGCTCGCACGCCCGCTGTCGCGTCGTAGAAGGCTTTCTTCTGCTCAGGCGTCAGCGTGATGAACTCCACACCTGCCGCCTTAAGCTTCGTCTCGCTTTCGGCCGACTTCTTGTCCCACAGAACGCGCTCTTCAGCCTGGGCCTCGACTGCAAGTTTCTTCACCAGCGCCTGCTGTTCCGGGTTCAGTTTTTCCCAGGCGGCTTTGGACATCACCACAGGCTCCGGCAGGATCAGATGCTCGGTCAGGGTGTAGAACTTGGCGTTCTGATAGTGGTTGTGTTCAAGCAGGGTGGGCATGTTGTTCTCGGCGCCGTCGATGACACCGGTCTGCAGGGCGCTGAAAATTTCGCCCGTCGCCATGGCAATACCGTTGCCGCCCATCGCGTTGATGGTGTCGATGAACACCGGGTTGCCCTGCACGCGGATCTTCATGCCCTTGAGGTCGGCTACGTCGTGTACCGGCTTCTTGGTGTAGAGGTTGCGGGTGCCGCCGTCCATTCAGGCCAGGGCGACCAGTTTGGCTTCGGAGTTGGTGATTTTGTCGAGCATTTCCTGGCCGATTTCGCCATCGATAACCTTGCGCATGTGGGCGTGATCACGGAACACGAAGGGCAGGTTGAAGACGTTCACGTCCGGTACCACCGGCCCGACGATGCCGAGGCTGATGCGGGTCATCTGGACGGCGTTGGCCTGAACCTGTTCGACGACTTCCTTCTCGGAGCCGAGCACACCGCCGGCGAACATCTTGAAGCTGATCTCGCCTTTGCTTTGCTCCTCCAGTTTCTTGCCCATGTTTTGTTCAGCGACAACGGGTGGATAACCTGCGGGGTGTACTTCAGCGAATTTGATTTTGGTTTCCGCCAGCGCTGTGTTCGCGAGGCACAGCGCGAGAGGGAGTGCGGCGAGGAGCAACGTGCGTTTGAATTCCATGGATGTTCTCCGGTGTTGTTATTGTTTTTTCAGATAGAACGGGACAGCGGTACGGCGGCGCAGCGGTGGCCGAGGGTGTGGCTCAGCCGTTGAACGGGGGTTCTTCGAGGCCCTTGACCCCAGGGTTTAACGCGAACACGCCGCCGGCCAGCGGCTGGTCGCTGATGTCCCCGCCGGGGCGTATGGAGGTGACGTAAAGGGTGTCCAGGCCTGAGCCGCCGAAGGCACACATGGCCGGTTTTTTAACCGGCACCTTGAGCGATCGATCCAGCTTGCCTGCGGGGGTGAAACGGTGGATCACGCCCTCGTCATTGCCGCAGATCCAGTAACAGCCCTCCGCGTCGATCGCTGCGCCATCAGGGCGGCCGGCGTGGTGATTCATGTCCACGAACAGCCGACGGTTGTGCGGCGTGCCGGTGTCGATGTCGTAATCGAACGCCCAGATCTTCTGCACGGAGGGGTGGGAGTCGGAGAGGTACATGACGCGACCGTCGGGGCTGAACCCCAGGCCGTTGGGCACAATCATGTCTGTGAGCTGCGCGGTCAGTGGCTCGGGCTGGCCGGCGCTGTAGCGATACAACGAGCCCACTGCCAGCGTTTTGGCCATGTCCATGAACATGGTGCCGGCCCAGAAGCGGCCCTGGCGGTCGCAGCGACCATCGTTGAAACGCATATTGTCGGTCGCGTGCTCGACGCTGCTCAGCAGTTGCGTGGCGACAGTGCCATTGTCCTGGGGATGAAGGCGGAACAGGCCGCTTTCCATGCCGGCCAGCCAGCTGCCGTCATCGTAACGGGCGATGCAGGCGAGCATTTCCGGCGTTTCCCAGCTTGTGGTGAGACTGTCCTGCGGGCTCCAGCGGTGGAGGCGACGGGCCGGAATGTCGACCCAGTAGAGCGCCTGTTCCCGGGCGTTCCAGACCGGCGATTCACCGGTTGCGTTGCGTGCATCGAGAATCAGCTCAGCTTCCATGACGATCATTCCCTGATTTTTATGATGAGAGGCCGACCTTGCAGTCGGCCTGGCCGTCGTTGAGGCCTACTCGTCGCCGAACGGCCCGCTCGCCACGAATGCACCACCCTGATAAACCATGGCGGGGTCGTCGGAAGCCGGCATCGGTTGTGCTTCGACCTTGGCGCGAAACTGCTCGGAGCTGTCTTTCGGCTGATAGCCCAAGTGATTGGCCAGGCGGTTATCCCACCAGACCTTGCTGTTGTCCGACGCGCCGTAAACGATGGTGTGGCCGACGTTCGGGGTGAACAGGCCGCGCTCGATCAGTTGGGTCAGGTCGTCGTAGCTCAGCCAACTGGCGAGCATGCGGCGGTTCTGTGCTTCAGGGAATGAGGAGCCGATACGGATGCTGACGGTTTCGATGCCATACCGATCGAAATAGAAGCTGGCCATGTCTTCACCGTAGGATTTCGACAGGCCGTAATAGCTGTCCGGGCGACGCACGGCGCTGGCGTCGATGACTTCATCCTGACGGTAGAAACCGATGACGTGGTTGGAGCTGGCGAAGATCACTCGCTTCACGCCATGTCGACGCGCGGCTTCGTAGATGTGGAAAACGCCGCAGATGTTCGGGCCGAGGATTTCTTCAAAAGACCGCTCCACCGAGACGCCGCCAAAGTGGACGATGGCGTCGACGCCTTCGACCAACTCGTGAACCGCGTTTTTGTCGGCCAGGTCGCAGATCTGGATTTCTTCGTGGGGGCCGGCTGCCGGTGTCATTTCGGCGATATCGGAAAGACGCAGGACCTTGGCAAACGGACGCAGGCTTTCGCGCAGGACTTTACCGAGGCCGCCTGCGGCGCCCGTCAGCAAAATGCGGTTGAGCGGGGCCTGGGCGTTGAATTCAGTCATCGTGGGAAACCCTGATTCTGATGTTGTTTTTATGGTGTCATCGGTTGTCGTATGACGCTTGCGGGATTATCGACAGGGCCCACAAATTTTGTCAACGCGACGAAGGTGTAAGCCCCTTTGACGCCGGTTTGTACATGTCGTCCGAACAGCGCAGCTACCGGGAGAATGCCGTGCCTGCACTTTGCAGTGTGACGCCCGACGCTTTCCCGGCTGAAGCCGGTCCCACTGACTGCCCGGCACGACGCTTGAACGCTTACATCAGCGAGATCGGGTAGCTGACAAATACTCGGTTTTCGTCGAACTCGTTGGTGCTGTAATCACGCCGCATCGAGGAGTTGCGCCACCGGACGTTGAGGCTCTTGAACGTGCCGCTCTGCACCGTATACGCCAGCTCGGACTCACGTCCCCACTCCTTGCCGTCGGTCACGGTGCCGGTGTGCACGTTATCGCCGCTGATGTAGCGGTTCATCATTGTCAGGCCGGGGACGCCGAATATCGCAAAATCCAGGTCGTGGCGCAGTTGCCAGGAGCGTTCCTTGGCATTGTCGTAGCTGGAGTTGTAACTGTCGTTGGCCAGCGTGCCGCCGCTGGTGCCGTTGACACGCATCCATTGATCATCGCCATAGACCTTTTGCAGGCCGAGGTAGACGGTGTTGCCCTTGTAGTTAGCGGAAAGCATCGCGTAGGCGGTCTTGTTATCCAGCTCGCCGGCCAGCTTGTTGCCGTCCTCTTTGCCGAGGAAGTAGCCCAGGTTGGCGCCCAGGGTCCAGTCGCCGATGGGTTGCTTGTGGATAACGTTGAGGAACTCCTGCTGGTAGACGTCTTCCAGCTGCGCGTACCAGAGCCCGACCTGAGTGCGCTTCTCGTTGAAGGTGTATTCGCCGCCGCCAAAGTTGAAGCGGTCCGACTTGAACGCAGCGGATTTACCGTTCATGAACATGTCTTCCATGCTCGCATCGTTGCGCGGGCTGTTGCCGCGGAACTGGCCGCCGTACAGCGTCAGGCCGGCGATCTCCTTGGAGGTGATCTGCCCGCCGCGGAAGGTTTGCGGCAGAGAACGACCGTCATCGGAGCGCAGGATCGGCAGCACCGGCATCCACTCGCCGATCTTCAGTTCGGTGTTGGAAAGCCGCGCCTTCGCCGCCACACCCAGGCGGCCAAAATTGTCGGCGGGGCGCCCGTCGTCATGGATCGGCAACAACTGAGTGCCGCCCGTGCCCTTGCCGCCATCGAGCTTTTGCGAGTACAGGCCCAGCACATCGAGGCCGAAGCCGACCGTGCCCGGGGTGAAGCCCGATTTCACGTCGAGGATGAAGTTTTGCGTCCACTCTTCGGCGTAGTTCTGAGGGTTCGCCGCATTGGTGAAGTTGCGGTTGAAGTAGGCATTGCGCAGGTTGAGCGTGGCTTTGGTGTCATCGATAAAACCTTCAGCGAGGCTCATCAATGGCAGGCTGAACGCGACGCTGCCGGCGCCAAGCAACAGCCACGAACGGTTGGTCTGGATCTTCATTTCTTATTGTTCTCCCTTTCTGCTGACAAAACGGTCCCGCACCGGAGGTCGCCGCCGAGGCGCCGAAGGCGTGGACATGGGTGCTCAAGTCACCGGTTTTGAATGAGGCTCACTGGCTGATCGAAACGGCCGTCGTCGATCAGTCCCTCGCGGTGGCGGCGTGGGCAAACACAGGCGCACGCGCGGACACGGGCACAGCGGAGTCAACAGAATGAGAAGGGGAGGTGGGGCGGATTTCTTGGGGCGACAGGCGCCGGTTGACTGTCATCGTCATGGAAGCATTCCTTTTTATTTTTGTTATCAGTTATGCGTTGTCGTACAACGCGATCCTGAGTATCGGCAGAGATCTTTAGACTGTCAACGCGCGGGGCTAGGAAACTCGCCAACGGTCGTCATGCCGGCCTTACCAACGGTCGCTGGCGGATATTGCGGCCCCCTTGTTTCTCTGCTAATTTCGAAAATGTTAACGATGACATTTCCGCTTTAAAAATAAAAACAACGGGATTTTTCGCTATGACAACTCGCCTCAAGAAGGGCTTCTCCGCCGTTCTCTGTTCCCTCGCCGTGGCTGTCGCCTGCGGCAGCGCCCTCAACGTTCAAGCCGCAGACGCCGCCAAGACCGGTCCGCTGAAGATCGGTGCGTCGTTTCAAGAGATCAACAACCCGTATTTCGTGACCATGAAGGACGCCCTTCAGGACGCCACTGCCAGCATCGGTGCAACGCTGCTGGTCACTGACGCGCGCCATGACGTGTCCAAGCAGATCAGCGACATCGAAGACATGCTGCAGAAAGGCATCGATATCCTGATCATAAACCCGACCGATTCGGTGGGCGTTCAGTCCGCGGTCAAGCAGGCCCATGACAAAGGCGTGGTGGTCGTCGCAGTGGACGCACAGGCCAATGGCCCGCTGGACTCGTTCGTTGGCTCGAAGAACTTCGACGCCGGGGCGCAGGCCTGCGATTACCTGGCCAAGAACATCGGCGGCAAGGGCGACGTCGGGATTCTCGACGGCATCGCGGTAGTGCCGATTCTTGAGCGCGTGCGCGGCTGCAAGGAAGCCCTGGGCAAGTACAAAGACATCAAGATTGTCAGCATCCAGAACGGCAAGCAGGAGCGTGATCAGGCGCTGACCGTGACTGAAAACATGCTGCAGGCGCAGCCCACTCTCAAAGGCCTGTTCAGCGTCAACGACAACGGCTCGCTCGGCGCGCTGGCTGCCATCGAGTCCAGCGGCATGGACGTCAAGCTGACCAGCGTCGACGGCGCGCCCGAAGCCATCAAGGAAATCCAGAAGCCCAACAGCAAGTTCATCGCCACTTCCGCTCAATACCCACGCGACCAGGTGCGTCTGGCCCTCGGGCTGGCGCTCGCCAAGAAGTGGGGCTCACAAGTCCCGGCGACCATTCCGGTCGACATCCTGCTGGTGGATCAGGCGAAGGCGAAAACCTTCACCTGGTAACGGCCGTGGCGCCGCTCGCCTGAGGCTTTTTGCCCAGGCGGGCGCCACGGATTGATGCGAGTTGCGCAGCGATATTCTGCTGCGACGAGGTGCCCATGAGCTGCCTTCTGCAATTGGAAAACATCTGTAAAAGCTACCCCGGCGTGCAGGCGCTCAAGTCGATCAACCTGCAGGTCGAGCGCGGCGAGATTCACGCGCTGCTCGGTGAAAACGGTGCGGGCAAATCGACCCTGATGAAGATCCTCGCGGGCGTCGAGCATCAGGACAAAGGCAGCATTCTCATTGACGGCGCGGAGCAGCATTTCGCGACCTACAACGAGGCCATTGCCGCCGGCATCGGCATTGTCTTTCAGGAGTTCAGCCTGATCCCCTATCTCAATGCCGTGGAAAACATTTTCCTCGGCCACGAGATCGTCAACGGCTTCGGCTTGCTGCGCAAAGGCGAGATGCGCGAGAGGGCCATCGCGCTGTTCGACCGGCTCGGCGTGAAGATCAATCTGGATTGCTCGGTGCAGCATTTGAGCGTGGCCGAGCAGCAGTTTGTCGAGATCGCCAAGGCACTGGCCCTTGAAGCGCGTTTGCTGATTCTCGACGAACCCACCGCCACCCTGACGCCGTCCGAGGCCGAGCTGCTGTTCGACATCATGCGCGAGCTGAAAAGCCAGGGCGTAGCGGTGATCTTCATCTCCCACCATCTGGAAGAGATCTTTCAGGTCTGCGACCGCATCAGCGTGCTGCGCGATGGCGCTAACGTCGGCGCACTGACCGTCGCCAACAGTGACATCGACACGCTGGTGGAGATGATGGTGGGGCGGCGTCTGGAAGCGAGCTTTCCGCCCAAGCAGTCCCGGGCCCAGGGCGAAGTGGTGCTGCAAGTGCGTGACATCCAGCTGACCCGCAACGGCCCGCACAACAGTTTCAATCTGCACAAGGGCGAGATTCTCGGCTTTGCCGGGCTGGTAGGGTCCGGGCGCACGGAACTGGCGCTGGGGGTGATCGGTGCGTTGCCGGTGGTCAGCAAGGACGTACTGTTGCGGGGGCAGCCTGCGCACCTCAATGATCCGGCGCAGGCGCTGGCCAGTGGCATCGGTTTGTTGCCGGAAAGCCGCAAGAGCGAAGGGCTGATTGTGGATTTCAGCATCCGCGAGAACATCTCCCTGAACAATCTGGGCAAGTACGAAGGCGCGGCTCACCTGCTTGATCGGCACAAGGAAGACACCACTACCGCTCAACTGATGAAGCAGCTGTCGATCAAGGCGCCGAGCTGTGAAAGCCGGGTCATTAATCTCAGCGGCGGCAATCAGCAGAAGGTGGTGATCGCGCGCTGGATCAATCACCACTGCGACATCCTGATCTTCGACGAGCCGACTCGAGGCATCGACGTCGGCGCGAAAGCGGAGATCTACACCCTGATGCGCACACTCACCGAACAAGGCTTCGCGATCATCATGATCTCTTCGGAACTGCCGGAAATCATCGGTATGTGCGACCGCGTGGCCGTTTTCAACAAGGGCGCCATCGTCAACATGCTGGAGGCTTCGGCCATCAATCCGCAGGAAGTGATGCGCCACGCCACCGGGAGTCTGAACAGTGAACACCTCCATTAAACCCATGAACGCGCAACCCAACCGGATGCAGCTCAACTTCGCCCGATTGATCCGCTCGCCCGCCTTCTATCCCTTCATTGGCCTGGTGGTGGTGACGGTCTTCATGATCTTCGCCAGCGACAAGTTTCTCACTGGGGCGAACCTGGAAAACATCGCCCGCCAGGTGTCGATCAACGCCATCATTGCGGTCGGCATGACTTGCGTGATCCTCACCGGCGGCATCGATTTGTCGGTCGGTCCGGTGATGGCCTTGTCCGGCACGCTGACCACCGGACTGATGGTCGCAGGCGTGCCGGCGCCGATCGCCATCCTCATCGGTTTGCTGATTGGCGTGGGCTTCGGAGTGGGCAACGGCATCTTCGTCGCGTACCTGAAAATGCCGCCGATCATCGTCACGCTGGCGACCATGGGCATCGCGCGCGGGCTGGGCCTGATGTACACCGACGGCTACCCGATTGCAGGGATGCCGGACTGGTTCGCCTGGTTCGGACGCGGCACGCTGTTCGGCATCCAGGTGCCGATTCTGATCATGCTTGCCACCTACTTCTTCGCCTGGGTGCTGCTGCAGCACACCCGCGTCGGTCGCTACGTTTATGCCATCGGCGGCAATGAAGAAGCCGTGCGTCTGTCCGGCGTTCGCGCCTCGCGGTTCAAGCTGCTGGTGTACTCGATCAGCGGGCTGACCGCGGCGATTGCCGGGCTGGTGTTGTCGTCGCGGCTGATGAGCGGGCAACCGAACGCGGGCGTCGGCTTCGAGCTGGACGCCATTGCGGCCGTGGTGCTGGGCGGCGCCTCGATTGCCGGCGGGCGCGGCGTGATCATCGGCACGCTGGTGGGCGCGATGCTGCTGGGCGTGCTGAACAACGGCCTGAATATGCTCGGCGTCTCGCCTTATGTGCAGAGCGTGATCAAGGGCGGAATCATTTTGCTGGCGATCTTCATCAGTCGGCAGCGGCATAAATAAACCGAAAAGCAGTGCGTGTAGAAGCGAGCTTCTACACGCCATCCAACGATCAAAACAGGTGAACCGACATGGAACAAAACACAACAAATACCATGCAGGCCGTCGTCTGCCATGCGCCGAAAGACTACCGTCTGGAGCAGATCAGCAAGCCCGTTGCGCGGGCCAATGAACTGGTGATTCGCATCGGTGCCTGCGGGATCTGCGCCAGTGACTGCAAATGCCACTCAGGCGCGGCGATGTTCTGGGGCGGCGAGAGCCCGTGGGTCAAGGCGCCCGTGGTGCCGGGCCACGAATTTTTCGGCTATGTGGATTCGGTGGGCGAGGGCGCTGAAGAGCACTTCGGCGTGAAGGTGGGTGACAAGGTCATCGCCGAGCAGATCGTCCCGTGCGAGAAGTGCAAGTTCTGCAAATCCGGCAAGTACTGGATGTGCGAAGTGCACAACATCTTTGGCTTCCAGAAGGACGTCGCCGAGGGCGGCATGGCGCAGTACATGCGCATCCCGAAGACCGCTATCGTGCATCACATTCCCGAGTCGGTTTCGCTGGAAGATTCGGCGTTGATCGAGCCGATGGCCTGCTCGATTCACACGGTGAACCGCGGTGATGTTCAGCTCGACGACGTGCTGGTGATCGCCGGCGCCGGCACGCTGGGTCTGTGCATGGTGCAGGTCGCCGCGCTGAAAACGCCGAAGAAGCTGGTGGTCATCGACATGGTCGACGAGCGCTTGGAGCTGGCGAAAAAATTCGGCGCCGACGTGGTGATCAACCCGAGCCGCGACAATGCCAAAGAGATCATCAACGGCCTCACCGACGGCTATGGCTGCGACGTTTACATCGAGACCACGGGCGTGCCGATCGGCGTCACCCAAGGCCTTGATCTGATCCGCAAGCTGGGCCGCTTTGTGGAGTTCAGCGTGTTCGGCGCCGAGACCAGCGCTGACTGGTCCATCATCGGCGACCGTAAAGAACTCGACGTGCGCGGCGCTCACTTGGGCCCGTATTGCTACCCGATTGCCATCGACCTGTTCGAGCGCGGGCTGGTGACGTCGGAAGGCATCGTCACCCACGACTTCGGTCTGGACGACTACGCCGAAGCGTTCGCCCTGGCAGACTCGACCAAGTCGATCAAAGTGCTGCTCAAACCGGTGAACTGATAACCCCCATTCTGTAGGAGCGTGGCTTGTCCCGCGATCTGCCGGGCACCGGCAGCAAACCTCGCCACGCGGTGAATCAGGCATACCGTGGCCTCATGATTGCGACCGGTTCCCGGTCGATCGCGGGACAAGCCACGCTCCTACAGGTTTTGCGTAGCACTCCAATAACAACTAGAGCGCACCCGGATGGATTACGTCATCGGTGTCGACATCGGCACCCAAAGCACCAAGGCATTGCTGGTCGATGGTCAGGGCCGGATCGTCGCGCAGCACAGCCACAGTTATAAGGTCGACACCCCCAAACCGCGCTGGGCTGAGCAATGGCCACAGGTCTGGCTCGACGCCGTGGAAATCTGCGTCGCCGCCTGCATGCGCAAGAGCGCGTTGCCCAAAGACAGCGTCAAAGCCCTGTGTGTCAGCAGCCTGTACGGCGGCTCCGGCATTGCGGTCGATGCGCAGATCAAACCCTTGTACCCGTGCCTGATCTGGATGGACCGCCGCGCTGAGGAACAGGTCGAGTGGGTCAATCAGCACGTGGATTTGGAGCGGCTGTACGCGATCACCGGCAATGCGGTGGACAGTTATTACGGCTTCACCAAAATGCTCTGGCTCAAGGACAAGCAGCCGCAAGTCTGGGCCGACACGCGCTACCTGCTGCCGCCCAACAGCTACGTCAATTACTGCCTGACCGGCGAGGTTGCGGTGGACCACAGCTCTGCCGGCAACATCGGCGGCGTCTACGACGTCAAGGCACGGGGCTGGTCGGCAGAGATGCTCGACGCGCTGGGCATCCCGGCGTCGATGATGCCCGAGCGGCTGGTTCACTCCGGTGAGGTGGTCGGCGGTCTGTTACCCGAATGGGCCGATCGGCTTGGGCTTAGCCCTGACATTCCGCTGCTTGGGGGCGGGGTCGATGCCGCCATGGCGACCTTCGCCGCAGGCGTTACCCAGGCCGGCAACCACGTGGCCATGATCGGCACCAGCATGTGCTGGGGCTACCTCAATCAGCAGGTCGATGCCCGGCATGGTCTGGTCAGTTTTCCCCACGTCTTCAACGGCGCCAAAGACCTCTACATCTTCGGCGGCGCGATCACCGCCGGCGCCTCGGTCAGCTGGTTTCGCGAGCAGTTCTGCCAGGCCGAAGAGCAGCAGGGTCGCGAGAGCGGCGAAGACAGCCACGTCATACTCGAACGCGCCGCGATGAAGATTCCGGCCGGCAGTGACGGCGTGCTGTTCCAGCCTTACCTGATGGGCGAGCGCAGCCCGGTGTGGGACGCCAGAGCCAGCGGCAGCTTTGTCGGGCTGAGCCTCTATCACAGCCGGATTCACCTGTACCGCGCGGTGCTCGAAGGCGTCACGTTCGCGCTTCGGCACAACATCGAAGCGGGCACAAAAGGCGCGCAATCCCTGGACCCTCGGCTGATCGTGGTCGGCGGCGGCAGCCACTCGGACCTGTGGATGCAGATCATCGCTGACGTCACCAACTTCCCGGTCTACACCATCGTCCAGGAAGTCGAAGCGGCGCTCGGTGCAGCTTTGCTCGCCGCCCACGCGGTCGGTCTGGTGGACGAGGCGCAGGTTCATAAAGGCTGGGTTCAACTCGAGCGCCGGGCCGAGCCTCAAGCGGAGAACGTCGAGTTGTATTCGCGACTGTTCGCCGATTACGTGGCGCTGTATCCAGCGCTGAAACCGATCATGCATCGCTTGCAGGGAGCGTGACTGTGAACACGGCTCAATTTGATTTCAGCGGCCAGCGGATGCTCGTCACCGGCGCCAGCAGCGGTATTGGCTGGGAGGTCGCGCAGCAACTGCTGAACAGCGGCGCCGAGGTGTATGCGATGGGCCGCGATGCAGCGGCGCTGGAAAACCTGGCAGGGCAGGGCTGTGTGGCGTTGCGCGTGGACGTGGCCGATCAGCCTTCATTGGCCGCAGTGTTGGCGGACTTGCCGGTGATGCACGGGCTGGTCAACTGCGCCGGGATTTCCATACTGGAGTCCGCGACCGAGGTGAGCGCCGGGGCGTTCGATCAGGTCATGGCGGTCAACGTGCGGGCAGCGGCGATGATCGCCGGGGCGGTGGCGAAAAAGATGATCGCCGAAGGCGTGGCGGGGAGCCTCGTCAACGTGTCGAGCCAGGCTTCGTTGGTGGCGCTGGATGACCATCTGAGCTATTGCGCGTCGAAGGGCGCGATGGACGCCATGACCCGGGTGCAGTGTGGCGAATGGGGTCGCCACGGGATTCGCGTCAACAGCGTGAACCCCACTGTGACCCTGACGCCCATGGCGCAGATGGCCTGGAGCGAGCCGAGCAAACGCGACCCGGCGCTGGCGGCGATTCCCCTCGGCCGCTTCGCCGAAACCGCTGAGGTCGCGGCCCCAATCCTGTTCCTGCTGAGCAGCGCAGCGTCGATGATCAGCGGTGTGTCGCTGCCGATTGATGGGGGATATACGAGCCGCTAGAACGCAACTCGCAATGGTAAGAGCGTGGCTTGTCCCGCGATCTGCCGGGCACCGGCAGCAAAGTCTGTCGACGCGGTGAAACAGAAATACCGTACCGTCTGTCATCGCGACCGGTTCCCGGTCGATCGCGGGACAAGCCACGCTCCTACAGGGGACCGCGTCGAGTTGGGGAGGGTAAGAGTTTCACGGGAGAGGTTTGGCGATGAGTCGATAATAAAGGCTCACCCGCTAACGCCATTCTCCAGCTCCCCGACAATCACCACCTGCGCCTTCGGCAGATGCCGATCCTCGATTCGCTCCAGCAGCAGTTTCACCGCGCTGCTTCCCGCCAGCGACGCATCGTGGGCGATGCAGGCGATGGGGATGCCGAAGATGTCGGCGAAGGGCAGCCGGTCAATGCCGCAGATGGCCACGCTGTTGTGGGCGATGTCGCGGTCGCGCAGGGCTTTCATGGCGCCCAGGGTGATGAGCTGGTTGAAGCCGAAAATCGCGTCCGGTAGCGGGTGGTCGCGCAGGTAATCCAGTGTGCTCTGATGCGACGGCTCCAGCGTGTAGTCACCGGCAAACACATCCACTTGCACCGGCTTGCCGCTCTCGGCAATTGCCGCCTTCACGCCCTTCAGGCGTTCCTCGGAAATCCGCGAATGCGCAGGGCCGGTCAGCACCAGCATGCGGCGCATCGACGGGCTTTGTGCCAGTAGGTAACGGGCGCCTTTCAGGCCGCTGTGATAGTTGTCGAGCACCACATGGCTGAACGGGCTGGCAGGCAGCGCGCGGTCCAGTTGCACCACGGGAATGTCGCCGTTGCTCAGGCGACTGAGATAGACCGGCTGGTACGCCGGCTCGTCCGACACCGGCGACAGCACGATGCCGGCCACGCGGTAACTGAGCAGCGTATCCACCGCCTTGGCCTCGAGTTCTTCAGAGCCGTCGGTGTCCACCAGCATGATGGTGTAACCACGGGTTTTCGCCTCGCGGGAGATCGCCTTGATCATCTCGCTGTAGAAGGGGTTGTCCACCGACGCGGTAATGACACCGATGATCATGCTCTCGCTGCGCTTGAGGCTGCGGGCAAAGGCATTGGGGACGTAATCGAGTTCTTGCGCCACTTCCAGAATGCGCGCCAGGGTGGCGGGCTTGACCAGATCGGGTTTGTTCAGCGCCCGGGAAACAGTGACAGGCGTCATGTTCACGCGGCGGGCGATGTCGGAAATGGTGACGGGGGTTTTCTTGCTCATGGGCGATTGGCTGCCTGAAATCCGGGACAACCTGCGGGGCAGTCGCATCCCTCCAAAGAGTGCCAAGGCTAGCACGATGGAGGGCGCCAAAGGGATGCCGATGTCGGGCCTGACAGGCAAACCGATGGCTTTATTTTCGGGCGTTGGCCGAGCGTCCGATGACGCTCGGCCAACACGCAGGCGCCGGGTTTAGATGCTGGTTTCCATGGCCTCGGCGACGGCACGAGGTCTGGCTTTGACGGGCATGGAAATCTGCAATTCGGTGAACTCGTCAAAGCGCGAAAGCTCGCGGCGCAGTTCAAGGATGTAATCCAGCGCGCCGCTCAGGCAGATGCTGTAGGCCAGCAATTCGACGCCTTCTTCGACAGTGGTTTTCGCCAGTCGCGCGTAGCCGCCCTGAAGGATGCCGTGCCACAGCGAGCCCATGCCGAAGAGTCGCGAGAAGATCAGCACCAACAGGCCCGCCATGACGAAACCGAAGGCCGGGCGCACTGAAAAACGAGCCAACCCCGAGACCACGTCGCGCCACGCGTTCCTGTAACCCAATGCCTTATAGACGCAGGTACCAGCCGTCAGCAGTGCAGGCCACAGCCAGAAACTGTGACTGATCGGGTCAAACAACCCGTCCAGCTCACGGATCAGCATGCAGGCGAAGAAGCCGCCAATCAGGATGCCAACGCCACGTTGCCCTGGCTGGCGCGCCGAAAGCCAGAACACACCGGCGATGAGCGCCAGCATGACTTCCTGGCTGACCTCGGTGAACGAGGTTTCGAGAATGTCGGTCTTGGCGACAAAGATGTCGATGAACACCATGCCGATACTGAAGAGCGTCAGCGTCAGCATGACGGCGAAACGCATCAGTGCTGACTTAACAAGTTGTAGATCGTTATTCACACGTTTTTCACTGTTGAGCGGGTATTAAGGCCGGGACTCTAAAGAACTTTTCCGGGTTAGCCAAACGGCCGCTTAGTGCTCTCTTTTAGTTATTCTTCCATTCAGTAACAGTCTTTTGCGGTATCCGGTATTGCGGTTTTTTAAATCTGCCCTGTTGGCCTGATTGTTCTCTCAATATTGTTGCGTTAGGGCGTTGATCCGCGCGAATGGGCGAGACGCACGCAAAGTCAAAGTGTTTAACCTGATGATGAATATTTTCACGCATACATCAAAACTGCCCTGAGCATGAGCCCCGATAACGCTTGCAGGTCTACCTTGCCTGGCCGGTATCAGCGACACTGCGTGTCTTGTTTATACCGGTGCCCGGAGCGCTCATGTCTTTGCCTGCTTCTACCTCCACGCGCGACTTCATCTTCGCCGCCTGCGCGTTGCTCATTGCCATGGTCGGCACCACGCTGCCGACGCCGCTGTATGCCCTCTATCAACAGCGGCTCGGCTTCGACGCCAGCTGGCTGACAATCATTTTCTCGATCTACGCGGCGGGCGTTATCGCAGCGCTGCTGGCGGTGGGCAGCTGGTCCGATCAACTGGGGCGCAAGCCGTTGCTGCTGGCAGGGCTGGCAATGGGGGCGATCAGTGCGGTCATCTTTCTGTTCAGCGATTCGATTGGCGGCCTGCTGACAGGACGGCTCTTCTCCGGCTTCAGCGCGGGCATCATGACCGGCACGGCCACCGTGGCCGTCATCGAGCTGGCCCCCAAGACTTGGAAGAACGCCACGTTGGTGGCCACGGCCGCCAACATGTTCGGCCTCGGCATCGGGCCTCTGCTCGCCGGCTACACATCCCAGTTTCTGCCGGACGCGCTGCACCTGGTGTTCTACGTGCACTTGGGCATGCTCCTGCTGGCGACGGTCGGTATCGCGCTGATTCGCGAAACCGTGCAGCGTCCGGCGGTGCTGAAACTGGGCATTCAAAAGCCTTCCGTGCCGGCGTCCGTGCGCAGCGTGTTTATCTCCGCGTCCATCGCCGGGCTGGCGGGTTTCAGCGTGGCAGGCCTGTTCACCAGCATGGTGCCGTCGGTGATGATTCACGTCATGCACGAGCAAGGCGGGCTGTTGATCGGCGCGGTCATCGGCTTGTTCTTCGTCGCGTCGATCATCGGCCAGGCGCTGCTGCAGGTGCTGCCGAAGGACCGGCATATGACCCTCGGTTGCGTCGGGCTGATTGTCGGCATGATCTGTCTGGGACTGAGCATTGCCACGTCGCAGCTGGGGCTGTTGATCGCGGCGGGTCTGGTGGCGGGTATCGGCCAGGGCATGATCCTGCGCGCCGGGATGGGCGCGGTCACCGCCAGGAGCCCGCCTGATCAGAAGGCTGCCGTGACGTCCGCCTTCTTCGTGGTGCTTTACGTGTCGATTTCGGTGCCGGTGGTGGCGGTGGGTTTCAGCGTGCGAGTGTTCGGGCTGGAGCATGTGGGCGAATTCTTCGCCTCGTTGGTGGCGGTGGTTGCCTTGCTGGCGATGATCAGCATGAAACGCGTGCAGTCCAGACAGGCCGCTCTGTCGGCGTCCAGGAGCTGAGCAATGAGCGTCAAAATCGGCTTGATCTCGGACACCCACGGTCTGCTGCGCCCTCAGGCACTGGAGGCGTTGCAGGGCTGCGATTACCTGATCCACGGCGGCGACATCGGCAAGCCGGAAATCCTCGACGCGTTGAAGGCCATCGCGCCGCTGACGGTGGTGCGAGGCAACAACGACACCGATGACGCCTGGGCTTGCGACGTGCCCTATGAGGCGGTTTTGCGGATTGGCGACGTAGGGATTTACACCACGCACATACTGGCCGACGTACCGAAATCGCTGCCGGATGGGATACGCGTGGTGGTCACCGGGCACTCACACCGACCCTTGCAGCAGATGCGCGATGGCGTGGTGTTCATCAACCCGGGCAGCGCCGGGCCGCGTCGCTTCAAGTTGCCGATCACGGTGGGTCTGCTGCACATCGACGGCGATGAGGTGCGCGGCGAGTTGATCGAGCTGGCGCTCAAATAAGCCGCCGGGCATCCAGCTACTTCGCGATCGGGTCCAGGCCACTGGCTTTGATGGCCGGGGCCGCTGCCGATGAACTCAGGAATTCCAGAAACTGTTTCGCCTGTTCAGGGTGTTTGCTCTGAGTGACGACGCCTGCGGAGTAGAGGGTCATCTGCTGCGCCTGGTCGGGGATCAGGCCGATGATGTCGATACCGTCCACCGGCTTGAGCTCGCTCAGCTGTTGAAAGCCAATCTCGGCGTCTCCCCGTGCCACGACTTCGCCGACGGGCTCGGCGGGGATCATGCGGCTTTTGCTCTGGATCCGGTCGGCGATGTGCATCTGACTGAACAGCACACGGGACAGGTACACGCCGCTGGCGCTGTCCGAGTACGCAATGCTTTTAGTGTCCAGCAGGGTCTGCTTGAAGGCTTCCATGCTGCTGATGTCAGGGTGCGGCGCACCATGACGCACGGCCATGGCGATGTAGGATTTGCCCAGATCGACGCGGGTTTTCGGATCGACCTTGCCGTCCTTGATCAACTTGTCCAGCGCTGCACCGACCATCAACACCACGTCGGCCGGTTCATGGCGGGCCAGTCGGTTGGGAATGGCCTGGGGCGTCGCGCCCATTGACGGCGCGACTTCGCCCTGCAGCTTCACACCCGCGCGCTGTTCGTAATCGGGGGCTACTGCTTTGAACGCGCCCATGATTCCGCCGGAACTCAGTACGATCAGCTGGACAGGTGCAGGTGCCGTGGCGGCATGGGAGAAGGCGACTGGAACGAGGGAGAGGGCAGCACTGAGGAGATAAGGCAACATTCTTTTCATGGAGATAAATCCGGCGTTGGAGATGAATATGACGAAATAAAACAGCGCGGGCAGTATGTGGCAATTGTAGGATCAGTAAATCCCTTTCTTGCCAACGCACCCGCGCTGTTCGTCTTCAACCCCTTGCACCGCCTGCGCCGGGCGGCTTTTCGTCCGACGCAGATAAAGCCGGTTTACACCTTGAAGTGACTGACCAGCATTTGCAGCTGATTGCCCAGTCGTGCCAGTTCGACGCTTGAAGCGGCGGTTTCTTCGCTGGCGGCAGCCGTCTGTTCAGACACGTCGCGCACGTTGACGATACTGCGGCTGATCTCTTCGGCCACCGAGCTTTGTTGCTCGGCAGCTGCCGCGATCTGCTGGTTCATGGCCTGAATGTTCGACACCGTCTGGGTAATGCTTTCCAGCGACGTCCCGGCCTTGCGGGTCAGGGTAACCGAGCTGTCAGTCAGGTTGCGGCTGCTGAGCATGATCTCCGACACCTGGCGTGTGCCGTTTTGCAGTGCGGCGACCAGGCCTTCGATCTCTTCGGTGGATTGCTGAGTGCGTTGCGCCAGGCCACGGACCTCATCGGCGACCACGGCAAAACCGCGACCGGCTTCACCGGCACGGGCCGCCTCGATTGCCGCGTTAAGGGCCAGCAGATTGGTCTGCTCGGCAACGGCTTTGATCACGTCCATGACCTTGCCGATCTTGTCGCTTTCCTGTTCCAGCACGGACATCGCGTCAGTGGAACGGACCACTTCACTGGCCAGTTTCTCGATCTGTATGATCGCTTCGCCCACCACTTTGTCGCCTTCCCGTGCCTGCTTGTCAGCGGCGGAGGCGGCAACCGATGCCTGCTCCGCGTTGCGCGCGACCTCGTGAACAGTGGCTGACATTTCGTGCATCGCGGTGGCGACCTGGTCGGTTTCGACTTTCTGGCTGTTGACCCCGGCGCTGGTCTGTTCGGTCACCGCCGACAGCTCTTCAGCAGCGCTGGCAATTTGCGTGACGCTGTCACGAATGCCACCGATCAATTCGCGCAGCGTGGCGCCCATGCGCTGGATGCCCATTTGCAGAACGCCCAGCTCATCTTTACGGGTCACGACCATGTTGTGGGACAAGTCGCCGGAGGCAATGCGGTCAACGACAGCCAGGGTCTGCTGAAGCGGACGGGTGATCTGACGGGTAATGATGATCGCCGCCAAGGTGCCAAGGATCAGCGCCAGAAGCGTGCCGGCCAACTGCAGCATACGGGCTTGCTGAATGTCAGCCTGGCCCAAGGTGTTCTGCAGATCAGTGAGCTGTTGTGCCAGCTTGACGATGACACCCTGTTCCTCGGTCATCTCTGTGCGCGCAGCATTGATATTGCCAGTGGCGAGCTTGAATCCCTGCACCGAGTTGCGATAGCCGATCAGCGCCGCTTCCAGCTGCTTCAGGCGCTCGGCCTGAGTACCGCCAAACATGGCGTTGAGTGGGGCGAGGCCGTCAAGGGCGACGGTCAGTTGGCGCATGGCCGCTTCCTCAGTTTTGGCCGAGACGCCGGCGGTGTAGCCGCGCACTTCGTAGCGCACCAGCATCACGTCTTCGCGGGCTTTAATGACGGCCTGGTACTGCTCGGAACGACGTTCATCCGTAGGGTCGAGCTTCATCACATCATCGTTGATCGCGGCAATCAGCTCCGCTGCTTTTACCGCGTCGACGCCCATGCTATCGCGCACCCCGGCGCTCGCCTGGTAGGCCTCGCGCATTTTTTTCAACGAGGTCTCATAAGCGCTGAGTTGCTCGCCCATCGTTTTGATGAGCGGCACATTCTGTGGGTTAGTGAACGTTTTTTGCAGAAATTGCTGCTGCGCCTTGAATGCGTCGAGCGCGGTCTGAACGCTTCGCGCGGCCACTTCGTCGCCGTTGCTGAGCATATATTGCAGGCGCGTCACCCGCAGGTCTGTGAGCTTCTGGCTGAGCTTGGTGATATCACCCACCCATTGGCTGCGCAAGCTCATCTGGCCCAAGCTGTTCCAGCCCACCAGGGCCAGCAGGGCAGTCAGTACAAGCACGACGCCGAAGCCGAGGGCTAGCTTCTTGTTGACGCTGATATTGGCCATCCAGCTGTTCATTCCATTTCTCCAGAATCCGTAATATTTGAAATCGTCAGCTGGAGTTTTTTTGTTATGGAGCCAGCAAAACATTCATGTGTACGAGTGCATCGGCAGGTTCGCGAGAATCTGAAACCGATGTAGGAATTGTCCGACAGTCGACGGCGAGGCTGGCAGCAAAGTATTGACGGGTGTCGTTGCTACTGCGACCAGAAATCCTCAAAGTGACTCATCGGTCACTACTGACAAACGCTGGCGTCAATCTTTGCGCCGTCGGATGTACCGGACATGAAATATTTCAACTGTTGATAAGCCGGCCAACCCCCTACCGTGTAAAGGCCACGAGAATTCGCGGCCGCCAAAGGCGTTTTCTCACTCAGGACGGGGCGTTGGGCCATGGGATCAGTTCAGCGATTTACGACGCTCGACAGCTTCAGGGGCGTTTTCGCCTTGCTGGTGGTGTTCTACCACCTGCATGTCGTGGGCGCTTTCATCGAGCTGCCGTTTTTCCGCAGAGCTGACATCCTGCTTAACTTCTTCTTCGTGCTCAGCGGTTTTGTTCTGGCCCACTCCTATGGGCTGAAGCCGCAGTTCGGTTTCAAGCGTTTCGTTATCTCGCGCCTGTTCCGCCTGTACCCGCTGCACGTGGTGATGCTGTTGGTGTTTATTGGCTTCGAAGGCGTGCGTTGGGCGGCCTGGAAGAAAGGCTTCACCCTCAACAACGTGCCGTTCACCGGGCTGTTCGACCCGACAGAGATCCTGCCCAATCTGCTGCTGTTGCAAGCCTGGACGCCGCTCACTGAGACCATGTCGTTCAACTACCCGTCATGGAGCATCAGCATCGAGTTCTACATCTACATGCTCTTTGGCGCCCTGTGCCTGCTTTCGCTGAGAAGCCGTTTCGCGATGTTTGCCTGCGTGGCCGTCGTCGCGTTCACGATGATCTTCACCGAAAACGAGCCGCTGGTCTGGCGTGCGATGCTGGGTCTGTCCTGCTTCTTCGCCGGCAACATCACGTACCTGGCCTACTTGCTGGTTCGCGACCGATTCGTGCCGGTGCGCTGGCTGATGACGGTGTTCGAAGTGGCGCTGACGGGCACCACGTACTGGATGGTGATGAACGACTACAGCGACCGCTCGCCCATCGCCAGTCTGACGTTCTGCGTGCTGGTGCTGGTGTTCGCGTTCGAGGCCGGGCTGGTATCGACGTTCCTGAAAACCGCCGTGTTCAGGCTGCTGGGCAAATTGTCGTACTCCATCTACATGACCCACGCCGCGCTGCTATTTTGCCTGTCGACGGTGTTCATCGTGGCGCAGAAGCTCACGGGCCGCGACCTGGCGCCCATGATCAATGGTCAGCGTTTCATGGACACCGGGTCAGAGCTGGGAAACAACGCGCTGGTGGTCGCCGTCACCCTCGTGGCGATCGGCCTGGCTGCCTTGGCTCACACGTACATCGAACTGAAGGGCGTCGCGTTGGGCAAACGGATGGTCGGGCCTTCGCAGGGCAAGGCGCCGGTCAATCAGGGGCTTGGTGGTAGCTTGAAGCCGCAGGTCGATCGCGCGGCGTGAATCCGTAAGGGTTGCGCTGAGCCTTACTCGCGGCGCAACCAGTCAACCATTCCCAGCCCTGCCGCGCGGCCGCTGGCGAAACAGGCGGTGAGCAAATAGCCGCCGGTGGGCGCCTCCCAGTCGAGCATCTCGCCGGCGCAGAACACGCCGGGCAGCGACGGGATCATCAATTGCTCGTTCAGCGCTTCGAACCTCACCCCGCCCGCCGTGCTGATGGCCTCATCCAGCGGGCGCGGCTTGATCAGTGGCAGCGGCAAGGTCTTGATCGCCATCGCGAGCAGGGCCGGATCAGCGAATGTCGTCGCGGGGGTGAGCTCACGCAACAGCGCCGCCTTCACGCCGTCGAGCCCTAACTGACTGTGCAGATGCTTGGACATCGAACGTGAACCGCGCGGTTTGCTCAGGGCCTTTTGCACCTCGGCGATGGTCTTGCCGGGCAGCAAATCAATCTCGACCGTGGCCGAGCCTGATCGATTGATCGCCTCGCGGATCTGCGCGGACAGCGCGTAAACGAGGCTGCCCTCCACGCCTGTCTGGGTGATTACGCATTCGCCCAGTCGAAGGGTGTGCCCCTCCAGGCCCATCGCGATGTTTTTCAGCGGCGCGCCGGCGAACTTGCTGAGCAGCAGTTCGCTCCAGGCCGAGACCTCAAACCCGCAATTGGCAGCCTGCAGCGGCGCGATCCTGACCCCGCGGTGTTCAAGCAGCGGTACCCACGCGCCGTCCGAGCCCAGCCGCGACCAGCTTGCCCCGCCCAATGCCAGCAACGTGGCGGCAGGGCGCAGGGCAAGTTCACCTTCAGGGCCGGCGATCCGCAGCGTATTGTCGGCATTCCAGCCCATCCATCGGTGACGGGTGTGGATAACTACGCCGGACTCCCGCAGCCGCTTGAGCCAGGCGCGCAGCAGTGGCGCGGCTTTCATGTCGGTGGGGAACACGCGGCCCGAACTGCCGACGAAGGTCTGAATGCCCAAGCCGTGAATCCACTCGCACAGCGCTTCGGCGCCGAAGCTGCGCAGCATGGGCGCGATCAGCGGGGCGCGTTCGGCGTAGCGGGACACGAACGCAGGTGGCGGCTCGGAGTGGGTGATGTTCATGCCGCCCACGCCGGCCAGCAGGAACTTGCGCCCGACCGAGGGCATGGCGTCATAAAGATCCACCTTGAGCCCCGCCTGGCTCAGCACTTCAGCGGCCATCAGGCCGGCAGGGCCGCCGCCGATGATGGCGACTGTCTGGGTGCGTGAAGTGGCGGGTAGCGTCATGGCTAAGCGGACATTGGTTGAGTGAGGGGCGCGCATTCTACGCGAGCTTCGTGAAACGCAGCCACCCTGTGGAAAACTAATCGATCAAAAAACGTACAGTATTCTCCAGACCCAGTGTTATCAGGGGATCGTGGCCTTGCGCTCAGGTTATCCACAGGCGGTTCCACAGCGGATGTGGGTAAGTTCTGTGGTCAATCAAAGCCCGCGCTCCACCCACACCCGCTGCGCACTGTGGTGCAGAATGCCGTGCCGCCGGGCGAGTGCTTCGCGGTCCTTGCTGTAACCACCGCCAATCACGCCCATCACCGGAATGTCGCGGCCCAGACAATGACGCATCACCGCCTCGTCACGGCGGGCAACACCTGCGTCCGTCAGCTGTAGGTAACCCAACGCATCGTCCTTGTGCACATCCACGCCGGCGTCGTACAGCACCAGATCTGGCCGATACAGCGGCAGCAGGTAATTCAGCGTGTCGTCGACCACCTTCAGGTAATCGTCATCCCCCATGCCCATTGGCAGCGGAATGTCCCAGTCACTTTGGGCCTTGCGCGCGGGAAAGTTCTTCTCGCAGTGCAGCGACACGGTGATCGCATCATCGGTGTGTTCGAGGATCCGCGCGGTGCCGTCGCCCTGATGCACGTCGCAGTCGAAAATCAGCACCCGGTCGACGCGTCCGCTGTGCAGCAGGTACTGACTGATGATCGCCAGGTCATTGAAGATGCAGAACCCGGCCGGGTAATCGTAATGGGCATGATGGGTGCCGCCGGCGAGGTGACAGGCCAGCCCGTGTTGCAGCGCCAGTTCCGCTGTCAGCAAAGAACCACCTACCGCCCGCACCGTACGTCGGGCCAGATCCTCGGTCCAGGGCAGGCCAAGACGACGTTGATCCTCGCGCGACAGCGCGCCTTCCATATAACGGCTGATGTAGCCGGGGTCATGGGCCAGCGCCAGGATGTCCGTTGGGCAGACCTGCGGGCGAAACAATTGAGCATCTGTTGTCAGGCCGCTGTCGATAAGGTGGTCGCGCAGAAGTCTGAACTTGTCCATCGGGAAGCGATGGTCCGGCGGAAAGTCCGGGCTGTAGTCTTCGTGGTAAATGAGGGGCAGGGGCATGGTGTGCACGCGTCTGGTTCGAAGGGGAATCTTGCCAGTTCTGACGACCACCGCACAGCGATTTGCCTGAGCGGGAGAATCGCCAGCCGGCGGGTAATTTGAAAGGCGAGGCACAGGGAGACGATCGATGGAGCCGATTCTTGAGCTCAACAGCGCACGCTTGTTGATGCGTCAATGGCGAGATGATGATTTGCCGGCTTTCGCGCAGATGTGCGCCGATCCCCAAGTGATGCGCCATTTCCCGCAGCCCTTGAGCCGCATGGAGAGCGCCAAGCTGATTGGCCGCGTGCGCGGGCATTTTGCCGAATACGGTTTTGGGTTCTGGGCCCTTGAGCGCAAGGACACCGGCGAATTCATCGGTTTCACCGGTTTGAGCGTGGTGGGCTTTGAAGCGGCGTTCACGCCTGCGGTGGAAATCGGCTGGCGCCTGGCTCGCGAGCATTGGGGCCTGGGTTACGCCAGCGAAGCCGCGTGGACGGTGCTCGGCTGCGGTTTCGAGCACCTGGATCTGGATGAAATCGTGGCGTTCGCGGCGGTCAACAACCTGCCCTCGCAAAAGGTCATGCAGGCCATCGGCATGCGCAACGATCCGGCCGACAACTTCAATCATCCCAAATTGCCCGAGGGTCATCCCCTCAGGCCCCACGTGCTGTATCGCATCAACCGGCCAGGCTGGCTGGCGACCCTGTGATTCGCTGCGGGAATCGGGCTACAAACCTCTGTATCATTTCGTCCCACTTCCATCTGCGCCGACCTTCGGCGCCCATGGCCTGATTGATGCGATGACGGTCGGCGAGACGACCGTGTGAGGAACCCTGAATGAGTCACGTGCTGGATGATCTGGTGTCGCTGTTGAGCCTGGAGCCGATCGAAGAAAACCTCTTTCGCGGGCGCAGCCAGGACCTTGGCTTTCCCCAGCTGTTTGGCGGTCAGGTGCTGGGGCAGTCGCTGTCGGCGGCGAGCAAGACGGTCGAAGACGCGCGCCATGTGCATTCATTGCATGGCTATTTTTTGCGCCCCGGCGACGCGCACCTGCCGGTGGTGTACCAGGTCGACCGGGTCCGTGACGGCGGCAGTTTCAGCACGCGCCGGGTGACGGCGATTCAGAAGGGGCAGCCGATCTTCACCTGCAGCGCGTCGTTCCAGTACGACGAAGAGGGCTTCGAGCACCAGACTCAGATGCCACAGGTGGTCGGCCCCGAGAGCCTGCCGTCGGAGCTTGAACTGATGCGTCAGCGCGAGCACCTGATCCCCGAGCACATGAAGGACAAGCTGCTGTGCCCCAAGCCCATCGAATTTCGCCCGGTCACCGAGTCTGATCCCTACAATCCCAAGCCTGCAGACCCAGTGAAGTATGTGTGGTTTCGCGCAGACGGCACGTTGCCCGACATCCCCGCGTTGCACCGCTACATGCTCGCCTACGCCTCGGATTTCAATCTGTTGACCACGTCGCTGCTGCCCCACGGCAGGACGGTCTGGCAGAAGGACATGCAGATCGCCAGCCTTGATCACTCGCTGTGGTTCCACGGCGAACTGCGCGCCGACGACTGGCTGCTCTATGCCATGGACAGTCCATGGGCCGGCAACGCGCGCGGATTTTCCCGCGGAAGCGTGTTCAACCGCGCGGGCAAGCTCGTGGCTTCCGTCACTCAGGAAGGTTTGATTCGCCACCGCAAGGATTGGTCATGAGCCTTAAACAGGTACGCCACTGGGTATTCGACATGGACGGCACGCTAACTGTCGCCGCCCATGATTTTCCGGCCATTAAACGGGCGCTGGATATCCCGCAGGAAGACGACATCCTCGGGCATCTTGCTGCGTTGCCGGCCGACGTCGCAGCGGCCAAACATGCCTGGCTGCTGGAGCACGAGCGCGCGGTGGCGATTGAGTCCAAACCCGCGACGGGGGCTGTCGAGTTGGTGAGGGAGCTGGCAGGGCGGGGTTATCGTCTGGGCATCCTGACCCGTAATGCCCGGGAGCTTGCTCACGTGACACTGGAAGCCATCGGCATCGCGGACTGCTTTGCGGTGGACGACGTGCTCGGTCGCGACGAAGCGGCGCCGAAACCCGATCCGGGAGGCCTGCTGAAGCTGGCCCAAGCGTGGAATGTGAAGCCGTCGGACATGGTGATGGTGGGTGACTATCAGTTCGACCTGGCTTGCGGTCGCGCAGCTGGGAGTCAGACCGTGCTGGTCAATCTGCCGGAAAACCCGTGGCCCGAGTTGACCGATTGGCATGCGGCGGATTGCGTGGCGTTAAGAAAGATGATTGAAGTGAAATAGGACGCGCATTCAAATAGTAGGACCGACTTTAGCCGGGAAAGCGGCAGGCAATTCACTACAAAATGAGTGGTGTACGCACCGGCCTCTTCCCGCTTAAAGCAGGTCCTGCTAGCGCAGTGCTCTCAATTCGCCTTGAACAACGCCGTCTGACCTTCAGGTGAAGTGAACATCGCTTCGCCGTTATGCCCGACGTTTTTCACTTCCACCAGGCGCTGATTCAAGCCTTCCGGATGACGCTTGGTCAGGTAATCGAAGTAGTTGTGACCACGGGCCAGACGCTGCGGCCCCTGGGCTTCGGCGCCACAATCCTTGTCCAGCGCCGGGTGCTCTGGATCGGTGTCCAGTTCGCCCAGCAGGTAAGTAATGTCGCGCTTCACGTAAGCAGCCTCAAGCTCGGCCGGTGTTTCCTTGCCGGCATAGGCTGGCAGCTTGTTAAGACCGTACTTCCAGGTGTCGAAAGTCGGGCAGCTCGCCGCATCGACCGGCAGCGGCCGGGTCGCGTCGAAATACGCATAAGAAGACGGATTAGCGATCACATAGCGCAGCTTGATGCCTTCCTTCTTCAGCAACGCATCCTCCTTGCCGCCGATCATCGCGTAACGCTGCACCACCTGAGCACCGCCGGAATGCCCAGCGATCACAATCTCCTTCAGATTCGGGAACAGCTTGCTGTCGCTCAGACGCTTGAGGATGTGATCGATGACCACAAACGAGCTGACTGGCTTGGGGCCCAACGACTTTTCGCCTGCCATCCAGTCATTGGCGTGCCAGCGCAACACCGATTCTGGCAGGCGGTGCTGTGAAATGTCTTTCTCATCGAGAAATTGCGGCGCGATCAACAGCGTTTTCGAGCGCTGATGCGACTGGTTGGCCGCGCGCTCGACGCTGCGCAGGTAGGTTTGCGCGTTGCGCAGCCGACCGTGAAAGACAATGACAACCCGCTGGACCTGCGGGCTTGGACGAACCCAGCTCTGACTCAGGCCGAGCGTGGCCTGGGTGGTCCCGTTGATCTGAAGCCGGTCGGGGCTGATGGATTTAACCGCCTGATCCGCCGCATGAGCATTGAGGCTCATCAGGGTGCCCAACAACAGGATCGAAAGCGGTTTCATCATGTGATCAGAGGCTCTTGGCGGCGAATGTATCGCATTGGTTGATTTGTCCTGCGGCAAAACCTGTCTTGAACCAGCGCACGCGCTGAGCAGAAGTGCCGTGGGTAAACGAGTCTGGCACGACCCGGCCCTGACCCTGTTGCTGCAAGCGGTCGTCGCCAATGGCATTGGCGGCGTTTAGCGCCTCTTCAATATCACCCGGCTCCAGCCAGTTCAAACGCTTTTGTGCGTTGTTGGCCCAAACGCCTGCCAGGCAGTCAGCTTGCAGCTCCTGACGCACCAGCAAACCGTTGTCACCTTCCATTTTCATGCCGCGTTGGCGGGCGGCGTCAACTTTAGCCGAAACCCCCAGCAAGGTCTGCACATGATGGCCAACTTCGTGCGCAATCACGTACGCCTGAGCGAAATCTCCCGCCGCCTTGAAGCGCTGACTCATCTCACGGAAAAACTCCATGTCCAGATAAACGCGCTGGTCAGCCGGGCAATAGAACGGACCGCTCGCCGAAGATGCCGAGCCACAGGCCGATTGCACCCGACCGCTGAACAGGATCAGCGTCGGCGCCTTGTACTGGCTCCCCATTTGCTGGAAAACCTGCTGCCACGTGTCTTCGGTGTCGCCCAAGACAGCGCGCACGAAATCAGCCTGCTCGTCATTGGCCGGCGGCGCCTGGCGCGTTTGCGGATTGACCGCGGCGGTTTGATCCGAACCCATCTGGCCGGTGATCTCACCCAGAATCCGCATCGGGTCCTGGCCGGTCAGCAGACCAATCGCGACGATGATCACGATCCCGCCAAGCCCCAACCCTTTGCCGCCAATGCGCATCCCGCCGCCACCGCCGCCCCCGGAATCGCCACGTGCGTCCACGACGTTGTCACTGCGACGTCCTTTTTTCCATAGCATGGGGGAATCCTCTTTTGGTCGTGTGGGAAGTGTAGACGGCGGGCGTGCGACGTCTGGTCTGCTGGACTAAGAGAGGAGAGGAGGGGGAATAGTTCGCGAATCGGTTCCTCAGAGGTATTGCTCACCTGCAGAGCTGCTTGGTGGGGGTTGGCAGCTTGAAACCTTATTTGTGTTTTTCAACCTGCGGAGAAGTAGACCCATGCCAAGGCAGCGCCCTTTGAATGCGTTAATGAGGCGCGCAAAAATAGTAGAGCAGTCCGCTACTCACGCCGATGAGAATCATCGAGCCATAAATTATCCGCACTCCCCACAGCAGTCGGGGAGGCAATTTGAGCAGCTTTTGCCTGGGGATACGTTCCTGCCTCCAGAAGATCTCAGGTGCGACTGCAACCAGCATCACGAATGTTTCCCTCATTCTTCGTCCGAAAAGGCTGTCTCCGCAGACCGCTCTGTTCAATGAAAACATCTCGATATCACACAGGTAGTCTTCGATCTTTTCCAGATATATGTAGAAGAATATATGGGCCACACAATGTGGGCGGCGGTGAGCAATAGTATGATGAGTGAGAGTAGTCCAGTCGGGATGTCATCCATCACGATGTCCATTCATAGAGATACTTTTCGGTCATTTTTGTCACTTCTCTCACTGTGCTGTGATAAAGGCATAACGCCCGATCATGCATACAAATACTGTATTTAGAATGATGTGGAGCCAGAGTATCCAGGCCCTTAAATGTGGTGGGACTCTTAAGTTTGCGTCTTTTGAAATATCTCCACGGAGGTACATCAAATTCGGAAAAGTAAGGAGGACAGTCACCATGTTCATGCGCATCTGTCTTCCGATAATGCCGTCGTCCCACATCCTTCGAGCATCAGATATGCATCTGCAGTCATTTAGATGGACTAGTTTCACATCTGATAGCAGTTCCTCCATAGTGGCTAACTTACCGAGCTGGAAGTAAATCATTATGATGATATTGGCGAATATGCTTCCAAATACCGCCATCACCCACCAGGCCTTCTCGAGCATAATCATTTTGTTAGCCAGGCCAATATAGCCAAGCAGGTACAGTTAACGAAAAGCCAGCTGTATATTCCCCAGATCCTCAATTTAAGCTGGAGAGGCACAGAGTGGTGAGCATTTTTTGTGATGTGGCCTCGCCGATACATTGCTTTGGGCAGCGTAATGACTGTAACTACCATGTTTAACCGCATTTGCCTGGCTATTAATCCTCCTTGCCAAAGGGCTTTGGTGTCACTGATGCACGTGCAGTTAGATAGTCGGTTTTCAAGATGGTTAATGTTTCGATAGGTGAACCATGCCATGAGGAGGTTATTGATCCACATTGATATTATTAAAGTCAGTCCGAGCAGGCCAGTAGTCGTAGGGCAAGTCAGGTGTTTAACCTTATAGTAATTCACGATCGGGCAGAATTTTTTACTATCTCAAGGATTCCCTCCCCCCTATCCGTCGAGTTGGCGCGACCCGTGACTGCTCAATATTCAAGAAATCAGAAAGCTAACTCTGTGATTGAGATTTCGAAACCGCCGACTAAAACTATCATTTGAGTTGGCCGCACTTTGTCGCTGTTTAGCCGTGTGGCGCACGAAAATAATAGAGCAATCCCCCATAAACGCTTATGAAAATCATAGAGCCATAAACTATCCGCACTCCCCACAGCAATCGGGGAGGTAATTTGAGAAGCTTTTGCCTGGGGATGCGTTCCTGTCTCCAGAAGATCTCTGGGGCCACTGCAACCAGCATTACGAAGGTTTCCCTCATCCTTCGTCCGAGAAAACTGTCTCCGTAGAACTCTCTGTTCAAGGAAAACATTTCAATATCGCATAGATGGTTTTCGATCTTTTCCAAATTGATGTAGAAGAAGATGTAGTAGCCGGCGAGATGTAAGGTCGTGATCACTGTCAATATCAGTGCCAAGAGTCCGGTGGGGATATCTGCCATTATTGGCCCCACTCATAGATGTACTCGCCGGTCAATTCGCCGACAAACCCACCAACTAGACCTCCGCTGTATCCGCCAACCACGCCGCCGACGATTCCACAGCCAATTACGCCGACTCCATAGGTAGGAACTCCCAAAACAACTGCACAAATCGAGGCTCCTGCTGACGCGCCCACTCCACCGCCGACGTGACCAAACATTGTGCTGAGGACAAATTTGCCACCTTCGATGTGTTGCGCCTTCCGACAAAACTCCTCCCGCCCCGTCGAACATGCCTCCTTGATTTCAAGGCCTGCTGAAATTGCATTCAGCCCAATCCCAACAGGCGTCCCGAATTTCAGCAACTTCGCCACTCTAGCGATTCGCCCCACCCGCGCCGCATATCCCTGGATTTCACCTGTGTGCAGATAACTCTTGGTCGACAACCCCAGCATCTTCTTAAGCGGACCTTTTTTCCGCAACCCGGTCCCCCAGCGGGCAATGCCTTCCAGTTGCTTATCAAGCGTGGCAAACAGAGCTCGCCGCTGGTTGATGAACTCCTGCCGAGCAATGGGTGTTCCGCGCGCCAGCGATAATTTGTAAAGCCGCTCGATCTCTTCCAGGGTTTTCTTCACACCTCCAAGGTGCTTGCCCCAACTCCCGGTGGCAGCGCCAGTACCCAGCGATCCATAACTGAGCATGTTCTGCAGCAGGTCATAGTTCTCGATGAGCTGGCTGCCCGCGCCTTTCACCTGACGATGGACGTTACGCGCCAGGTTCATCAGCTCGGTTTCTTCGGCTGTGAGAGTGCCGTTTGAACCGTCGCTGACAATCACCAGCTGGCCCGGCATCACCACAACGTTTCGGATATGCGCGTTGAGCACATCGAACTTCGCACCCCCGCCCACCCGGTTCTTGAGTGTGAAGTAGGTCTGTATGCGGTCATTGATAAACACATATGGCTTGGACATTCGCAGTCCTCAGCTAAAGCGCTTGTTGGCGATGCGGTCCCAGCCGCCAACTACATTGCCGGCCGCCGCGCCATCGCTGCGTTTTTGCTGGGTGTACAGAATGCGGACGCGGCCGAAGTTGATTTGCACGTGTTCCAGCGGCTCGCCGCTCTCACCGCTTTGGCTGAAGTCAGAGATGATCACTTCTTCGAGGCGTACTTCGTAGTACTTGAGCTTGTCGCCTCCCGCGCGGTACAGGCACAACGTCAGGTCCTTGATGTGCGTGCCCGCGCAACTGGCTTCAAACAACGCAGCGCTGGATTGATCCAGGCGTTTGCTGAAGCTGAAGTCGCTGAGGCTGGCCCGACCCGAGCCCGCGCCGCCGTTCGAGCTGGCGGTGGCCGAAGTACTCTGGCTAACGCCGAAGTCGTAGGCCACGATTTCGATCCAGCCCTTGTTGCGCTCATCCAGCGACTCGCCGTCGATCCCGTTCACCTTGATGAATCCGTCAAATGCCATGCTGCGTGTCCTTGCTGAGGTCAGATCCAGCAAGGATAGGGAGAGGGCATTGGGCTTTGAAGCGCGGCGAGGGGGGCTGAAAGTGATTTTCAGAACGGTCCTACACTGGTCCCTTGGCACGTCTTACGGAAGATTCCGTAACGGGTGATGTTCGCCGCAGTAGTCGTTCAAAAGGGCCGGAAACTGCCGGATTCGCGTGGCGCGCAGAGGGTGCGCGCCAACAGTAAATACCCGAGAGGGCTTACATCAAACCCGCGCCGTCTGCTTCTCGATGGTCTCGACCGGCGAGGCGTCGGCGAAGCGGTTCACCTGGCGCAGGGCCTTGAAGCCAACCATCCAGGCGCCAACGACACCCAGTGTGCACACGCCGCCGATGATCGCGGCGGGCACGGCCCCCCAGAGCGCCGCGCTGCTGCCGGCGCGGAATTCGCCCAGCTCGTTGGACGAACCGATAAACAACATATTCACCGCATTGACCCGCCCGCGCATGTCGTCCGGCGTCGAGAATTGCACCAGTGTGGAGCGGATATAGACGCTGACCATGTCCGCCGCACCGGCGATCATCAAAGCCAGCAGCGACAGCCAGAACAGCGTCGACAGGGCGAACACCAGATTGGCGACGCCGAACACCGCGACGGCGATGAACATGACCAGACCGACGTGTCGATCAAAAGGCCGGAAACTCAAATACAGACCCGTGCTGACCTCACCCAGACTCATCGCGCTGCGCAGCGCGCCCAGCCCTTCGGGGCCCAGGTGCAGCACTTCATGGGCATAAATCGGCAGCAGCGCCACCACGCCGCCGAGTAGCACCGCGAATAGATCCAGTGAGATGGTGCCGAGGATAATCGGCCGCGAGCGGATGAAGGCGATGCCGGCGGTGAAACGCTTCCAGGCCGTGGATTCGAGAATCTGCTTTTTGCCGGCGTACAGCACCGGCACGCGGATCAGCAACAGCACGCCAGCGATGAAGCTGGCCATGCACACGGAATAGGTCAGCCCGCCGCCGCCTGCTGCATACAGACCGCCGCCGACCAGCGGCCCGGCGATGGTTGCAATGCGCATGATCATGCTGTTGGTGGCGATGGCCGACGCGAGTTTTTCACGCGGGACGACTTGTGGCAGCAGGCTCTGCAACGCCGGCCCGGTGAACGCCCTCGCGCAACCGAACAAGGCGAGGGTGGCGTAAATCAGCCGTGTGTCTTGATGATGGGTCACAGAGAACAGCATCAGCATCAGGCTGCATACGGCTTGCACCGACCAACTGATGGTCAGGATCATCTTGCGATCATAGCGGTCGATCAAGTCGCCGGCCGGCATCAACAGCAGCAACATTGGAATGAACTGCGCCAGGCCGACATAGGCCAGGGAGATCGGGCTGCGGGTCATGTCGTAGACCTGCCAGGCGACAACCACTGCCTGAATCTGCATGGCGAAAACGGCAGCAAGGCGCGCGGTCAGGAAGGCGAAAAAGCCGGGCAGCCGCAGGGCGCTTTTGGCGGAAGATTCAGACGATGAGGCGGGCGATTCGGAGCTCAAGGCAAGGCATCCATCGAAGCGAAAGACGGCCGAGAGTTATACACCGGTCTGGCGCGGTTCGCCGCTAGCTGTCAGGAATTTAATGATGGATGGTGCGGGATATGCTGCGGGCGCATGGAGATCAGAAGGCCTGTTCCCGGCTGAAGCCGGTTCTACTGATGATAGTAGGACCGGCTTCAGCCGGGAACGACCGAATCGCGCTGTCAGCGGCGAACCAGCAAAACCCCCGACTCCATGTGATGGGTATACGGAAACTGATCAAACAGCGCGCACCGCTCGACCCGGTGGGTGTCGTGCAGTTGTGCGATGTTGGCGGCCAGGGTTTCCGGGTTGCACGAGATGTACAGGATGCGCTCAAAACGTCGCGTCAGCTCGCACGTGTCTGGGTCCATGCCGGCGCGGGGCGGGTCGACGAACACGCTGCCGAAGTCGTAGCTTTTCAGGTCGACACCGGCCAGACGACGGAACGGGCGCACCTCATTCAGGGCTTCTGTCAGCTCCTCAGCCGACAGTCGCACCAGCGACACGTTATCCACAGCGTTGTCCGCCAGGTTACTCAGCGCCGCGTTGACCGACGTCTTGCTGATCTCGGTCGCCAGCACCTTGCGCACGCGGGTCGCCAACGGCAGCGTGAAGTTGCCATTGCCGCAATACAGCTCCAGCAAATCATCGTCGCGGTCGCCCAGCGCGTCATACGCCCAGCTCAGCATTTTCTGGTTCACCGTGCCGTTCGGCTGGGTGAACGCGCCCTCCGGCTGGCGATAACTGAAAGTCCGGCCAGCGACGTCCAGCTGCTCGGTCACGTAATCGCGGCCAATCACCAGTCGCTGCCCTTTCGAGCGGCCAATCACACTGACCTTCAGATCAGCCGCCAATTGCTCCGCCTCGACTTGCCAGGCCTCATCCAGCGGGCGGTGATAGCACAGGGTGATCATGCCGTCGCCGGCCAGCGTGGTCAGAAAGTCCACCTGAAACAGCTTGTGATTGAGCGTCTTGCTCACCTCCCAGCGATCCCGCAGCACCGGCATCAGCGCGTTGATCTGCTGGCTGGCAATAGGGAAGTCGTTGATCAGGATCGGCGTGTGCTTGTCCCCCGGCGCGAACATCGCATAGTGACGCTTGCCGTCGTCGCGCCACAGGCGGAACTCGGCGCGCAGGCGGTAGTGCTCGCGTGGCGAATCGAAGACCTGAGGCTCGGGCGCCTCGAAAGGCGCCAGTAGCTCGCGCAGGCGCGTGGCCTTCTCATCGAGCTGAACGGCGTAGTTTGCAGGGTCGAACGTAGAACTCATGGATAAAAGCCCAGCTTGATCACGAACAGAATCGACAGCACGACCAGCGCCGAATTCAGCTCGCGGCCCCGGCCCGACAACAGCTTGATCAGGGTCCAGGAAATGAAGCCAAAGGCGATGCCGTTGGCGATCGAATACGTGAATGGCATGGCCAGGGCGGTGATCACCACAGGTGCTGCTTCAGTGATGTCGTCCCAGTTGATTTCGGCAAGGCCCGACGTCATCAACACAGCCACGAACAGCAGGGCAGGGGCGGTGGCGAATGCTGGAACGCTGCCAGCCAGCGGCGCGAAAAACAACGCCAGCAGAAACAACACCGCAACCACGATAGCCGTCAGACCGGTCCGGCCGCCGGCACTCACGCCCGCCGCGGATTCGATGTAACTGGTGGTGGTCGAGGTGCCCAGCAGAGAGCCGGCCATTGCGGCGGTGCTGTCGGCGATCAGCGCACGGCCCATCTTCGGCATGTGGCCGTCCTTGCCCATCAGGCCCGCACGCTTGGCGACGCCGATCAGGGTGCCGGAGTTGTCGAACAGGTCGACGAACAGGAAGGAGAAAATCACGCTGACCAGACCGATGTTCAGTGCGCCGGGAATGTCCAGCTGCAGGAAGGTCGGCGCCAGTGAAGGCGGCATCGACACCACACCGCCGAACGGCGAGAAGCCCATCACAATCGAAATGATGGTCACGGCCAGAATGCCGATCAGCACGGCGCCGCGCACTTTCAAAGCTTCCAGGGCCACGATCAGCGCGAACCCTAGAGCCGCGAGGATCGGTGCCGGTTTGGCCAGATCGCCCAGGCCAACCATGGTGGCCGGGTTAGTCACCACGATGCCGGCGTTGTGCAGCGCAATCAGCGCCAGGAACAGCCCGATACCGGCAGCAATGGCCGAGCGCAGCGGCAGCGGGATGCTGTTGATGATCCATTCGCGGATGCGGAAGATCGACAGCAGGAAAAACATCACTGCCGAAATGAACACCGCGCCCAGCGCCACTTGCCAGGTGTGGCCCATGTGCAGCACGACGGTGTAGGTGAAGAAGGCGTTCAGGCCCATGCCCGGCGCCAGCGCGATCGGGTAGTTGGCGATCAGCCCCATGACGGTGGAGCCGATGGCCGCCGCCAGGCAGGTAGCGACAAAGATCGCGCCCTTGTCCATGCCGGTCTCGCGAAGAATGCTCGGGTTTACGAACAGGATGTAGGCCATGGCCAGGAAGGTGGTGACCCCGGCCAGAATTTCGGTGCGCACATTGGTGTTATGTGCCCTGAGTTGAAACAACCGCTCCAGCATTTAAGGCTCCCCGGTGACGCTCCGCGTCATTTATGTAGTCGACTGAAACAGCAAAGCACAGCTCACCGAAACGGCTTGCACAAATTCTGCCAGTTGCAAAAAGCCGCGCATCATACCAGCAGCTCCGGGCGATGGGGCCTGGCGCGTGTCGTCGGATTGCAAATGTCCGGATCGGCTTGCCTCATCCGGGCGCCCCGCTGCGTCAAAACGCTCATCACAAACCCTGAACGTTTCCGAAACCGCACAAGTCGTACCCCTTAAGACGCAGATCACTGCGCTGATCGAGTACCTACCGTGAGGCTTCCCATGAGTGCAACCAATGAACAGGCGTTCGCAGGGCATTCCATCGCCCTGACGTTGAACGGCCAGACCCGACAAGTGGACGTGCAGCCCTGGACCACGCTGCTGGATCTGCTGCGCGAGCAGCTCGATCTGTTCGGCACCAAAAAGGGCTGTGACCACGGCCAATGCGGTGCATGCACCGTGCTGCGCGATGGCAAACGCATCAATGCGTGCCTGACCCTGGCGATCATGTGTGACGGCGCCGAGCTGACCACGATCGAAGGGCTTGCCGAAGGCGACACGCTGCACCCGATGCAGCAAGCGTTCATCAAACATGACGCCTTCCAGTGCGGCTACTGCACGCCCGGGCAGATCTGCTCGGCAGTCGGCCTGGCCAATGAAGGCCGCGCCAGCACCGACGACGAAGTGAAAGAACTGATGAGCGGTAACCTGTGCCGGTGCGGCGCCTACAGCAATATCCGCGCGGCGGTGGTGGAAGTCTTGCCATCAATGAATGCCGCACCGGATCAGGGAGGGCGCGGCCAATGAATCCCTTCAGCTACAGCAAGCCTTCCGACATTGCTCAGGCGGTCAATCTTGCAGGTCCTGCCAGCCGGTTCATCGCAGGCGGTACGAACCTGCTGGATTTGATGAAAGAAAACGTCGCCCGCCCCGAGCACCTGATCGACATCACCGGGCTGCCGCTCAAAGACGTCCGAGCAACCGTCAGTGGCGGCCTGATGATCGGCGCGCTGGTGAGTAACGCCGACCTGGCCTGGCATCCGCTGATCGAGCGCGATTATCCGCTGCTGTCCCAAGCCATTCTGGCGGGCGCCTCGCCGCAGTTGCGCAACATGGCGAGCACCGGTGGCAACCTGCTGCAGCGCACCCGCTGCTACTACTTCTACGACTCAACCGTGCCGTGCAACAAGCGCGAGCCTGGCACGGGTTGCCCGGCGAAAGAGGGCCTGAACCGCATCCACGCGATCCTGGGCGCCAGCGATGCCTGCGTCGCGACTCACCCCTCGGACATGTGCGTGGCCCTGGCTGCGCTCGAAGCCCGCGTCCACGTCCAGGGGCGCGCCGGTGCCCGGGTGATCGAGTTCGCTGACTTCCATCGCTTGCCGGGAGATGCGCCGCAGCGCGACAACCAGCTCGCCGACGATGAACTGATCACCGCTGTCGAGCTGCCAGCGCCACGTTTTCAGCAGCACAGCCACTACCTGAAAATCCGTGACCGCGCGTCTTACGCCTTTGCCCTGATTTCAGTGGCCGCTGCTGTCGAGCTTGATGGCGACGTCATCCGTGACGTGCGCATAGCCCTGGGTGGCGTGGCGCACAAACCTTGGCGCGACACGGCCGTCGAGCAGTCGCTCAAAGGTCAGCCGGTCTCGCGGGAAAACTTTGTTGCCGCCGCCGACGCGATGCTGCGCGACGCTCAGCCGCTGGCGCACAACGCTTTCAAGATCAAGCTGGCCCGCCGCGCGATCGTTCGCGCCTTGAGCGATGCCACCTTGGGAGGAACTGTTTAATGAACGCCAATACACCCACCCCGGGAACGGCCTCCGCGCTGGGCCAACCGATGGACCGCGTCGATGGACGCCTGAAAGTCACCGGCCAGGCCCGCTACGCCGGCGAGTACCCGGAGGCAGGCTTGCTGCATGCCAGCGTGGTCTCCAGCACTATCGCCTTGGGTCGCGTCGTGCGTATCGATGCCTCGCAAGCGCTGGCAGTTCCTGGCGTGATCGCGGTTATCGATCACACCAATCGCCCGCACATCGCCAGCTATGACGAGGACTATCAGGACGCCGACGCCGCCGAAGGCTCGCCGTTCCGCCCGTTCTACAACGACCACGTGCTTTACAGCGGCCAGCCTCTGGCGCTGGTGGTGGCAGACACCCTTGAACTGGCGCGGCATGCCGGCTCCCTCGTGCGCATCGAGTACGAAACCAAGCCGCACCAGACCGACCTCAGTGTGGGTCAGAGTGACGCCCACACCGCGCCGGCCGAAACGCCGAAACCGCGTGGGGATTTTTCGGGCGCATTCGCCCAGGCGGCGGTCACGGTCGACAGCCACTACAGCACGCCCAACGAACACCACAACCCGATGGAGCCGCACGCCTCCACGGTGTTCTTCAAGGCTGACGGCAGCCTGGAGATCCACGATAAAACCCAAGGCACGCAGAACTGCCAGGACTACCTGCACAGTGTGTTCGGTCTGGAGAAAGAGAAGATCCGCATCCTCGCCGCCTTCGTCGGTGGCGCCTTCGGTTCCGGCCTGCGTCCGCAATACCAGCTGCCCCTGGCCGTCATGGCGGCATTGAAGCTCCAGCGTTCGGTGCGTCTGACCCTGACCCGCCAGCAGATGTTTACCTTCGGCTATCGTCCGCAAACCTTGCAGCACATGCGGCTCGGGGCGTCCAAAGACGGCAAGCTGATGGCGGTGGCCCACGACGCCATCGGTCAGACCTCGCGCTTTGAAGACTTTGCCGAGCACGTCGTTGAATGGAGCGGCATGCTCTATCAGTGCGACAACGTGGCATTGAGCTACAAGCTCGCGCCGCTGGACGTTTACACGCCGCTGGACATGCGCGCACCGGGCGCTGCTTCCGGCATGGTCGCGCTGGAATGTGCGATGGACGAGCTGGCCATTGCGGCCGGTATCGACCCCGTGCAGCTGCGAGTGGTCAACTTTGCCGACAGCAACGGCAACGAAGGCAAGCCTTACTCCAGTAAAGAACTGCTGGCGTGTTACGAACAAGGCGCCGAGCGTTTCGGCTGGAGCAAGCGCAACCCAGAGCCGCGCAGCATGCGTCAGGGCCGGCAACTGGTGGGTTGGGGCATGGCCGGAGGTGTATGGGAAGCCATGCAGATGCCCGCCAGCGCCAAGGCCAGTATCGATAGCAGCGGCAAGATCACCGTCAGCAGCGCCACCACCGACATCGGCACTGGCACTTACACGGTCATGACCCAGATCGCCGCTGAGGCCGCTGGCGTGAAGCCTGAGGACGTCACCTTCGTACTGGGTGATTCGTCGCTGCCGACGTCGCCATTGCAGGGTGGCTCGTTCACGGTGTCGTCCGTGGGCACGGCGGTGCAGCAGGCCTGTCGTGCCTTGCGCGCCAAGTTGCTCGACGCCGTGCGCATGGCGCATCCGCAACACGCGGTGGTGGACATGGCCGATGTTGTCTGTGGCGACGGCTACTTGCTCATCGACGATGAGCGTTTTGCTTACGCCGACATCGTCCGCGAGTCGTCCCACGAGACGCTTGAAGTGCAGATCGACGCCAAGCCTGACGACAAGCGCGAAGGCTATTCGACGGCAACGCACTCGGCGGTATTCGTCGAAGTGCTGGTGGACGAAGACCTGGGCACTGTCCGCGTCAATCGGGTGGTCGACGCCGTTGCGGCGGGCCGTGTGGTCAATCCGAAAACCGCGCGCAGCCAGATTCTCGGCGGCGTGGTCTGGGGTATCGGTCAGGCGTTGCAGGAAGAAAGCCAGACCGACCACACCCTCGGGCGCTTCATGAACCACAGCCTGGCCGAGTATCACATTCCGGTGAACGCGGACATCGGCGAGATCGAGGTGCTGTTCGTGGAAGAGAACGACAGCATCGTCAATGACCTGGGCTCCAAGGGTGTGGGCGAGATCGGCATCGTCGGCGTGGCCTCGGCCATTGCCAATGCCATCTACCACGCCACGGGCAAGCGGGTTCGGGAATTCCCGATCACGCTGGATAAAGTGCTGTAACCAACGCCGTACCTTGTGCCCTGATCGTTCTCACGCTCTGCGTGGGAACGATGATTTTCTCTGCTGCGCCCTCGAATCCCCCTCATTCAATGTCGCCCCAGTGCAAGCACAGGTCGCGCTGGTGCGCTTGTTGCTCAGGCCTGCTGCGTACCTTGCACCAACGCGGCAGCCACCGAATTGCCGTGGGTCTTCAAGCCTTGAAAAACTGCCGAAAAGAGCTGAATAAAATAACGAGCCGACCCGAGGAGCACCCATGAACTCATTTATTCGTCATATCAGTTGCGCTGTGTTGATGCTGAGCAGCAACGCCCTGATGGCTGCAGAAGCCGCCAAATGCCAAAACGTGCGCATGGGTGTGGTCAACTGGACGGACGTCGTCGCCACCAGCGCTGTTGCCGAAGTGCTGCTTCAGAACATGGGCTACGAGGTCAAACAGACCAGCGCCGCTCAGCAAATCGTCTTCGGCGGTTTGCGTGACGATCGACTCGACGTGTTCATGGGTTACTGGAAGCCGGCGATGGACAAAAACATTGCGCCCTTTGTGGCCGCCAATCAGGTCAAAGTCCTCGACGTGCCGAGCATGAGTGATGCCCAGGCAACCCTGGCGGTGCCGGATTACGTGGCGTCAGGCGGATTAAAAACATTCGGCGATATCGCCAAATTCAAGGACAAACTGGGTGGCAAGATCTATGGCATCGAGCCCGGCACCGGCGCCAACGCCAACATCAAGGGCATGATCGAGAAGAACCAGTTCGGGCTCGGCGGTTTCCAGTTGGTCGAGTCCGGAGAGGCGGGCATGCTCGCGGCGGTGCAGCGTGCGATCAAGCGTAATGAATGGGTGGTATTCGTTGGCTGGACCCCGCACCCAATGAACATCAACATGAAGATCGCCTACCTGACCGGCAGCGAAGATGTGTTCGGGCCGGGTGAAGGGGCTGCGACCGTTTCCGTGGTCACGGCGCCGGATTACGCATCGCGCTGCCCGAACGTCAGCAAGCTGATGAGCAACCTGAAGTTCACGGCCGCTCAGGAAAGCCAGATGATGGTGCCGATCATGGACCGCAAGGCGCCAACCGACGTTGCTCGCCAGTGGCTCAAGGATCATCCTGAAGACATGAAGCGCTGGCTGGATGGCGTGACAACCTTCGATGGCAAAGACGCAGCGTCCGCCGTGCAAGTGGCGGTGAACAAGTAACCAAGCACGCCTGGCCAAGGGCTCGGGCTGGAGCAGCCAATGCCCACGTCTTACCCGCTGTCCCCCGAAATGTCGGCGTTCGTGACCCATACCCTGAGTTTCAGCAGCACGTCCGAGGACATCAACGAGCAGCGCCGCGCGTATTCCCGGATGAGTGAAGCGTTCACGCCCGCCCGTCCGGGGCAGCTCGATGTAAGGGACTTCGCCCTCGGCGGCGTGGCGGTGCGCAGTTACCGGCCTCAGCGATTGTCCCTCGAACGCCCGGCGCCGTGCGTGATGTACCTCCACGGCGGCGGCTGGGTGGTGGGCGATCTCGATTCCCACGACTTTCTGACCGCGGCACTGGCGGCCGACCTCAATGCCGTGGTCATCGCCGTGGATTACCGGCTGGCGCCCGAACATCCATTTCCCGCAGGGTTCGGCGACTGTCTGGCGGTCTGGCACGCCTTGCAGATACACGCACAGCGGCTGGACATCGACCCACGCCGTATCGCCATCGCCGGGGATAGCGCCGGCGGCAATCTTGCCGCTGCAGTGTGCCTGGCATTGCGCGATTCCGGTGAGCGCCAGCCGGTGGGGCAGGCGCTGATTTACCCGGAACTGGGCGGCGCCAACGATCTGCCGTCGCGCCATGAATGCGCCGACGCGCCGCTTCTTTCTACCGCTGAGCTGGCGTATTACCGGCAGCTCTACATGACGGCGGACGAACAATCGGCCTATGCCCGGCCACTCGACGCCGGAAATTTCAATGATCTGGCGCCTGCGTTCATTGCTGTCGCGCAGTTCGACCCCTTGCGTGATGACGGCGTCTGCTACGAGCGTGCATTGCGCGAAGCGGGTGTGCGCACCGAGTTCGATCCCGGGCTCGGGCTGCTTCACGGCAGTCTCAGGGGCAAAGGCCAGGTGCCGGAAGTGGACGCGCTTTATCAGCGGCTGGTTTGCGCGCTGTTGGGCTTTATTCGCGATCCTTTGTAGGGCCTTGCACCTGGAGGTTTTAACTGCCGTGCTGCAGATTCGCCGCTCTGCTCTGCTTCCCGTCAACTGCACTGCCCTGAAAGGTGAGTCAACTCGCCACGCGACAAAAGACCACGCAGAGCAAGTGCCGAAATGGGACTACTCTTTCCATGTCAGCTGACCTGGATCAATACCTTGGCGTGTATTGGTCGAACTGGCCGCCTGACGCATCTCCCCGGTCGCCGACCTGAGTACGAAACCACGAGAACAACGGCCACACCTCGTACTCAATACACCGTGGGGGCAGTCGCTGCAGGCCCCAAGTCTGAAGCCAGTTCCACCTGATAGAGGAAGACCTATGTTCGGCTTAGAGGCGCTCGATCTCGCCCGAATCCAGTTTGCGTTCACTGTTTCATTTCACATTCTTTTCCCTGCCATCACCATTGGTCTGGCGAGCTTCCTCGCGGTGCTCGAAGGCTTGTGGCTGAAAACCCATGACAACACTTATCGCGACCTCTATCACTTCTGGTCGAAAATCTTTGCCGTCAACTTCGGCATGGGTGTGGTTTCCGGGTTGGTCATGGCCTACGAGTTCGGCACTAACTGGAGTCGCTTCTCCGATTTCGCCGGTGCTGTGACCGGGCCCTTGCTGACCTACGAGGTGCTCACGGCGTTCTTCCTCGAAGCGGGCTTCCTCGGCGTCATGCTGTTCGGCTGGAACCGTGTCGGTCGCGGCCTGCACTTCTTCGCCACGTCCATGGTCGCGGTTGGCACGCTGATTTCGACCTTCTGGATTCTGGCCTCCAACAGCTGGATGCAGACCCCGCAGGGCTTCGAGATCATTGATGGCCGCATCATCCCGGTGGACTGGTTCGCGGTGATCTTCAACCCGTCGTTCCCGTACCGCCTGATGCACATGGCAATCGCCGCCTTCGTCTCCACGGCGTTCTTCGTCGGCGCCTCCGCCGCCTGGCATCTGCTGCGTGGTCGTGACAATCCGGCGATTCGCAGGATGCTGTCCATGGCCATGTGGATGGCGCTGATCGTTGCGCCAATTCAGGCCATGGTGGGCGACGCTCACGGCCTGAACACCCTTGAGCATCAACCGGCCAAGATCGCAGCGATCGAAGGTCACTGGGAGAACGTCGGTGACGAGCCGACCCCGCTGATCCTGTTCGGCATCCCGGACATGAAAGAAGAGCGCACCAAATACGCGGTCGAGATTCCGTATCTGGGCAGCCTGATCCTGACCCACAGCCTGGACAAGCAGATCCCGGCGCTGAAGTCCTTCCCGCCGGAAGACCGTCCGAATGCGCTGATCGTGTTCTGGTCGTTCCGCGTCATGGTGGCGCTGGGCATGCTGATGATCGCGGTCGGTCTGTGGAGTGCCTGGTTGCGCTGGCGCGGCGGGCTGTACACCAATCGCTGGTTCCTGCGGCTGGTCATGTGCATGGGGCCGGCCGGTCTGATTGCGATGCTGGCGGGCTGGTTTACCACCGAAATCGGGCGTCAGCCCTGGGTGGTCTACGGGATCATGCGCACGGCGAATGCCGTGTCCAGACACAGCGTTGAACAGTTGAGCATCACTCTGGTGCTGTTCGTGGTGGTGTATTTCCTGCTGTTCGGCACAGGCTTCGGCTACATGATGCGTCTGGTGCGCAAAGGGCCAAAAACCCATGAAGGCGACACGCCGGCACATGGCGGACCAGGGCAGAAACGCACCCCGGCGCGTCCTCTCTCTGCTGCTGATGAAAGCAGCACGGACCACCGTAAAGACAGCCTGACTGAGGGGAACTGAGCCATGGGTATCGATCTTCCACTGATCTGGGCCGTGATCATCATCTTCGGCGTCATGATGTACGTCATCATGGACGGCTTCGATCTGGGCATCGGGATACTGTTCCCGTTCATGAAGGACAAGACGGACCGCGACGTGATGATGAACACCGTCGCACCGGTCTGGGACGGCAATGAAACCTGGCTGGTACTGGGCGGGGCCGGCTTGTTCGGCGCCTTCCCGCTGGCCTACTCGGTCGTGCTCGAAGCGCTGTACCTGCCGTTGATCTTCATGCTGTTCGGGCTGATCTTTCGCGGCGTAGCGTTCGAGTTTCGCTTCAAAGCCACTGATATCAAGCGCCACCTGTGGGACAAGGCGTTCATCGGCGGTTCGCTGGTGGCGACATTCTTCCAGGGCGTGGCACTGGGCGCGTACATCGACGGCATTCCCGTGGTCGACCGAGCCTATGCCGGCGGTGGCCTGGACTGGCTGACGCCGTTCTCGATCTTCTGCGGCCTGGCGCTGATCGTGGCCTACGCATTGCTCGGCTGCACTTGGCTGATCATGAAGACCGAAGGGGCGTTGCAGAAAGCCATGCACGATCTGGCACGACCTTTGGCCCTGGCCACGCTGGTGGTCATGGCGATCGTCAGCCTGTGGACGCCACTGGCCCATCAGGCCATCGCCGATCGCTGGTTCAGCCTGCCAAACCTGTTGTGGTTCATGCCGGTGCCGGCGCTGGTCATGGTAACGATGTACGGCCTGTTCAAAGCGGTGGCGCGCAACGCCAACTACGCGCCGTTCCTGTTGACACTGGTGCTGATCTTCCTGGGCTACAGCGGTCTGGGCATCAGCTTGTGGCCGAACATCATTCCGCCAACCGTGTCCATCTGGGCCGCTGCCTCGCCGCCACAGAGCCAGGGTTTCATGCTGGTCGGTACGCTGTTCATCATTCCGCTGATCCTGGGTTACACGTTCTGGAGCTATTACGTATTCCGCGGCAAAGTCACCCACGAACACGGCTATCACTAGCAGCCAGTGGCCCCGGGTTATTGCCGGGGCCTGACTGCGGGAGAGGAGGGTTTAGCGATGTCGGTTAAAGAATCTGTTCAGTACGAAGGTCGGAATCAAAACGAGCACAAGCGCGAGGTTGATCCAGCGCAAGGCAAGCCACTGTGGCAGCGCATCGGCTGGCTGTTGATCATCTGGACCGGCAGCGTGCTGGCGCTGTTCGTGGTCGCCATGCTGCTGCGCATGTTCATGACAGCGGCAGGCATGAAGTCGCATTGAGTTATTCCCGCTCGATAAAAAACCCGCCTCGGCGGGTTTTTTTTGGCTGCACATCTGAAGTCAGGACGACGAGCGCGGTGAGCTATTTACGCGCCTTGAGGATCACGAACTTCGGCGTCGCCGCCACTTGCTCCACGCCCCGGAACAGTCGCGCCAGTTTGCTGTGATAGCCCAGATGCCGGTTGCCGACGATGTACAGCGCGCCGCCGGTGACCAGTGCCGAGCGCGCCTGCTGGAACATTCGCCAGGCGAGGAAGTCGCCGACCACTTGTTGCTGGTGAAACGGCGGATTACACAGGACGACGTCCAGCGAATCGGGTTCCTGCGACGCCAGCCCGTCACCTGCGTGAATCACCGCCGGCCGCTCGCCGAGGGCAAGTCTCCAGTTCTCCTGCGCCGACTGCACCGCCATGAACGACTCGTCCACCAGCGTGTAATGCGCGTCGGGGTTGTCCAGCGCACTGGCGATGGCGAGCACGCCATTGCCGCAGCCCAGATCCGCGACCCGCGCCGAGCCCAGGCCTTTGGGCAAGTACGGCAGGAAGGCCCGCGTGCCGATGTCCAGACCGTCACGGCAAAACACGTTGGCGTGGTTGATCAGTTCGATCTTCGGCTCGTCCAGCGTGTAACGGGTGGGGTAGGGCGAAGGCTGAACGGTTTTGACCTCAGGGGTGCAGAACAGCAGCCGCGCTTTTTTCACGGCGAGGGATGCTTGCACGGGGCCGATGTACTCTTCCATCAGCTCGCCAGCCGAGCGGGGCAGGTGCTTGATCATCCCGGCGGCGACGACTTTGGCGTTCGGGGCCAGTTGGTCCTGCAAACGAATCAGCTGTTCTTCCAGCAAGGCGAGTGTCTTCGGCACGCGAATCAGCACCCAGTCGAAGGGGCCGGTCAACGGCGCGCTGGCTGGGATCACCGGCACAGCGTCATAGGTCAGGCCGTTGCGCACCAGATTCTTTTCCAGAGCCTGGGCGCCGAGGTACGAATCCGTGCTGCTGACCACTGTGGCATGGGGCGCGAGACTGGCTGCGAGCGCGCCGAAACTGTCGTTGAGCACCAGTACCCGTGTTTGCAGCGTCACGCCCTGTTCAGCGACGTGGTTGAGCAGGTACTCGTCAGCGGCATCGAAGGCCTGCAAGGGCTCATCCGACTGTTCCGGCTGGCGGATCAGATCGAGCTGGGCAAGCGGGGTGGTAAGCAGGGGCATGGGCGGAGCGTTTCCAGTCGTTGATGGCGTGATCGGCGTGCTGGCGGGAGTTGCACCTGTGCCGGCATCACGAGGTTCGCGAAGCCGGCGATTTTACGTGTTTTTTGCCCACACGCACCGGGCTTTTCGTCCTGGCTTCGCCCCAGCGTCGCCTTATGCCTAGATCACCCCGTCTTTCGTTGCCTGAACCACTGCCGACATCTTGTTGCAGGCGCCGATCTTCTGAATGGCTTTGCCCACGTGGAAATTAACGGTGCGCGCTGTGACATCAAGGATCAACGCGACTTCTGCCGCCGTTTTGCCCGTAGCGCACCACTTCAATACCTCTACCTCCCTAATCGTCAGGCCCTTGTAGGTGAGCGTCTCCGCGCTCGTCGTGCAGCCGTCCCCCCTCTTGCCGATGTCCATCGCGTGCCTCCATGCTCAGTCTTGATCGTCCTGATCGAAGTCTAGGAAACAATCACGGCCTCAAAAGCGTCGCGCCTGGGGAACAAGCCGGAGTGGTGACTGATGAGCTACCAGCGGCATCTTTGAACGGCCATAAAATCAAAAGGTTAGGGCAGCGTTATGCGCCGTTGCGAGCCGCTTCGCGATTACACCGATAGCGAAATACTCTAAAAATCGCTCAGTCCGCTGCGGATATCACTACAAACCGACGGTGTTTATCGCGGCGGGTTTGCGGGACACTGATCACCCTTTTTTGCGAGACAGGAGCCAGGAGCGCCCCATGACTGCCAGTGCAGAGAAATTCACCCGGCAAACGCTGCTGGACGTTACGCCGCTGACTCCCAGTCTCTTTACCTTTCGCACCACCCGCGATCCCGGTTTCCGCTTCACGGCGGGACAATTCGCACGTCTGGGCGTCACCAAACCCGATGGCACGACGGTGTGGCGGGCGTACTCGGTGGTGTCCTCACCCTTCGATGAATTCCTCGAATTTTTCTCGATCGTGGTGCCCAACGGCGAATTCACCAGCGAGTTGAGCCGGCTTCGTCAGGGCGACACGCTGATGGTGGAAAAACAGGCGGTGGGTTACCTGACCCTGGATCGCTTCACCGATGGTCGCGACCTCTGGATGTTATCCACGGGCACTGGCGTGGCGCCGTTTCTGTCGATTCTGCAGGACTTTGAGGTCTGGGAAAAATTCGAGCGCATCATTCTGGTGTACAGCGCTCGCGAGTCCCGGGAGTTGGCCTACCAGCAGCTGATTGCCGAGCTGACCCAGCGCGAATACCTGGCTGAGTACGCTCACAAGTTCACGTTTATCGCGACGGTAACGAGGGAGTCGCATCCGGGGGCGCTCAGCGGACGGATTACCACGCTGATCGAAACCGGTGAGTTGGAGAAGGCGGCCGGTGTGGAGCTGACACCCGAGCACTCACGGGTGATGATTTGCGGCAATCCGCAGATGATCGAAGACACCCGCGCGATACTGAAGACCCGCGACATGCGCCTGGCGCTGACGCGCAAGCCGGGACAGATTGCGGTGGAGAATTACTGGTAGGTTCATACAGCGTTGCAATCGCAAGACCCGCACAGAAGCGGGCTTGCTCGATTAGATGGGGGTGCATCCGCTGAGTTTCCAGCGGCCGGTATGCCGTCTTCGCGAGCAAGCTCGCTCCCACACGTCCAGCAGCGAGCGGTGATTCCGAGCCATCCCCCGATCCTGTGGGAGCGAGCTTGCTCGCGAAGCTCGCGTTCAGTATGCAGAGCAAACAGCCGGATGCTCGCAGCCCTCAGCCCTTAAACGAACCGGTCGGGCGTCACTGGCAGTGGCGCAGCCGGTTTGCTGTTCTGCTCTTTCAGCAGATCGCGGATTTCGCCCAGCAGCAGTTCTTCTTTGGACGGCGTTGGCGGCAGGGTCGGGGCTTTGGCTTCTTCGCGTTTCAGGCGGTTGATTGCCTTGACGCCCATGAAGATGGCGAATGCCACGATGATGAAGTCGATCACGGTCTGAATGAACTTGCCGTAAGCCAGCACCACCGCTGGCGCGGCACCTTCCGCAGGTCGCAGCACGACCGACAGATCACTGAAGTCCACGCCGCCGATCAGCAACCCGAGGGGCGGCATGATTACATCGCCTACGAACGACGAAACGATCTTGCCGAATGCCGCGCCGATGATGATACCGACGGCCATGTCGACGACGTTTCCTTTTACGGCAAAGGCTTTGAACTCGCTTAGTACGCTCATGGGTGTATTCCTTTGTTACAGATGTGAGGGGTAAATGTAGTGTAAGTCAGCAAGCTGCATCCCGCTTAAACCATGCAATCGACCGGGTACGACCCGGTAAGTTTTATTTAATCCTCCAAAAGCATGCATGCCCGGTAGCGCTGCGCCCGACGGTTTGACGCATCGGGTATGATTGCCCCTTTTTTACATCGGGGGTGTCATGGCCAAGGCCAAACGCATGTACGGCTGCACCGAGTGCGGTTCGACGTTTCCCAAATGGGCCGGCCAGTGCAGCGAATGCGGCGCATGGAACACCCTTGTTGAAACCGTAATCGACAACAGCACAGCGGCTGCGCCCAGCGGTCGTTCCGGCTGGACCGGCCAACAGGCACAGATCAAAACCCTGGCCGAAGTCAGTGTCGAAGAAATCCCGCGTTTTTCCACCAACTCCACTGAACTGGATCGCGTCCTTGGCGGCGGCCTGGTAGATGGCTCGGTCGTGCTGATCGGCGGTGACCCCGGCATTGGCAAGTCGACCATTCTGTTGCAGACCCTCTGCGCCATTGCCGAGCGCATGCCGGCGCTGTACGTCACCGGCGAAGAGTCGCAGCAGCAGGTCGCGATGCGTGCCCGCAGGCTTGGCCTGCCCCAGGACAAGCTGCGGGTCATGACCGAGACCTGCATCGAAACCATCATTGCCACGGCGCGCATCGAGCAGCCGAAGGTCATGGTGATCGATTCGATCCAGACCATCTTCACCGAACAGCTGCAATCTGCGCCCGGCGGCGTATCCCAGGTGCGCGAGAGCGCCGCGTTGCTGGTGCGATACGCCAAGCAGAGCGGTACCGCGATCTTCCTGGTCGGCCACGTGACCAAAGAAGGCGCGCTGGCCGGGCCTCGCGTCCTGGAGCACATGGTCGACACCGTGTTGTATTTCGAAGGTGAGTCCGATGGCCGCCTGCGCTTGCTGCGCGCCGTGAAGAACCGCTTTGGTGCCGTCAACGAACTGGGCGTTTTCGGCATGACCGACAAAGGTTTGAAAGAAGTCTCGAATCCCTCGGCGATCTTTCTCACCCGCGCGCAGGAAGAAGTCGCGGGCAGCGTGGTCATGGCCACGTGGGAAGGCACCCGGCCGATGCTGGTCGAAGTGCAGGCGCTGGTCGATGACAGCCACCTGTCCAACCCGCGTCGTGTGACGTTGGGGCTGGATCAAAACCGGCTCGCCATGTTGCTGGCCGTACTGCACCGCCACGGCGGCATTCCCACCCATGACCAGGATGTGTTTCTCAACGTCGTGGGCGGGGTGAAAGTGCTGGAAACCGCTTCCGACCTGGCCTTGATGGCCGCCGTGATGTCCAGCCTGCGTAACCGGGCGCTGCCGGGCGACTTGCTGGTGTTCGGTGAAGTGGGCTTGTCGGGAGAAGTGCGCCCCGTGCCCAGTGGGCAGGAGCGACTCAAAGAGGCGGCCAAGCACGGCTTCAAGCGCGCCATCGTGCCCAAGGGCAACGCCCCGAAAGAGTCGCCGCCCGGCCTGACGGTGATCGGCGTGACTCGCCTTGATCAAGCGCTGGACGCGTTGTTCGAATAAGGCGGCGCGCCCTATAGATGTATCAGCGCACCCAGCTCGCGCTCCAGTTCATCGTGATCGGCAATGTTGAGTTCGATCAGTCGGCGCAGGTGCGTCACTGAATCGAGCTCGATGTGCTTGCAGACAAATCCCAGGTGATTGTGATCATCGTGGGTCAGCTGCACCTCCATCACGACGTCTATACCGTCCTGCAACTCGATGTCGACCATGAAGCGCTGGTTGGCATCACCCTCCCAAGGCGAGGGTTTTTCGATCAGCAGCCCCTTGAGCGACAGGTCGATCAGCTGAACCGTCCAGGTCTGCTCGCCCTGGCTGAGTTTGGTTTTCGCGTCGAATGCAACGCGTTTGAAGCGACGACGTTCATTGTGATTCTCGGTCATTACGCTACTACTCCTTCTGCGCCTCAAGCGCCCACTGCGTTGACTATAGGACAAATATCGCGCTAGACCATCGTGGGGGTAGCCTTTCGCTCCGGCGGCGCTAAACTCCGCTTGCTGAATAAAAATAAGTCCACTCAGTTGGAATCAAAAAAAATGAAAAACAATAATGGTCTGCTGCGCCACGTGCCCTGGCTGATGGTTGCCATCCTTGGGGCCTGGGCGCTGGGAGTGGTTGCGTTGCGTCGCGGGGAGGCGATCAACGCACTCTGGATTGTGGTCGCCGCAGTGGCCATTTATCTGGTCGCTTATCGTTACTACAGCCTGTTCATCGCAACTAAGGTCATGCAACTCGACCCGACCCGGGCCACCCCCGCAGTGCTGAAAAATGACGGGCTCGACTACGTTCCCACCAATAAACACATCCTCTTCGGTCACCACTTCGCTGCCATTGCCGGCGCCGGCCCTCTTGTCGGTCCGGTGCTCGCCGCGCAGATGGGGTATCTGCCCGGTACGCTGTGGCTGATTGCCGGTGTCGTGCTGGCCGGTGCGGTTCAGGACTTCATGATCCTGTTCCTTTCCACGCGCCGTAACGGGCGCTCTCTGGGCGACATGGTCCGCGAAGAAATGGGCCGCATTCCCGGCACCATTGCGTTGTTCGGCTGCTTCCTGATCATGATCATCATCCTTGCGGTGCTGGCGCTGATCGTCGTCAAGGCACTGGCCGAGAGCCCATGGGGCATGTTCACGGTCATGGCAACGATTCCGATCGCGATGTTTATGGGCATCTACATGCGCTTCATACGTCCGGGCCGTATCGGCGAGATCTCGGTGGTGGGCGTCGTGCTGTTGCTGCTGTCGATCTGGGTTGGTGGTCTGGTGGCAGCGAGTCCTGAGTGGGCGCCGATGTTCACGTTCACTGGCGTTCAGATCACCTGGATGCTGGTCGGCTACGGCTTTGTCGCCGCCATGCTCCCGGTCTGGCTGGTACTGGCGCCTCGCGACTACCTGTCCACGTTCCTGAAAATCGGCACCATCATCGCCCTGGCGATCGGCATCCTGATTCTCGCGCCTGAGCTTAAAATGCCTGCGCTGACGCAGTTCACCGACGGCACCGGTCCGGTCTGGAAAGGCACCCTGTTTCCGTTCCTGTTCATCACCATCGCCTGTGGCGCGGTATCCGGTTTCCACGCGCTGATTTCTTCGGGCACCACGCCTAAGCTGCTGGATAACGAAGTCAACGCCCGTTACATCGGTTACGGCGGCATGCTGATGGAGTCGTTCGTGGCGATCATGGCGATGGTCGCGGCTTCGGTCATCGAGCCAGGCGTGTACTTCGCGATGAACAGCCCGGCGGCTATCGTCGGCTCCGACGTCAATTCGGTCGCGCAGATGGTCAGCAGTTGGGGCTTCCTCATCACGCCGGATCAATTGACCGCGGTGGCGAAGGACATCGGCGAAAACACTGTGCTGGCACGTGCCGGTGGTGCACCGACCCTGGCCGTGGGGATCGCTCAGATCCTGCACCAGGCGTTCCCGGGTCAGAACACCATGGCGTTCTGGTACCACTTCGCGATTCTGTTTGAAGCGCTGTTCATCCTGACCGCAGTCGATGCCGGTACCCGTGCCGGCCGCTTCATGCTGCAGGATTTGCTGGGCAGTTTTGTCCCAGCACTGAAACGCACCGAGTCCTGGACCGCCAACGCCATCGGCACCGGTGGTTGTGTCGCGCTGTGGGGGTATCTGCTGTATCAGGGCGTGATCGATCCGCTGGGCGGGATCAACACGTTGTGGCCATTGTTCGGTATCTCCAACCAGATGCTGGCGGGTATTGCGCTGATGCTGGCGACGGTCGTGCTGATCAAAATGAAGCGCCAACAGTACGTGTGGGTCACTATTCTGCCGGCTTCGTGGCTACTGATCTGCACCGTGACCGCAGGCTTCATCAAGCTCTTCGACCCGAGCCCTGCGGTGGGCTTCCTGGCGCTGGCGAAGAAATACAGCGCAGCGGCAGATGCCGGTCAGGTGCTGGCCCCTGCCAAGACCATGGACCAGATGCAGCATGTGATCTTCAACGCCTACACCAACGCCACCCTGACCACGCTGTTCCTGTTCGTGGTCCTGAGCATTCTGTTCTATGCACTGAAAGTGGGGCGTGCGGCGTGGATCAAGAAGGAGCGTACCGACAAGGAATCGCCATTCCAGGCGTTCCCGGAAACCCATTGAGTGCGCTGTAACGCGAGGAGCTGCCTATGTTCAACGATCTGAGTCGCCTGGGTAAGTATCTCGGTCAGGCCGCCCGCCTCATGGTGGGCATGCCGGATTACGACAACTACGTTGAGCATATGCAGAAGACTCACCCGGACAAGCCGGTGATGTCCTACGAAGCGTTCTTCCGGGAACGCCAGGACGCCCGTTACGGCGGGAAGGGCGGGCCCAAGTGTTGCTAATGAAGTGACCCCTGGTCATGCAGGAGTGAGCTTGCTCGCGATGCGTTAATTCAGTCGCCGCTGTACTGACTGACATTTCGAATCGCCAGCAATCTCACTCCTGTTTTTTTTCAGCGAATCGAGGTCTTTTTTTTGTTCACACCTATCCCCGTCACGATCCTCAGCGGCTTTCTCGGCGCCGGCAAAACCACCTTGCTGCGCCATCTGCTCAAGGAGGAGCACGGCCTGAAGATCGCCGTGATCGAGAACGAATTCAGTGACGCCGGCGTTGATACCCAATTACTGGGCGATGAGCCCGTGCAGGTCATGACCCTGTCCAACGGTTGCGTCTGCTGCACCATTCACACCGACCTGACCAAAGCGCTATTCCTTTTGCTGGAGCGGCTCGACAGCGGCGAAATAGCTTTCGATCGGCTGGTCATTGAGTGCACCGGTCTGGCAGACCCCGCACCGGTGGCGCAAACCTTCTTCATCGACGAGGAGCTGCGTGAGCGCTACATCCTCGACGGCATCATTACGCTGGTCGACGCCGCCCATGCCGACACGCACCTGGAGCAGACCATTGCCCAGGCGCAGATCGGCTTCGCGGATCGTCTGCTGGTGAGCAAGACCGATCTGGTGGACGAAGCAGCTTTCAATGCATTGAGCGAGCGCTTGACCCGCATCAACCGACGTGCGCCGATCCGTGTGGTCGAGCACGGCAAGATCGATCTGGCCGAACTGCTGGACGTGCGCGGCTTCAACCTCAACGCTGACATCGGCGGGATGACCTTGCGACCGGCAGCCCCTGCAGGCCGCTCCATCGACCGGATCAGCAGCCTGGTCCTGCGCAGTGACCAGCCGCTGGATATCGACAGGCTCAGCACCTTCATGAACGAGTTGCTGGAAGAGCACGGCAAACAACTGCTGCGCTACAAAGGCGTGCTGAACATCGCCGGTGAGGATCGCAAACTGGTGTTTCAGGGGGTGCTGAAGCTCTACGGATTTGATTTCGACGTAGAGTGGGCAGAAGGCGAAAAGCGCGAAAGCGTGATCGTGTTCATTGCCGACGAACTGCCAGAAGAAAAAATCCGGGCGGGGTTTGAAATGGTCTCAGAATAGGCTAAGTTTGGCCATCAAATAATATGATGGCCAAACAACTCACGCTTTACCCTTGCCCCAAACGTCAGAGGGTGCATAATCAACATTGGTGTCTTTAATATTTAGGCTGATGTATCGTTCCTCTGAGCCTACTTCGGCAGTGATGTATGACCACCACATTGTTTTATCACTTGAATCGGGAAAATTTTTTGAATGGACCTTAAGGTTAGTTTCGGAGTCCGCTTGTTGAATTAGCAGCCGGCCCCCGCTTAGACTATCCCCTGTTACATGCTTCCAAGGTTGATCTTTAGCGGACTGCGTCGCTAGCCAGAATAGATGGGGGCGACCAGAGTGTTCATTTGCGTACAGATAGCCATTGTTAGACATGGACAGGAGTTTTCCGGTGTTGGGGCCACTCCTCACCCATATTCTATAGCGACCTCCGCTGCCAACAGTCTCCCATCGGAAGTAAAGCTGAGCTGCGCTGCTTGCGTTGGTGTTTGCGCACAAATATGCAGTATCCTTATTTTTTGCAACCAAATTGTCGTTTAGATTCGACGAGCTCACTGCTTCCATCGCGTTATATGAAAAGTCAAAATCTACAACATTTGCCGCGCCGTATTTATTAGTAGAACCATCATTGTATGTCAATGTAGCCACGAAAGATTTTTCAATATCCGTACTCATAGTGTTTCTCCATGAAGTTGCTTTGTTAGGAGTGATAACTATTACACGGGAAGGTGGGTGTGTCTGCTGTCAGTTTTGACAGTTTAAGGCGTACTTTGAAGTAAAAATGAAATTGATAGCAGATTTTGTTCTTTGAAGCCCGGGGCAGCATGCTATGCGCGAGTTCAGAAGCGTCGCATATGCAGCGTATTGTACGCATGTTCAACGAAGACGGGGACGCTGCCACAAAAAAGCCCGGCTAACAAACCGGGCTTTTTCACATCAAACAACCGCTATCAAGCGCCGTAAACCGGCAGCTTGGCGCAGATGGCCTGGACCTTCTCGCGAACGGCGTTGATCACCGCTTCGTTGTTCAGGTCGGCCAGGATGTCGCAGATCCAGCCGGCCAGCTCTTTGCACTCTGCTTCCTTGAAGCCGCGAGTGGTCACGGCCGGGGTGCCGAAGCGCAGGCCGGAGGTGACGAACGGGGAGCGTGGATCGTTTGGCACCGAGTTCTTGTTCACGGTGATGAACGCTTTGCCCAGTGCGGCGTCGGCGTCTTTACCGGAGATGTCCTGCTTGATCAGCGACAGCAGGAACAGGTGGTTTTCAGTACCGCCGGACACCACGTCGAAACCACGCTCGATGAACACGCCGGCCATGGCCTTGGCGTTCTTCACGACCTGTTCCTGGTAGGTTTTGAACTCAGGCTGCAGCGCTTCCTTGAAGCAGATCGCCTTGGCCGCGATGACGTGCTCCAGAGGACCGCCCTGACCGCCCGGGAAGACAGCAGAGTTCAGCTTCTTCTCGATCTCGGCATTGGCGCGCGCCAGGATCAGGCCGCCACGAGGGCCGCGCAGGGTTTTGTGGGTGGTGGTGGTGACGACGTCAGCGAAGGGAACAGGGTTCGGGTAAACGCCTGCAGCGACAAGACCGGCTACGTGCGCCATGTCGACGAACAGGTAAGCGCCGACCTTGTCTGCGATGGCGCGGAAACGCGGGAAGTCGAGGATCTGCGAGTAGGCCGAGAAACCGGCAACGATCATCTTTGGTTTGTGCTCAACAGCCAGACGCTCGACTTCGTCGTAGTCGATCAGGCCGTTGCCGTCGATGCCGTACTGAACGGCGTTGTACAGCTTGCCCGAGGAAGAAACGCTGGCGCCGTGGGTAAGGTGACCGCCGTGTGCCAGGCTCATGCCCAGGATGGTGTCGCCAGCATTGAGCAGCGCCAGGTACACCGCGCTGTTGGCCTGGGAACCCGCGTGTGGCTGGACGTTGGCGTAATCGGCGCCGAACAGTTGCTTGGCGCGGTCGATGGCCAGTTGCTCGACGATGTCGACGTATTCGCAGCCGCCGTAGTAACGCTTGCCGGGGTAGCCTTCAGCGTACTTGTTGGTGAGGACCGAGCCCTGGGCTTCCATGACGGCCGGGCTGGTGTAGTTCTCCGAGGCGATCAGCTCGATGTGATCTTCCTGACGCTTGGCTTCCTGTTCCATGGCGGCGTACAGGTCGGAGTCGTACTTGGCGATGGTCAAATTGCGGCTGAACATGGCGGTCCTCGAGGATCGGGCAGTAGAAAAGGGGGGCATTCTAACCCATCGGGTTTTATCTGGCATATGAAAGCGGGTCATGTGCGGGACAAGTGGTTTTCATCCAGGCTGACGCAGCGTCTGTAGGAGCGTGGCTTGTCCCGCGATGTGCCGGGAACCGGCACTGGATCCGTGACCCTCGTTGGAGCTGAGACACCGAATTTGCCGGGGTGACGACGGGTGCCCCGCCGATCGCGGGACAAGCCACGCTCCTACAGGACCGGTGCTCCTTCAATCCAGCATGAACAGCGCATCGTTGCTGAACTGCGCCTCGAACCGCGTCGCCGGCATGGGACGCCCGAACAGATAGCCCTGCACTTCGTCGCAGCCGTGTTCGCGCAAAAACTCCAGCTGCTCGTGGGTTTCCACGCCTTCGGCGATCACTGACAGATTGAGGCTGTGAGCCATGGCGATGATCGCCCGGGCGATTTGCGCGTCCTGTTCGCCGGACGGCAGGCCATCAACGAAGGTGCGGTCGATCTTCAGCACGTCGATGGGGAACTGCTTGAGGTAATTCAGCGACGAGTAGCCGGTGCCGAAGTCATCGACCGCAATGCTCAGGCCCAGTCGCTTGAGCCCGGCCAGAATTTGCATGGCTTCGCTCACCTCACGCATCAGGATGCTTTCGGTCAGTTCCAGCTCGAGGCAGGCGGGCGGCAGACCGATTTCCTGAAGGATGCCGGCAATGCGCGTGCCCAGCTGACCGTCCGAAAACTGCCGTGCGGAAATGTTCACCGACACCTTGGGCACGCGAACCCGCGCCAGGTGCCACTCGCGCAACTGGCGGCAGGCCTCCTTGAGCACCCACTCGCCGACTTCGACCACCAGCCCGAGCTCTTCGAGCACCGGGATGAATTCCACTGGCGGTACCAAACCGCGGCGCGGGTGACGCCAGCGCAGCAGCGCTTCGGCGCCGGTCAGACGCTTGCCGTCGCCACTGAACTGCGGCTGGTAATACAGCGTGAACTCGCCCTGCTCCAGGGCATGGCGCAGGTCGCTCTCCAGCTCCAGACGCTCAAGGGCACTGGCGTTCATGTCGGCTTGGTAAAACTGAAAGTTGTTCTTGCCGCGTTCCTTGGCGTGGTACATCGCCGTGTCGGCGTTCTTCATCAGCTGACTCAGTTCGTTACCGTCCTGAGGGCTGAGCGCGACGCCGATACTGGCCGTGACGAAAAACTCGCGCCCTTCCAGCACGAAGGGTTTCACCAGACTGGCAAGAATCTGTTCGGCCACATGAATCGCACGGTTCAGCGCCGCCTGTTGAGTGGGGCGAGGTTGCAGCAGCAGCGTGAACTCATCGCCGCCCATGCGTGCTACGGTGTCGTCCTCGTCGACGCATCCGAGCAGGCGCAAAGCCATTTCCTTGAGCATCCGGTCGCCGGCAGCATGGCCCAACGAATCGTTGATCGGCTTGAAGCGATCGAGGTCGAGGAACATCAACACCACCCACGTTTGCTGACGTTCGGCGTGCAGCAACGCGCTGTGCAGGCGATCCTGAAACAGCGTGCGGTTGGGCAGATGGGTCAGTGCGTCGTAATAAGCCAGCCGATGAATACGCTGCTCGCTGGCCTTGCGCTCGCTGATGTCGCTGAAGAAGCACACGTAGCTGGCCAGATCGCCTTCATCGTCGAGCACCGCAGTAATTCCGACCCACGCCGGGTAGTGCTCGCCGTCGCGCCGTTTGAGCCACAGCTCACCCTCCCAGCTACCGCGCTGGCTCAGCTGTTTGAGGATGTAGCCCAAGTGCGCTGCGTGCTGGTTCTCGACGGTCAGCATCATCGGCATCTGATCCAGCACTTGCGACACGGCGTAGCCACTGACCCGGGTGAAGGCGTCGTTGGCCTGCACGATGTAGCCCGCAGGGTCGGTGATCAGAATCGCCGAGGTCGAGTGCTCGAATACCGTGGCTGCCATCCGCAGGTCTTTTTCAGCGCGCCGCTGCTGACTGACATCACGTCCCACACCGAGAACGCCTTCGAAGGTCCCGGATTCATCCCACACCAGAACCAGACGCAGTTCCACGGGAATCTTGCGACCATCAGCGCGCATGCAATCGAACAGGAACAATTGAGTGGTGACCTCGCTGCGCAGGTCTGCCAGGGTCTCGGGCTTTTTCAACGCCTTACTGATCCGCTGCAGCAGCCCATTGAAGCCGCTGAGCTGCTGAGGGTTGGCGATGATCGCTTTCCAGCCGTTCTGCAGGATCCACTCGGCGGTGTAACCCAGCACGGTGTGGACAGAAGGGCTGATGTAGTTGGCCCGCAATAATGGGTCGGTGGAGAAGATGACGTCGCTGATGCTCTCCGCCAGCATGCGGTAACGCTGTTCGCTCTCGCGCAGGGACTGACTGGCCTCCACTTGCTCGGTGATGTCTTTGGCGACGCCCACAATGCGCCGCACCTGACCGTCGTCATCCGCCGCCAGCGCCTGTTCGCGGATGTCGAGCAAGCGCCAGCCGTCATGCCGGTCACGAAAGCGCAGCTGACGATGAATCGTCTCGCCGCTGCAAGGCTCGCCATGGGTCCTGCGTAACTGCTCGTAGGCGCTGAGATCATCCGGGTGCAGCAAGAGCTCCCAGAAGTATTCGCCCATCTCCTCCAGCTCGGGCCGGCTGTAACCCAGCGTCTGGCCCAAGTGGTGGTTGCTGTAGATCATTCTGCGCGTGACCACATCCTGTACGTACAAATGGTCGGGAACGGTTCGCACCACATCCGACCAGAACCGCTCCCGCTCCTGCAGCGACAACTCGGCCTGCTTGCGGTTAGTAAAATCACTGATGCTGAGGATGACGGCGTTGAAGTCTTCGGGCTGCTCGGGCAAACGCATGACCAGCCAGAGATGCTGGTCACTGCCCTGAGCGCCGGGTAGCAGGATTTCCAGCTCCAGTTGACGTTGCCCGTCGAGGACGGCCTGAAGGATCTGCAGACCGATGCCGTTTTTGAGGCGGGGGCAACCTTCGATGAGCTGTTGCCAGACATGCTGGGCCGACTCTGCGTGCAACAGTTGAGCGGCGACCTGATTGACTTCGGTGATGCGCAACTGCTGAAGCAGATCGCTGATTTGCTCAGGCTGGCGGGTCAGGCGCGCGTTCAGGTCTTCGCCACTGTTCACGTGCAGATGCTTCAGACAGGCCGGCAGACCTGAGAGGTCCAGCACACAGAGCGCGACGCCAGAGCCTTCAAAAATGTCTTTGTAGCGGCGACGGCTTTGATGCAACTGGAGTTGGCGGCGGCGCAGGCTGCGCAACGCGAACAACGGGATGATTGAACAGAGCAGGGCGAGCAGGCATTTGCCGATCAGCGGGAGCAGAAGGGTCTGGCGAGCTTTCTGCGGGTCGAACAGGCCACGCAGTTGCCAGTCGCTGTGGGACAGCGGCTGCAAAAGGACGGTCTGCAGCTCACTGTCAGCGGACTCATCGGCGTCAGGCAGGCTTTTGTAAAGGGGGCGGTGACTGCTGATATCTTCCAGCCGCCAAGCGGGCTGGAAATCCAAGTCGCTCTGGTGGGACAGGGATTTCAGCATGTCGGGCTTGAGCCGTAGCGCCCAGTAGCGCTCATTGCCGGTGCCGGTGCCCGGCTGCCGGATGAACAGGTAGAGCGTCGAGGCGCTCGAGTCGTTGGCATAAAAGTATGGGTGACCCTGGACGACCGAATGCATCTGGGTCAAAAAGCCGACGTCACGGGTATCGCCGTCGCTGTCAACCGTGACATTCCCGTCGCTGTCGAGCCAGACCAGGCTTTTCAGCGCCGGCATGGACTGACGCAGACTGGCCAGCACTGACACTGATTCGTCTGCAGATTGCGAAGCGTCGTGCGCCTCGTCGAGCACGTTCAGTGCCACCTGCGCGTTGAGGGCCATGTTCAGCCCCAACCGGTCGGCGAGCTGCACGCTGTAATCGATGCTGCGCTTGTGCTGACGCTCCTGAGACTGCTGGAACTGCTCGATCATCTGCCATAACAACAGCATCAACATCATCAGGACCAGGACCGCGAGCGCACCTCTGAGTACGCCTCTGAAAGGCACATTCGTTGCGCTATCGGATGGGCGCAGGGGTGAGATGGGTGTCGGTTTGAACAAACTGTGATCCTGACTACTGGACTGAATCAGCATGTGCGATACGCACTATAAGCCCGGTGCGCAAAAGGCGGCTAGCATGCCACCGAGCTGTGGCAAAGTGCCAGCGCTATTGGGCCGGACGGTTTGCCCTGCTGCGTGCATTCGGGTAGCTTTGCGCCACGCGCGACGCGCCGGTTTCTGCACGGCGTGCTTGCATGCTTCAAAAGACTGCAAGCATTGCTCCAGCTTCAATACCGGTGCTCGGAAGTTTGTCCCCGCCGCGCCGCTTCGGCCTGATCAATTCAAGGCCCGGAATCGCGCTACGGCAAGCTGCGGCGCGAAGATAAACGCATTTTTTGCGACGCAGCACCAAGCTCGCTCCTTTATTCACCGTCTCATTCCAGGTTTTCATTCCATGGCTCAATACGTCTTTACCATGCATCGGCTGAGCAAAGTTGTTCCGCCGAAGCGGGAAATCCTGAAAAACATCTCCCTCTCGTTTTTCCCCGGCGCCAAGATCGGCGTCCTCGGCCTCAACGGTTCGGGTAAATCCACGCTGCTGAAAATCATGGCCGGTGTCGACACCGAGTTTGATGGTGAAGCGCGCCCGATGCCCGAGCTGAACATCGGCTATCTGCCCCAAGAGCCGCAGCTCGACCCGACCAAGACCGTACGGGAAGTGGTCGAGGAAGCGGTCAGCGTGATCAAGGACGCTCAAGCGCGCCTGGACGAAGTCTATGCCGCCTACGCGGAGCCGGACGCTGATTTCGACAAGCTGGCGGCCGAGCAGGCCAAGCTGGAGTCCATCCTGCAAGCCAGCGACGGCCACAACCTGGAGCGCCAGCTGGAAGTCGCCGCCGATGCGCTGCGTCTGCCGGCCTGGGATGCCAAGGTCGAACACCTCTCTGGTGGTGAGAAACGTCGCGTCGCGCTGTGCCGCCTGTTGCTGTCCGCCCCGGACATGCTGCTGCTCGACGAACCGACCAACCACCTGGACGCCGACTCTGTCGCCTGGCTCGAGCATTTCCTGCACGATTTCCCGGGCACCGTCGTGGCGATCACCCACGACCGGTACTTCCTCGACAACGTCGCCGGCTGGATTCTGGAACTCGACCGCGGTGCGGGCATTCCGTACGAAGGCAACTACTCCGGCTGGCTTGAAGCCAAGTCCGATCGTCTGGCGGCCGAATCGAAGCAGCAGTCGGCCCATGAAAAGGCCATGAAAGAAGAACTCGAGTGGGTCCGTAAAGGCGCCAAGGCGCGCCAGTCGAAATCCAAGGCCCGCCTGCAGCGCTTCGAAGAGCTCCAGTCCCAGGAATTCCAGAAGCGCAGCGAAACCAACGAGATCTACATCCCGGCTGGTCCGCGCCTGGGCGACAAGGTCATCGAGTTCAAGAACGTCACCAAGGGCTATGGCGATCGCGTGCTGATCGACAACCTGTCGTTCTCCATGCCTAAAGGCGCCATCGTCGGCGTGATCGGCGGTAACGGTGCCGGTAAGTCAACGCTGTTCCGCATGCTGATGGGCAAGGAGCAACCGGATTCCGGCTCCATCGAAGTCGGCGAAACCGTGCAGCTGGCATGCGTCGATCAAAGCCGCGACGACCTGGACGGCAGCAAAACCGTGTTCGCGCAGATTTCCGACGGCTCCGATCAGATCAAGATCGGCAACTACGAAATCCCGTCGCGCACCTATGTCGGCCGTTTCAACTTCAAAGGCGGTGATCAGCAGAAGTTCGTGAAGGACCTGTCTGGCGGTGAGCGCGGTCGTCTGCACCTGGCGCTGACGTTGAAGGAGGGCGGCAACGTCCTGCTCCTCGACGAACCGTCAAACGACCTCGACGTTGAAACCCTGCGTTCCCTCGAAGAAGCCCTGCTGGACTTCCCGGGTGCTGCCATTGTGATCTCTCACGATCGGTGGTTCCTTGACCGCGTTGCAACTCACATCCTCGCGTACGAAGATGACTCGCAAGCTGTGTTCTTCGAAGGCAACTACACCGAGTACGAAGCCGATCGCAAGAAACGCCTCGGCGACGCAGCCGCTCAGCCGCACCGCGTGCGTCACAAAAAACTGGCCTGATTCGGGTTGGTGTCATAAAAAAACGGAGCCTTCGGGCTCCGTTTTTTTGTCTGGCCTATTGCCGGTCAATTGAGTCAGTCGCCGGCCTCAATCCGCATGACCTCGATGACTGCATCGCCAACCGGCCGCTGCCAAGTGACTTCGTCACCGACACTGGCGCCGAGCAACGCCTTGCCCAGCGGCGACGCCCAATTGATCAACTGACTGCCAGCATCGGCCTGATCCTCTCCGACCAGTTGCACGCGCTGCTCGACACTGTCCTCGTCGGCAAAGGTCACCCAACTGCCAATCTGAACCTTGTCCTCTGACGCGCTGCTGACCACTTGGGCGCTCTGCAGGCGCTGGTTGAAATAACGCAGGTCGCGTTCGATTTCGGCCATGCGCTGTTTGTCGGCGTCATCACCTTGGGCGTTCTGTTCGCTGTATTGCGCTTGCAGCTGCTCAACCTGAACGTGCAATTGATCAAAGCCGCGCTGGGTGACGTAGTTGATCTGGGCGCTGATCTGCCGTTCAACCGGCGGGTCGATTTGCGCGGCGGCGTTGTCTTCGTTGACGAAGGCGCGACTCATGGCGGGCTCCTGTTCATGGCTTGATCACATTGGGCCATAGTGAGTCCCCGATAGTTTCACGCGCTGTCCGCCGCGGCAGGCTTTCAATGAGAGCGGTAGGCTTTGGCGGCGTCCTGAGTTCGCTGACGGTCCCAATCGCGGTCCCGGTCATTCCAGATGCTGTCGCGGCCCTGATCCTGGACATTGCTGTTGGCAAGTTGCGCCTGGCACTGGCGGAATCCGTCCGACCAGCCTTGCGCATACAGCGTGTCACGCAAATAGCGCGGCACGTCCTTTTTGAATTGCCCTTTCATGAGATCGATGGATTGCCGCCCGCTCCCGCAGCCATCCTGAAAACCGTCAGCGAATGCCGGTGGGTAACCTTCGGCCACTAACTGGTCGTGGGTAGACTGACATCCGGCGATGACTACAACGCACCACAGCACAGCCCATCGCGCATTCATTTTGATTTCCTCACTGCTTGAGAGAAGTTTAGAAGCGCTTCTGTGAGTTATTGGTAAAAACGCTGTAGGAAATCCATTAACCGATGCCCGGTCACGCGCATTAAGTTCCGCCTTCTTTGCTTGGCGACGATAGCTTGAAAAACGTCCGGTAATTTTCCTCTGAGCGGGCCGTGCAGATTCAAGGTTGTTAAACTGTCGCGCTGCGCAAAACCGTTTAGGAAGATTGATGAACCTCAGAACGATTCTGATCCTCGGCGCACTCAGCGCTTTTGGCCCGTTGGCCATCGACTTTTACCTGCCAGGTTTCCCCGCCATCGCGTTGGCGTTCGGCACCGACGAGAAACACGTTCAGCTGACCCTGGCCTCTTATTTCCTCGGCCTGAGCATCGGCCAGCTTGCCTATGGCCCGATCGCCGATCGTTTCGGCCGTCGGATCCCGCTGTTGTTTGGCGTCGGCTTGTTCACCCTCGCATCCCTGGCGTGCGCCCTGGCGCCTTCACTGGAGTGGCTGATTGCTGCCCGCTTCGTACAAGCGTTGGGCGGATGTGCCGGCATGGTGCTGTCGCGGGCGATCGTCAGCGACAAATGCTCACCCGTCGACTCGGCCAAGGTGTTCTCGCAATTGATGCTGGTCATGGGCCTGGCGCCGATTCTGGCCCCCATGCTGGGCGGGTTGTTGGTCAACGTCGTGGGTTGGCAGGCCATCTTCCTGACCTTGACGGGATTCAGCGCACTCACCGCAGTGGCGGTATTCAGGGGCTTGCCGGAAAGCATGCCGGCCGGCCACCCGCGACTGCCGCTCTCGGGCGCGCTGGGTTCTTACTGGAACCTGCTGGGCGACCGGATCTTTCTGGGCCACGCGCTCACCGGCGGCATCGCGATGGCCGGGATGTTCTCCTACATTGCTGGCTCGCCTTTCGTTTTCATCAAGCTCTACGGCGTCCCGGCGGAACACTACGGCTGGTTGTTCGGCATCAACGCTGCCGGCTTCATCCTCATCGCCCAGGTGAACGCCCGACTCGTTGGCCGCTATGGTCCGGCGTGGTTGCTGTCGCGGACTGTCTGGATCTATCTCGCTGCCGCTCTCGTGCTGCTGACCATCGCCTCCCTGCACACCGAAAAGCTGTGGCCGCTGCTGATCCCGCTGTTCATCTATATCGCCAGCCTGGGCTGCATCATCCCTAACGCTTCAGCGTGCGCGATGAGCGGGCAGGGCAAACGCGCGGGCAGCGCGTCGGCCTTGTTGGGGTGTTTGCAATTCAGTGTCGCAGCGGGCGCTGCGGCACTGGTTGGCGTACTGCATGACGGAACAGCCGTGCCGATGGCGACCGTCATTACCTTGTGTGGTGTGCTGGCTGTGACGCTTGCCATGATCACTCGCCGGTCGCAGCAGAAGCGAGACGCGCAGACTCCCCACACGGATGTGCGTATTTAACCGACGTCGGCAACGTTAACGCGTTGCCGATTTTCACCGGGTTTAATGTGTGCCTGTACAAGCATGTTCAGCCTGTTGAAAAAGAGTGGGTTACATGAGGTTGTTTACTACTTTCGAATTGGAAACTTCTTACAGGGAATCAAAACTCTTAACGGAGTCGCGTGATTTATCCAGAGAAGTTCACTTCTGATATCCCCCGTCAGCAGATTATTTTCTTGAAGGGCTCAGGAGTTTCCGTTGTAGGCAATCGCCCTGGCGCTAAATTCGCGAACTGCCGTCATTCCCGCAAATGCCCGACCTTTAAGGGGGGAGGGCGGCTATCCAGCTGAGTCTGTCCATAAAATGATATGCCGGATTATGCTGAACATTCGCCAAAACGGCCCACAAACAAAGGGCAAGCCCATGGACAAGTTGATCCGCCGATCGGCTGCAGGTCTTATACTAAGCGCCGTCATGGATCCGATTTAATTCTCATTTTTCTAACTGTATTGCGATGGCGCAGCTGTCTGTATGGCCTGCAAGTTCAAGCGATCAGAGTTCGTATGAGGTGATTTAAATCAAGGTTCGTTTTCGCCTTAAACACCGATGATGGTCCACCACAGCAGCGGCCCGGCGCTTTCGACTGATTACGCCCGTGATCCCGCGCCAATGCACGCCTCGACCTGCGCACCGGCGCCGGTCCGCTTAGATAATGTTCAACAGGGAGTGAAGACATGGAATATGTACCTTGCATCAGCCAGATCGCTGCGTTGCTCGCCGACCCCAAACGCAGTGCGATCGTGTGGGCATTAATGGACGGAACATCGCGGGCGGCCAATGAAGTAGCTTCGCTGGTGGGTCTTTCCACTTCCTCCGCCGGTGCGCATCTGGCGCGCCTTGCCGCCGGGGGATTGCTGCGCCACGAAGTGCGTGCCCGCAAGCGCTACTTCAGGCTCGCTGCCCCGGAAGTCCGCACCGCCGTCCAGGCGCTGGTCAGTGCATCAATGGTCAGCGCGGATCTGATCAGCCGCAGCATGGCGCAACCGTTGCCACCACTGCCGCTTTGTCGCGCCAGTGTCTGCGCGGATCACCTGGGTGGCGAAATGGGGGCCGAGCTGTATTTGAGGATGCTGGGAGCGGGCTGGATCGAACAATCCGAGCACCGTCTCGAAGTCACCAGTGTCGGTATTTCCCGCTTTGCCGAACGGGGGATTTTTATTCCCGCGCTGGCCCACAGACGACGCGAAGCCGTGTGTGCCTGTGTTGACTGCCATGAAAGCAGGCCGCACCTGGGCGGCGCCTTGGGGGCAGGGCTGTTGCAGTTGTTCATGCAGCTGGGTTGGCTGCGGACGACGGAAGAGGCCTCTACGTTGCAGGTCTCTTCCAATGGGCAGCGAGAAATCAGCAAGATCGCTTCGGCGGCGTGACGCCCTCGGAGGAAGCGCGGCGTGTGGCGCAGAACGTCCACACGCTTTTGCTCATCAAAGGAGGTGACTGATCAGGGCTTGATCAGGCGGGCGTCGAGGCTGTTTTGCGCCAGGCGCTTGGCCTGATCCTGGGTCATGCCCAGATGGGTGTGCAGCGCGTGGAAGTTCTCGGTCACGTAGCCCCCGAAGTACGCCGGATCATCGGAGTTGACGGTCACTTTCACGCCGCGCTCGAGCATGTCCAGAATGTTGTGCTGACCCATGTGATCGAAAACGCAGAGCTTGGTGTTGGACAACGGGCAGACCGTCAGGGGGATTTGCTCATCGATGATGCGCTGCATCAGGCGCTCGTCTTCGATGGCGCGCACGCCGTGATCGATACGCTGGATCTTCAGCAAATCCAGTGCTTCCCAGATGTACTCCGGCGGACCTTCTTCACCGGCGTGGGCAACAGTCAGGAAGCCTTCACCGCGAGCGCGATCAAAGACGCGCTTGAACTTGCTCGGCGGATGGCCCATTTCCGAGCTGTCCAGGCCGACGGCGACGAAGGTATCGCGATAGGGCAGGGCCATATCGAGGGTTTTCTGCGCTTCGTCTTCGCTCAAATGGCGCAGGAAGCTGAGGATCAGGCCACTGCCGATGCCGAGTTTTTCCTTGCCGTCTTTCAAGGCGCCGGCAATGCCGTTAAGCACGACTTCAAAGGGAATGCCGCGATCGGTGTGGGTCTGAGGATCGAAGAACGGTTCGGTGTGAATGACGTTCTGCGCCTTGCAGCGCTCCAGGTAGGCCCAGGTCAGGTCGTAGAAATCCTGCTCGGTGCGCAGCACGTCGGCGCCGCGGTAATACAGGTCGAGAAACTCCTGCAGATTATTGAAGGCATAGGCCTTGCGCAGGGTTTCGACGTCTGCCCAGGGCAGGGCGATCTTGTTGCGCTCAGCCAGAGCGAACAACAGTTCCGGCTCCAGCGAGCCCTCCAGATGCAGGTGCAGTTCTGCCTTGGGCAGGGCGTTCAACCAGTCGTACATGGGCGTTGTCTCTTAAGGTGCAATGGCGGGCATTCTACAGAGTCAGGCGCGTGGGCTGAATAAAACCTGACCGGACGGTTCACACGGTACTTTGGCTTGCATCGCCAACGGTTCAGGCAATGATACGTCGCATTTGCCGGCGTTTCTCGGCGACTGCCGGTCCTGAACACCGTCAGATTGAAGGCAATTTGATGGGGCGGCGCGACGATGTGTCGCGACCCGCTGCTAACCTGTCTTGAAACCTTTGTTTACATCCACACTCTCAAGCGCTTCAGTAAACTTCACTTCATGGATGTGCGGCCAGGGTCGCAAGGGGCTAAAAGGCAGCGATGGGCACGATTCTAAAGCAGGAAAAGTTTCTTCTACTGGCGGTCATTGCGACCTTTTTCGCGTACTTCTACGAACATCAGTTGCTCAGCAATGGGCACACCATCGCGCTGATCGCGGGCATCGCCCTGGTGGGATTCATCATATGCGCCTCGCTGCGCGTGGCTCACCATGCCGAGTTGCTGGCGGAAAAGGTGGGTGATCCCTACGGCACGATGATCCTGACCTTGTCGGCGGTGCTGGTTGAGGTCGTGATTCTGGCGATCATGATGAGTAACGAACCTTCACCCACGCTGGTGCGGGACACCATCTACTCGGCCGTAATGCTCGACATCAACGGGATTCTGGGTCTGGCCGCGTTGATGGGCGGGCTCAAGCACGGCGAACAGTCTTACAACGATGACTCCGCGCGGTCTTACAGCGTGATGATTCTGACGGCCATGGCGGTGTCGATGGTGGTGCCGGAATTCATTCCCGAAGGGAAGTGGAAGCTTTACTCGGCCTTCACCATCGGCGCAATGATTCTGCTTTATGCGCTGTTCCTGCGTATGCAGGTTGGGCCGCACAGTTACTTCTTCAGCTACAACTACCCGGACAAGAAGCGCCGCAAAGGTGAGGCCGAAGAAGCGCACGAGCCAGTCAACCTGACGCGTTCGATCGCCACGCTGGTTTTCGGCGTGGTGGTGATTGGCGCGTTGGCCGAGGTCATGTCGAAAACCGTCGATCTGGGTCTGGAAGGCAGCGGCGCGCCGCCTGTCATGACGGCGATTCTGGTGGCGGCGATCTCGGCAGCGCCGGAAATCCTGACCGCCTTGCGAGCCGCGCTGGCCAACCGCATGCAGTCAGTGGTCAACATTGCGCTGGGGGCCTCGCTGTCGACGGTGATCCTGACCGTTCCGGTCATGGAAGGCATGGCGCTCTACAGCGGTCAGGCGTTCCAGATGGCGATGACGCCGGTGCAGACAGTGATGATCTTCGTCACCTTGCTGGTCTGCGCCATCAACCTCAACGACGGCGAAACCAACGCCATCGAAGGCATGACGCATTTTGTGCTGTTTGCCACCTTCATCATGCTGTCTTTGATGGGGCTGTAGACCGGTTTCGGCTTGAGGGCAGCAGTGGGGAGTCAGCAGTTTCACTTCCCCACCGCTGCGGCAACGCATCACCCTCTGATCAATTCCGCAGCGGCCTGCCGATGGTCTGCGACCAATCCCTTCAGATCCAGCCCTTCTACCTCACCGTCAATCACTCGCCATTTGCCGCCGATCATCACCCGATCTGCGCGATCAGCCCCGCACAGCAACAGCGCCGAGAGCGGATCGTGGCTGCCAGAGAAGCGCAACTCGTCCAGCTTGAACAGCGCCAGATCAGCCTGTTTGCCCACGGCCAACTCGCCAATGTCCTGCCGGCCCAACAATTGCGCCGAGCCCTTGGTCGCCCAGCCCAATGCCAGTTCCGGCGTGATCTTTTCTGCCCCGTAACGCAACCGCTGCAGGTAAAGCGCCTGCTTGGCTTCCAGCATCATGTTCGAGGCGTCGTTTGACGCAGATCCATCGACGCCCAGACCGATTGTCGCGCCCGCCGCAAGCAGGTCCAGCGTGGGGCAGATGCCTGATGCAAGGCGCATGTTCGAACTCGGGCAATGACAGACCCCGGTGCCCGCCTGGCCGAGGCGCGTGATCTCTTCACTGTTGAAGTGAATCCCGTGCGCCAGCCAGGTACGAGGGCCAAGCCACCCGACGCTGTCCAGGTAGTCCACTGTGCGCAGGCCGAAGCGCTGCAGGCAGAAATCCTCTTCATCCAGGGTTTCGGCCAGATGCGTGTGCAGGCGCACGTCGTGCTTCTCCGCCAGCGCCGCGCTTTCAACCATGATCTCGGTTGTGACGGAAAACGGCGAACACGGTGCTAACGCAATCTGGACTTGCGCGCCGTCACCCCGCTCGTGGTAGGTCTCGATCAACCGCACGCTGTCATCGAGAATCACCTGGCCCTGCTGGACGGTTTGTTGGGGTGGCAGGCCTCCGTCTGCCTCGCCCAGGGTCATCGAACCCCGCGTCAGCATCGCGCGCATCCCCAGTTCGCGGACGCTTTCTACCTGGACATCGATGGCGTCTTCCAGACCCTGCGGAAACAAATAATGGTGGTCGGCGGCGGTGGTGCAGCCCGACAGCAGCAACTCGGTCAGGGCGACCTTGCTGGCCAGTGCGAGCTTTTCCGGCGTTAATCGCGCCCACACCGGGTACAGGGTTTTCAGCCAGGGGAATAACGGCTGATTGACCACCGGGCCCCAGGCGCGAGTCAGCGTTTGATAAAAGTGGTGGTGAGTGTTGATCAGGCCGGGCAGCAGCACATGCTCCCGTGCATCGAATACGTGATCGCAAGGCTGTGCAGGCTGTTGCCCGAGCGGGAGCATCTCAGCGATAACCCCGCCTTCGACCACCAGGCCGCCGCGAGCATCGAGTTCATTGGCCGTGAAAACGGCGAGGGGGTTTTTCAACCAGGTACGGATCGCGGGCATTGGCCGGCTCCTCTGAAAGTGGGTTCAGGTCGCCAGCTCAGTGTTGCCCTGTCTGCTGATCCAGGGTCGCCGCAGCATCGAACGTGCTGCGAGGCGAGGGCGGATTCTAGAATGGTGTGGCGGGCGCGGGCAAGTCACGTCAGCTCATGCTGCCGCGACTTGCATCGCAATCACCAGGGAATCGTCTCACCCTTATAGTTCACGAAGTGATGACCGCCTTTCCCTGCAAACCGCTCAAGCTGCTCGACAATCCCACGCACGCTGGTCTCGACGTCGATATCCGCGCCTTCGCCACCCATCGCCGTACGGACCCAGCCCGGGTGCATCGATACCACGGTGGGCTTGTTATCGGCCAATTGCGTCACGAACGTGTGGGTCATTGAGTTCAGCGCGGCTTTGCTTGCTTTGTACAGCGCCATCTCTGGCGCGTCCGGCATGATGACGCTGCCGAGCACCGAGCTCATGAACGCAATCACGCCGGTCTCGGGACGGATCTGGTCGACGAAGCGTTTGGCGAGGCGGATGGGCGCGACGGCGTTGGTGAGAAACAGCTGACCCAGTTCGCCGGCAGTGGCGTCGGTGGGGTTGGGATGCATCGGACCCATCACGCCGGCGTTGACGAACAGCAGGTCATACGTCTGGCCCTTGAGGTTATGAGTCAGCACTTCGAGGGAAGACGGCTCGTCGATGTCCAGTGTCTGCAACTGAACATTCGGCAGTGCCTTGATCTCGTCGGCCTTTTGAGCGTCGCGGACGGTGGCAGTGACTTCCCAGCCCAGTTCCGTCAGACGTTTCACCAGTCCGAGGCCGAGGCCGCGTGACGCTCCGATGATCAGGGCTGTTTTAGGGGTGGACATTGAAATGACTCCTTTACAGGCAAACAAAAAATTTAGCTCAATCCATGGACAGCACGGCGCGACGGGAATTTTGTTTCTTGAAGCGCCGTGTTGCCGCGAGGCGCCCACGTTAGCGCCAGAGGATGACAGAGGCTTGCGACACATGTGAGTGGACGTTTCCCACGGGAAGCTCAGGGGCAGGATGGCGCACGCTCGTGCCTGCTGGCGGTATGTCTGTATAAAAAATATCCAATTCCGCCAATGCGTGCTGTACCCGGCCGTCGGCGAAGGCTTGCACGGGTTATCCACAGTTTGCTCCACAGGTAATGTGAGCAACTGTGGAGTAGCGATACAGTCCGCTCGAATCGGGGGTTGCATCGGCATAACTGGCGTTAACATCCTGTTTTACGACAGGTTTTACTCACAGGGCACTGTTTTGGCTAAAAAGTGATCAAGCTGCGCAAAGCCTTATGGGTCGTGGCCTACGGCGATATGTGCTCAGCTTGTCCACAGCCGGATGCACAGTAGATGTGGGCAAATGCCACTGGCGATTACAGCCGTCGCGTTTCCTTGTAGGACGGCTTTAGCCGGGAGGGCGTCGATATGTCTGCGGATCGATTACTGCGGCGGCTGCAAGACAATCCGCCCGCGACTGATGTCGGACAACTGGCGTTGAAGGGTTTCGATCTGCTCGGGCCCCAGGGCGATTGAGAGCGTGACGCCGTTTGCGTTGAAGCGCTCATCCTCCACAAGCCCGTTGAGTTCAGCCACTCGCAGCTTTATCAGCACCAGTTCACTGAAGCTGCAATCGAATTGCAACGACACTCGGTTGATCAACGGCACCCGATCAGCCTGCTGCAGGCATTTATTGGCGCCTCCACCGTAGGCCCTCGCGAGCCCGCCGGTGCCCAGTTGAATCCCGCCGTACCAGCGGATGACCAGCACTACGACCTGATCGAAATCCTGAGCATCAATGGCCGCGAGTATCGGCCGCCCAGCCGTGCCGCCCGGTTCTCCATCGTCGTTGCTGCGGTACTGCGCGCCCAGCTTCCAGGCCCAGCAATTGTGCGTGGCGTCGAGATCACTGTGCTCCTCGATGAACGCTTGAGCATCGGCAGCCGTGTCGATGGGGGCGGCGAGGGTAATGAATCGGCTCTTGCGAATCTCTTCGCGAAACTCGCAGGGGCCGGTGAGCGTAAAAGGCATTGTAGTTCCAGACTGCGCTTGGGTTTTCAGGGTTATAAAGCAGGCGTGAGTCCGCAGCCTTTGAGGATAATGCGGATCAAGTTATCCCCAGCGGCCTCCATGTCTTGCTTGGTCAGCTTCGAACGGCCGGTGACCTGGCAAATCTGCGTGGCGAAGTCAGCGTAATGCTGAGTGCTGCCCCACAGCAGGAAAATCAGATGCACCGGATCGACCGGATCCATCTTCCCGTCGTCGATCCAGGCCTGGAAAACGGCGGCACGCCCCTGGAACCATTCGCGGTAGTCTTGGCTGAAATACTGGCTCAGGCACTCGCCGCCACTGATGATCTCCATCGCGAATATGCGCGAAGCTTGTGGCTGGCGTCGTGAGAACTCCATCTTGGCGCGTATGTAGTGCGTCAGCGCCTGTGCCGGATCGTCGTCTGCGCTCAAGTTGTTAAAGGTACTGTCCCACAACTCGATGATGTTGCTCAGCACCGCGATATACAGACCCAGCTTGTTGGTGAAGTAATAGTGCAAGTTGGCTTTGGGCAAACCGGCATTCTGCGCGATGGTGTTCATGCTGGTGCCCTTGAAGCCATGCCGAGCGAACTCGTCCTCGGCAGCCTTGAGGATCGCTTCTTCGTTCTTCTGCCGAATGCGGCTGGCCGGTTTGGTGGCGCTGGGGCTGTGAGCGGGGACTTCGAGGGTCATGTGCGGTTCCAGACGGATCATTTGGGTGCGACGCGGTGAACACATAGCGCACCCGCGATCATCCGACAAGCGTGACCTTGTAAATCAGTGCTCAAAGGATTCCGTTGCCTGGTTGTTGGCTTCGCTCGAGGTCTTGGCCTCCGGAAGTAACAGGCACATCACGATGGCCGTCAGACCGCCGCTGGTGATTGCCGAGTCAAACAGGCTCTGCACCCATTGCGGCAAATGATGCAGCAGCGTCGGCTGCGCCGCGATACCCAGCCCTACACCGAACGAGGTGGCGATGATCAACATGCTGCGGCGATCCAGCGGCGCTTGAGCAAGGATCCGGACGCCCGCCGCCGCGACGCTGCCGAACATCACCAATGTTGCGCCGCCAAGCACCGGTTTCGGAATCTGCTGAAGAATCGCACCGATCACCGGAAACAGTCCAAGCAGAAAAAGGATCGCTCCTATATAGAGGCCGACATAGCGGCTGGCCACGCCGGTGAGCTGAATCACCCCGTTATTCTGCGCAAAGGTGGTATTCGGGAATGCGCTGAAAGTCGCCGCGATCATGCAACTGACACCGTCGCCCAATACACCGCCCTTCAGTCGGGCAATGTAGCTTTGGCCCTTGATGGGTTCGCGGGAGAGCATGCAGTTGGCGGTGAGGTCGCCGACGGTTTCGATACTGCTGATCAGATAAATAAGCGCCACCGGTAGGAACGCGGCCCAGTCGAAGCTGAATCCGAACCGAAAGGGCACGGGAATGCTGACCAGCGCAACATCGGCGATGGAGTGAGGTAAGAGCTTGCCGCTGAACCGCGCTGCAATGCTGCCGACCGCGAGCCCGATAATAATGGCGGACAGCCGCAACCAGGGCGCGCTTGAACGGTTGAGCACGACGATCACTGCCAGCACAAAAACGCCAAGGGCCAGATTCACCGGCTCGCCGAAGTCCGGAGCGTTGAAGCCGCCTCCCAGATCAGTCACGCCGACCTTGATCAGACTGACGCCGATCAGCGTGATGACGATACCGGTGACCAGCGGTGTGATCACCCGACGCAATTGGCCGATGAAACGGCTCAGCACAATCTGCACGACGGCGCCGAAGAAACATACCCCGAACACCATGGCCATGATGTCTTCCGGGCTGCCACCGCGCTGCTTGACCATGAAACCTGCCGACAGCACCGCACCGAGAAATGCGAAGCTGGTGCCTTGCAGGCAAATCATGCCGGCGCCGATACCGAACGGTCGGCGCGCCTGAATGAACGTGCCCACCCCCGAGACCATCAGCGCCATGCTGATCAGATACGGCATGTAAGCACCAAGCCCGAGTGCCGATCCGATAATCAGTGGTGGCGTGATAATGCCCACGAATGCGGCGAGGACATGCTGGATTGCAGCCAGGACCGCGGGTCCGGGGTGCGGCCGGTCGTTGAGGCCATAGATGAGGTCGTTATTGTCTGGCGCTTCAGGCTGCATGCTGGCTCTCGATGTTTGTGTGGGGCTTCGACATCCAGCGTTACTGCAAAAACCTGTCCAATTGATCAATTACCTGTTCACCGATTCGCTGTACATGCCCGTGTCTCAAGGGCTGGACGAATATGGCAGCCGGTTGACGGCGTGTTATTGAGGCGCCGACGTACTGAGCCGGCTTCATCGTGTGGCAGCCAGACTCTCCAGAAAACTTTCCAGCACCAAATGGGGGCGGCGGCCTTTGCGTGTGACGGTCACAAGGCTGAGGTCGTAAAACCGCGCTTTGGGCTTCAGCGCACGCAGCCGACCTTGTTGCACCCAAAGGCTGGCGTAGTGGTCGGGTAGATAACCGATGTAACGCCCGGTCAGAATCAGAAACGCCATGCCTTCCCGATCCGACGCGCTCGCGGTGCACTTCAGCGCCTGATAGTGGGCCTGGATTTCACTCGGCAGACGAAACGTCGGCGCAATGGTTTCCTGTGCGGACAGTCGATCGTCGTCAAGCAGCGCATCGTCTACGTAAAACAAGGGATGCCCGACCGCGCAATACAGCAGCGAACGTTCGCTATACAGCGGCTGATATTCCAGGCCTGACAAGGCGCTGGCCTGGGGTACGACGCCAACATGCAAGCTGCCGTCGAGCACCCCTTGCTCGACTTCGTTGGGCGCGATCATGCGGATATTGATGTGCACGTCCGGGCCACGTTCTTTCAGCTGAGAAAGCGCGTGGGTAATGCGCATGTGGGGGAGTGTGACCAGATTGTCCGTTAGCCCGATGTTCAATTCGCCGCGCAGATGTCGGTGAAGACCGTTCACCTCCGTACGAAAACTCTCAAGTGCGCTCAATAGCTGCAGTGATGACTGATAAACCTCTCGGCCTTCCTCCGTCAGGGAAAACCCGGCACGGCCTCGTTGGCAAAGGCGTAATCCCAGGCGCTGTTCGAGATCACTCATCTGCTGACTGATGGCAGATCGACCAATACCCAGCGCGCTTTCCGCTGCCGAGAAGCCGCCGGACTCTACTACGCTGCGAAAGATGCGCAGCAGACGGATGTCAAAATCGCTGACTTGCGCCAGCGGGTCGTTGCGGCGGGTGCTCATAGTTTAGTGGCCGGTGAACTGAGGATCGCAAAAGCAGGGTTTTCCAGACTTTATGCCCGTGACACTTTAGCTGCAACCGGCTTGCACCTGCCCGCACTTCAATGGGGAAGTCAGGCCCCCACGACCAGTGAGGTTAATTCCGATGAATATGCCCGAATCGTCCGACATGTCTCTGGCGAGCCAACTCAAACTTGACGCCCACTGGATGCCCTACACGGCGAACCGAAACTTCCATCGCGATCCACGTCTGATCGTCGCCGCCGAGGGGAGCTATCTCACGGACGACAAAGGCCGCAAAATTTATGACGGTCTGTCGGGGCTGTGGACCTGTGGGGCAGGGCACACCCGCAAGGAGATTCAGGAAGCGGTTTCCCGGCAGCTAGGTACGCTGGACTACTCGCCGGGATTCCAATTCGGACACCCGCTGTCCTTCCAGCTGGCTGAAAAGATCACCGATCTGACACCCGGCAAGCTGAATCACGTCTTCTATACCGACTCCGGATCGGAGTGCGCTGACACTGCCGTCAAGATGGTGCGCGCTTACTGGCGCTTGAAAGGCCAGGCGACCAAAACCAAGATGATCGGCCGTGCCCGTGGCTATCACGGCGTGAACATCGCGGGCACCAGCCTGGGTGGCGTCAACGGCAACCGCAAGATGTTCGGGCAATTGATGGACGTCGATCATCTGCCTCATACACTGCTTGCCAGCAACGCCTATTCACGTGGCATGCCGGAGCAGGGCGGCGTTGCGCTGGCGGATGAGATGCTCAAGCTGATCGAGCTGCACGACGCTTCGAACATTGCAGCGGTGATCGTTGAGCCCATGACGGGCTCTGCGGGCGTGATTGTTCCGCCGCAGGGGTATCTCAAGCGTCTGCGTGAAATCTGTGATCAGCACAATATTCTGCTGATTTTCGACGAGGTGATTACTGGCTTCGGGCGCACCGGTTCGATGTTCGGCGCCGACAGCTTCGGCGTGACGCCGGACTTGATGTGTATCGCCAAGCAGATCACCAACGGTGCGATCCCCATGGGAGCAGTCATTGCGAGCACCGAGATCTACCAGACATTCATGAACCAGCCGACGCCCGAGTACGCCGTAGAGTTTCCCCATGGCTATACCTATTCAGCTCATCCGGTTGCCTGCGCTGCCGGGCTTGCCGCCCTGGAGATCATTCAGCGCGAGAGCCTGGTGCAGCAAGTAGCCGAAACCGCACCCCATTTCGAAAACTCGTTGCACGGCCTCAAGGGCAGCAAAAACGTCGTCGACATCCGTAACTATGGGCTTGCAGGCGCTATTCAGATTGCACCGCGCGACGGCGATGCCATTGTGCGTCCCTTCGAGACCGCGATGAAGCTGTGGAAGGCCGGTTTCTACGTGCGCTTCGGCGGTGACACCCTGCAATTTGGCCCGACTTTCAACAGCAAGCCGGACGACCTCGACCGCATGTTTGACGCAGTTGGTCAGGCCCTGAATCAAATCGACTGATCCCCTTTGCAGGCTCACAGGCGCCACTTCGGTAGCGCCTGCGGGCTGATATTTTCCGGAGTTATGCATGAGCACCATTCAACACCTGATACATGGCGAGCTGATCAGCGAAAACGGCCGCAGCGCCGATGTGTTCAACCCGTCGACTGGCCAGGCCATTCGCACGGTGCCACTCGCCAGTCGCGAAACCGTGCAACAGGCGATCGACTCGGCCAAAGCGGCCTTCCCTGCATGGCGCAACACCCCTCCTGCCAAACGCGCGCAGGTGATGTTCCGCTTCAAGCAGCTGTTGGAACAGAACGAGGAACGTATTGCCCGACTTATCAGCGAAGAGCACGGCAAGACCCTCGAAGACGCGGCGGGAGAACTCAAACGCGGTATCGAGAATGTCGAATACGCGAGTGCGGCGCCTGAGATCCTCAAGGGCGAGTACAGCCGCAACGTCGGCCCGAACATTGATGCATGGTCTGACTTTCAGCCGCTTGGCGTAGTGGCGGGCATCACTCCGTTCAACTTCCCCGCGATGGTTCCGCTTTGGATGTACCCGTTGGCGATCGCCTGCGGCAACTGTTTCATCCTCAAACCGTCCGAGCGCGATCCGAGCTCAACGTTGCTGATCGCTGAGTTGCTGCATGAGGCCGGATTGCCGAAGGGTGTACTCAATGTCGTGCACGGCGACAAGGTGGCGGTTGATGCGCTGATCGAAGCCCCTGAAGTCAAAGCGCTGAGCTTTGTGGGGTCTACACCGATTGCCGAGTACATCTATAAAGAAGCCACCGCACGCGGCAAGCGGGTTCAAGCACTGGGCGGCGCGAAGAACCACGCCGTGCTGATGCCCGACGCAGACCTGGATAACGCCGTGAGCGCTTTGATGGGCGCGGCCTATGGCTCGTGCGGAGAGCGCTGCATGGCGATTTCGGTTGCAGTGTGCGTGGGTGACCAGGTAGCCGACGCATTGGTTGCCAAGCTAGTGCCGCAAATCAATGGATTGAAGATCGGCGCCGGGACTTCCAACGGCCTTGATATGGGCCCCCTGGTCACGGGGCAGCATCGTGACAAGGTCAGCAGCTATATAGAAGACGGCGTGGGTGCAGGTGCGAAGCTTGTGGTAGATGGTCGTGGGCTCACGGTCCCCGGACATGAAGATGGATTCTTTCTGGGTGGCTGCCTGTTCGACCATGTCACGGCCGAGATGCGTATCTATAAAGAAGAGATATTCGGGCCGGTGCTGTGCATTGTGCGTGTGAACAGTCTTGAACATGCGATGCAGTTGATTAACGACCATGAATACGGCAATGGCACCTGCATTTTCACTCGCGATGGTGAGGCGGCCCGCTTGTTCTGCGATGAGATCGAGGTGGGTATGGTTGGGGTGAACGTTCCGCTGCCTGTGCCTGTCGCTTATCACAGCTTTGGTGGATGGAAACGTTCACTGTTTGGTGACTTGCATGCCTATGGCCCGGATGGCGTTCGTTTCTATACCCGCCGCAAAGCCATCACACAGCGGTGGCCGCAGCGCGCCAGTCACGAGGCATCGCAGTTCGCATTCCCTAGTCTTTAAAGCTTTGGGTGGGCAAGTCCCCAAACTTGGCCACCCCGTCAGCTATTTTTGATCGATATGACAGTTTCATTAAATTAGGGGTTGACGCCCCCCTGGATCTGTCTATAATTCGCCCCACTTCCGGCGCAGACGAAACGGAAAACTCCTTGATAATCAAGGAGTTGGACGAAGTAAGTAGCGAGGAATGCTTCGGTTCAGATGCTTGAATCAACAGCGGTGAAAAAGGCAGTTGACAGCAGATTGTAACGCTGTAGAATTCGCCTCCCGCTGACGTGAGATGCCAAGTCGAACGAAGCGCAAGTGGTTGAAGTTGATCAGGAAACTTTGAAAACTTCTTA